>NZ_JBZAYA010000002.1:0-484933 GCF_058244265.1 Arthrobacter sp. SE2 | reverse complement strand
TGGCAGCGTAGAATCATCCACTAATTCCGCTGTCCGAAATCCCCGCAGCAGCTCAATCCCCGGTAAATGGTTTACGTGGTTCTCCACCGTTGTAGTGGTATTTGCTTTCACCGGCGTCACCGCCGGCATCACTGCACCCGCGGCCCAAGCCGCTAATCCAACCGTCGTCACGTTGACCTTTGACGACGCAAATGCCGACCAACTCAACGCCGCGCAGACCATGCAGAGCCTGGGCCTGGTGGGTACTTTCTTCACGCCGTCCGGATTCATCAACAACCCCAATTACATGACGACGAGCGACATGCAGGGCCTCGTGGCGAACGGCAATGAGATTGCCGGCCACACCGTTACCCACCCGGACCTGACCACAGTGACGCTGGATGAGGCAACACGCCAGATTTGCAACGACAGGGTGAACCTCACAAACCTTGGATTCACGATCACGGACTTCGCGTACCCGTTCGCTGCCGAGAACGCATCCCTCGAAACCGTAGTCAAGAACTGCGGGTTCAATAGCGCCCGCAATCTTGGTGACATCAAGACGCGGTTCAGCTGCGCGGGGTGCCCGCTCGCGGAGACCATCCCCCCGGCCAACCCGTACAACACCGCGGCCCCGGATGAAGTCGACAACACTTGGACCCTGGCGGACCTCCAAAAGTCCGTCACTCAGGCGGAGCCGGCAGGCGGGTGGGTCCAACTCACCTTCCACCACATTTCAGCTACCAGCACGGATCCGCTGAACATCACTCCGACCCTGTTCAACCAGTTCGCCGCGTGGCTCAAGTCCCGGCCCGCAACCACCACGGTCAAGACGGTGGCCCAAGTGATTGGCGGAACCGTCAAGCCGCTCGTCTCGGGACCGCCGGCGCCACCGGAGGGTACCGGCAACCTGGTCAAGAACCCAAGCCTTGAAACCTTGGTCAACGGGGCTCCGCAGTGCTGGGCCGCCGCAGGCTACGGCACCAACACGGCAGCCTTCTCCACCGTCAGGCAGGCACACACAGGAAAAGTCGCCGAACAGCTCGTGGTCTCCAACTATGTCGACGGCGACGCCAAGCTGTTGCCTACCCTTGACCTAGGCGGGTGCTCACCCACAGCCACACCCGGGAACTCCTATTCAATAGGTGCCTGGTATAAATCGACCACAAGCACCCAATTCGAGCTCTACTACCGGATCGGCGTGGGCTCATGGAAGTACTGGACATCGAGCCCCTGGTTCTCAGCGGCCACGACCTTTCAAAAGGCCACGTGGACAACGCCTCCACTGCCTACTGGCGCGAGCGGCATAAGCTTCGGGTTGAACCTGTTCAGCAACGGCACGCTCACCACCGATGACTACGAGATGTTCGACGTCGGCACACCGCCACCGCCACCGCCGCCACCACCAGCCGGCGGCAACCTGGTACAAAACCCCAGCCTTGAAACGGCCGGTACGGGCTCGTTCCCGCAGTGCTGGCAGGCCGGCGGATACGGCACGAACACCGCCACGTTCAGCACGGTTGCTACCGCGCACACTGGTACCAAAGCGGAGAAACTCACCATCACTGGATACTCCAGCGGTGACGCGAAACTGCTGCCCACAATGGACACCAGTACCTGCCCACCTGCGGCCGTCGCAGGACACACCTACTCGGTACGTGTCTGGTACACCTCCACAGCCGTCACACAGTTCGCTTTGTATTACCGTGACGCCTCGAACAACTGGGTGTACTGGACCTCCGGACCGTGGCTGAATACCGCCACTACCTACACACAGGCAAGCTTCACGACGCCGGCACTTCCCGC
Source organism: Arthrobacter sp. SE2 (assembly GCF_058244265.1). Lineage (NCBI taxonomy): Bacteria > Bacillati > Actinomycetota > Actinomycetes > Micrococcales > Micrococcaceae > Arthrobacter > Arthrobacter sp. SE2. The sequence continues at coordinate 483,148 of NZ_JBZAYA010000002.1, read as the reverse complement.
CGGGGCCACTGCCATCAGTTTCGGGTTGAGCTTGTTCAGCAACGGATCGGTCACCACCGACGACTACGCGATGTACGACAGCGTGGGAGCTCCGCCGCTGGGCTGAGCAACCGAGATTCACTGAGACAACTGAGGGCGGCTGCTTAGCCGCCCTCAGTTGTTTTATCTGGCAGCCTTCAGAACGTCCGGCAGCTCGTCAACGAATACGGTCCCGGGCGGCTCGTAGTAGATGACAAGCACCTCGTCACCCACGTTGAAAACACTGCTCTTGTCGAATGGATGCGCGTGGAATGCGCTTGTGCCGCCGTGGAACGGCAGCATCACTTCCCCCACAGTGCCTGGCCCGATACGACCCGTGACCCTACCGATTTTGCCCGTCAGGCTCCGATCAACCTCTTTGTGCATCGGTGTCCCTACACATCAGGGGTTTTGGTGGGCCGCTTGGGCGGTTCCTTGCCGTTCTTGAGCGCTGCTGTGATCGACGGCAGGTAGTTGCCCACCTGGGACAGGATCCCACCCACCATGCTGTTAAGGCCCTCGCCGCCGTTCAGGACCGTCAGGTTACCCACGTGGGCAAAGGGTTCAGCCGCGGCTGCCACGATCGCAGGCATGTTCTCCGCGAGCTGTTGGGAGATAACGGCCTCTTGGTTGGTTCCGAGAGCCTCGGCACGGGCCTTGATGCCGTCCGCTTCCGCCAAGGATTTGGCCTTGATGGCGGAGGCCGCAGCGTCCCCCCGGGCCTTGGTGGCCGCGGCTTCGGCTTCACCGGTGATCTTCGTAGCTCCCGCAATGGCGGCCGCCGCCGTGGCGTTGGCCTGGGCTTCGACTTCCACCTTGCGGGCGTTCGCCTGGGCCTCGAGTTCCGTTCGCCGTGCCCGCGCCTCGGACGCGCTGATATCGGCGGCCTTTTGGGCTTCCGCCTCGGTCCGCTGCGCGTACGCCTTGGCATCGGCAGGCTTTCGGATGGACGTCTGGAGCTTCTGCTCCTCGCGGTCCGCCTCGAGCTTGGCCACCTCGGTTTCTTGAACCACCACTTGCTGGCGCGCCGTGGCGTCGGCCAACGGACCTGCCTGCGCGGCGTTGGCCTTGGCGGTTTCGGCATTGGCTTGGGCCGCTGATTGCTTGATCGCCGAAAGGCTTTGGGCGTCCGCGATCTGGGCGGCGGCCTCGGCTTCCCGCTCCGCAGCCTCGCGGTTCCTGGTGGCTTCAGCGATGCGGGCCTCCATTTTGACCTGTGCAATGTGCGGTTTGGCCAGGTTTTGGATATAGCCCGTGGGGTCTTGGAGATCCTTGATCTGCAGGGAATCAACCACCAGGCCAAGCTTTTCCATTTCTATGCCGCTCGCGCTGCGGACCAACGACGCAAGTTTGTCGCGCTCACGGATGATCTCTTCCATGGTCATGCTGCCAATGATCGAGCGCAAATGCCCCTCAAAAACGTTGTAGACCTGGCTTTGCATTTTGGGCTGCTGGCCGAGAAACCTCCTCGCGGCATTCGCAATGAAAGGTGCGGCGTCACCGATTTTGTAAATAACCACGCCCTCCACGATCACCTGGATACCTTGCGAGGTCACGCAGTTGACCTGGAGTTCTGTTTCATTCAGCGTGAGGGACAAAGTCCTCACTGTTTGGAGCCCTGGAACCACCAAGGCGCCTTTCCCGGTGACGATTTTGAAATCCATTCCGTCCCTGGTGTCCAAACTTCCCCGAGTCAGACCGGAAATGATCAATGCCTCGTTTGGTTCAGCCACCTTCCACATCAATTTGATGAGAAGCCTAATGACGGCAACGGCGACAACTACCCCCAATACGGTGACAAGAAGGGGGAGATACGCAACGAGGTCGAACATGACTGTCCTTTCAACGGCAAGCACCCAAGTGGCTCGTGTAGTCAGTCTGCTTTGGTCTGCTCCAGGAGTCCAGCAATTTGGTTACCTACAATTGACACAACGGATGCCCCTAGGCGCGCGTTCCCGCGAGCGATTCAGTCCTCGCCTCTGAAGTGCCTTCCGCTGGGACAGCCGGGACGCCGTCGCCCTCTTGGCCGTAGAGCCAGTCGTTGTACTGGAAGTCGCCGTCCTGTCGGCTCTTGAACAGCAGGTTCCGCAAGATGCGCGCGACGCCGGAAACGTGCCACGACTCTCCCCAGACGCGCGCGGTGCGTTGGACACGGGCCGTGCGCGCTGCGCGGGCCGAGTTGAAGTCGCCGATGGCGCGGTCCCATGCACCGGCGTCCACGCCGTCGTCGGTAAACACGGAACCGACGGTGGAGTCCTGGAGGACGGCGGCGTCTTCAAGCGCCTGGCAGGCCCCCTGTGCCAAGTACTGGAGCATGGGGTGCGCGGCATCGCCCATCAAAACCAGACGGCCGTCGATCCAGTTCTCGATGGGATCCCGATCGTACATAGGCCAGCGGATGCCGGTCGCCAGGTTCCGGAGCGCCAGCTGTACTGCCGGAATGCAGTCCTTGTAAGCGGCCTCGAGTTCGTCGACGCCGCCGTACTGCTCCTCGCCGCGCTCGAATGACGGCGACTTGAAGACAGCCACCGTGTTGAGCAGTTCGCCTTTGCGCAGCGGGTATTGCACGAGGTGGCAGTCCGGTCCGAGGTAGACGACGACGTCCTCGAGATCGGTTGCCGGGGTCGCAGGCGTGATGGGCACCGTTCCGCGGTAGGCGACGTACGACGACGACACCGGCCCGTCCTGCGCGACGGCGGCGCGGAGCGTGGACTTGAGGCCGTCCGCGCCGATCACGACGTCGGCCTCGTAAACGTCGGCGCCCGCGGTGTGCGCCACGCCGCGGTGGTTCACGGTCTCGACTTTCTCGACGACGACGTCGTTCACCAAGCGGACACCGGCGTCCTGGCAGGCCTCCAACAGGATCCGGTGCAGGTCGCTGCGGTGGATCACCACGTACGGGGCGCCGTAGCGCTCTTCGAACTCGCCTCCGAGGGTCTGCCGCGTGAGTTCCTCACCGCTCAGGGCGTCGCGGAACACCAAGTGCTTGGGCCGGACGCCGATTTCCAACGCCTTCTCCAAAAGGCCCCAACGCTTCAGGACGCGGGAGGCGTTGGGGGCCATCTGCAGTCCCGCGCCGACCTCGCCGAATTCGGGCGCCCGCTCAACCAACGTCACCTCGGCGCCGTTTGCGCGGAGGGCCAGGGCGCCGGCAAGGCCGGCCATCCCTCCGCCGACGACGAGGACTTCAGTGGACGGTTTGCGGTCAGACATTGCGGGCTCCTACAGAGGTGGTGTTCTTGGATTGGATTTCGGGGGTGTTGATCCTGGCCGTTTTGATCTTCGCGCCGATCGCGCCGAGCAGGATGGCCGCGACGGCGGCGGCCCCGGCGAATGCGAGGAAGTTCGAGTTGACGCCGAGCCCGGCCGCGAGCAGCAGTCCGCCTACCTGGGGTGCGGCGACTGCGCCAATGCGGCCGACTCCGAGGGCCCAGCCGAGCGCCGTGCCCCGCAGATGCGCCGGGTAATGGCTGGCCACTGCCGCGATGATGAGGCACTGGGTTCCGTGGGTGCCCACCCCGGCCAGCACCAACATGACGTAGACAAGCCCCACGGGCGGCCCCGCCACCAGTACGGCCAGCGCGACGGCGGCGACGGCGGCTGCCGCGATCGCCGTCGGGATCGGGCCGAAGCGGGTTCCCGCCCAAGCGGTGGCCGCCGAGCCGCCGACGGCACCGAGGTTGAGTGCCAGCGCGAACGTCAGGGCTGATCCGAGGTTGTAGCCAGCCAGTTGCATCAGGTTCGGCAGCCAGGTGCCCAGACCGTACCAGGCAAAGAGCGTTACGAGGGTGGAGATCGCGAACAGGAGACTCATGCCGAGGTACGGTGCCCGGAGCAGGGACTTGAAGCCCACTGCTTGCTTCGCATCTTTTGCGGCCGGGAGGGTCGCCGGGAGCGTTTCCGGGAGGAATCGCATGCCCAGCGGAACCACCACGAGCAGGGCCACGGCGGCCACAAGGAACATGACCGGCCATCCGAATGCGGGAATCAGCGGAATGCCCGCCAACGCGGCAATCGAGCCGCCGATCGGCACTCCGGACATCATGAGAGTGGCGATGGTGGACCGCCATTTGGCAGGGACTAGCTCCGCGACCAAGGCATTTGCCGAGGGAACAAGTCCGCCGAGGCCGATGCCGGCCAACAAGCGCAGGCCCCCGAAGACAAAGGCGTTCGGGGAGAATGCGCACAGAATAGTGAAGAGCGAAAACAGCGCGGCGCAGGCGATGATCGTCCGTCGGCGGCCCCAACTGTCTGACATCCTGCCAGCGAAGATGGCTCCGATCATCATGCCAAGGAACGCCATCGAACCGACCGTGCCGGCCGTGGCTTTGGTGAGCCCCCAGCCTGTGTCGGTGATGAGGGACGATTGCACGGTTCCGTAGACGATGAGGTCGTAGCCATCGAATACTACGAGCAGCCAGCAGACAAGCACAGCGGTGGCGGAACGCTTGGAGAACCGGGCGGAGGCCCCGGGGGATTGGTGAACGCCGTGTTGGGTCCGCTCCGGCGCTGCAGCGGATGGTGTGTGATTCATCCCACCACTGTGTAGCCGTTGTTTGTGTAGCCCAATAGAATTCTGTGGTGCAGAATCTCCCAGCCCGCAAGAAACCGGCCTACTCCATCGAGGCCGTGGACAATGCCCTACACCTCCTTCAGCTCCTGCGCGACGGCGGCAGCCTACGGCTCAAGGACGCCGCCGCGGAGCTGGGAGTTGCCCCTTCCACAGCCCACCGGCTGTTGGCCATGCTGGTCTACCGGGGGTTCGCGGTCCAGGACGAGACCCGCCGCTACGTGCCTGGGCCGGCCATGGGGGTTGGCCCGGCAGGACTCAGTTGGAGCCGTTTGCTGCGCACGGTGGCGCAGCCGCACATGGAACTCCTGAGTGGTCGGATTAACGAGACCGTCAATCTCATGGTTCGGGTGGGCACCAAAGTGAGGTTCCTGGCCACGGTGGAGGGGACCAACGCCTTGCGGGTAGGCGACCGGCAGGGGACCGTCCTGCCCGCGAACAAGGCCTCGGGAGGCAAGGCGCTGCTGGCCGAGCTGGAGCCCGCCATGATTGAGCAGTTGTTCCGCAGCCACAATGCGGAGATCGGCGGGGACAACATTCCCGACGCCGAATATCCGGGCTTCCTCCGCGAGCTCGAGACGATCCGGAGCAACGGATTCGCCGCGAATTTCGAAGGCACCGAGGAAGGGATCAGCGCCCTCGGGGTTGCCCTTCACAACGGACGGGGCGTTGCGGTGGGTGCCTTGAGCGTCGCGACTCCTGTGGCAAGGTTCCGCAGGCTCTTCGACAGCGGACTCGTGGGCATCATGCGGGAAACGCAGCGCCAATTGGAGATCGATATTGCGGCAAATCCGGCCGAGTCCCAGCCTTAACCCACCCAACTGGTCCCCACCGCCACCCTCGCCTCGCAAGCTCGGCCAGGGAACCCTGGCGGCGTGGGCCCACGCAGTCGTTTTGAGGGCCCATAACGACATCTACTGCTAGCTAGTTGGGCCAGCTGATTCTGGCTAGCAGAATATGCTGGAGATCACTTGAGGACCTCCCTAGGGTCTGGAGTACGCCAAAACTTTCCCGTACCCCTCGAGGAGGCCCCTGTGTCCATCAGCGCCGATAGCACGACACGTGAATCAGTTGCCGCAGCGCACGCGATTCCGGAACCGACCCCCGAGGAGGCGGCGCAGCTGGAGCAGCTGTATGAGGATTTCGAGGCCGGGAACCTGATCCCGCTCTGGACCGAGATCGCGGACCTGATGCCGATGGTGCCGTCCCCGAAAGCCGTGCCCCATGTGTGGCGCTGGAACGAGCTGTATCCGTTGGCCGCCCGTGCCGGGGACCTCGTGCCCGTGGGCCGTGGCGGAGAACGCCGTGCCATCGCGTTGGCGAACCCCGGTCTGGCCGGCACGCCATATGCGACGCCGACGCTGTGGGCTGCCATCCAGTATCTGGGCGCGCATGAAACAGCCCCGGAGCACCGCCACTCGCAGAACGCCTTCCGTTTCGTCGTCGAGGGCGAAGGCGTCTGGACTGTTGTCAACGGGGACCCGGTGGCGATGCGCCGCGGCGATTTCCTGCTGACTCCGGGATGGAACTTCCACGGCCACCACAACGACACGGACCAGCCGATGGCGTGGATCGACGGACTGGACATCCCGTTCGTGCACTACGCGGACGCCGGGTTCTTCGAATTCGGCACCGAACGCGTCACCGATGAGGCCACCCCGGACATCTCACGTTCCGAGCGCCTATGGGCCCATCCGGGCCTCCGTCCGCTCTCCGCCCTGGAGGACACCACCAACTCGCCCATCGCTGCCTACCGCTGGGAGCACACCGACGCTGCCCTCCGCGAACAGTTGCTTCTCGAGGATGAAGGCCACCCCGCCACGGTGTCCCAGGGCCACGCCGCCGTGCGCTACACCAACCCGACCACCGGAGGGGACGTCATGCCGACTATCCGCGCGGAATTCCACCGCCTGCGGGCCGGCGCTTCCACCGAGGCCTTGCGCGAAGTCGGCTCCAGCGTCTGGCAAGTCTTCGAAGGCCGCGGCACCGTGGTACTGAACGGGGAGTCCAAGGTCCTGGAGAAGGGCGACCTGTTCGTGGTCCCGTCCTGGGCTCTGTGGTTCCTCGAAGCCGAGAGCGAGTTCGATCTGTTCCGTTTCAGCGATGCCCCCATTTTTGAACGACTGAATTTCAACCGCACGTACATCGAAGGACGCAACAAATGAGACTCCTCACCCTCCGCACCGGCGCCGGCAAAGGTACCGTGGCCGTCCGCCAGGACGGCGACACCCTGACAGAGATCGACGGGTTCTCCGACGTGGGCGCCCTCCTGCAGGACCCCGCATGGGCGGCCATCGCGGAGGCGGCCAACGGCGCAACGCACGCGTACGACGGCGCCGACCTCGCCGCCGTCGTGCCCTCACCGGGGAAAATCATCTGCGTCGGGCACAACTACCGCAACCACATCAAAGAGATGGGCCGGGACATCCCCGAGTACCCCACCTTGTTCGCGAAGTACCAGGAATCCCTGATCGGTCCCAACGACGATCTGGCGTTGCCGCAGGAATCGGACACGGTTGACTGGGAGGCCGAGCTCGCCGTCGTGATCGGAAAGAAGGGGCGCCGCATCAGCGAAGCCGACGCGGCTGATCACATCGCCGGGTTCTCGGTGCTGAACGACATCAGCATGCGCGACTACCAGTTCCGTACCGTCCAGTGGCTGCAGGGCAAGACCTGGGAGAAGTCCACCCCGTTCGGGCCGGCCCTCGTCACCAAGGACGAGTTCAAGGCCGGGCCGCTGATGACCTCCGCGGTGGACGGCGAGATCCAGCAGAGCACCCCCACCGGGGACCTCGTGTTCACCCCGGAATTCCTCGTGTCCTACATCTCGACCATCATCACGCTGAACCCGGGCGATGTGATTGCCACCGGCACGCCCGGCGGTGTGGGCCATGCCCAGGACCCGAAGCGTTACCTGCAGGAAGGCCAGCTCCTGGTCACCACCATCGAGGGCCTGGGCCAGCTGAACAACCGCGTGGTCAAGGAAGCCTGATGGCCGCCCGCCAGGACCTCACCACCGATCCGGGCCTGCAGGAACAGCTCCTGCAGGCCCGGCGGGGGACCGCATTCTTCGCCCGCAAGCTCAACGAACTCTCCGACGCCGAGCTCGACGGCGATTCGCTGCTCCCCGGCTGGAGCTGCCGTCACGTTGTAGCACACGTCGGCTATAACGCCCGGGCCATCGCCCGCTTAGTGGAGTGGGCCTCGACCGGCGTGGAGACTCCGATGTATCCCTCTGTTGCCGCGCGGGATGAGGAGATCAACTTCGGTGCCACCCTGTCTCCCATCGCATTGCGGAACCTCTTCGATCATTCGGCCGTGCACTTAAGCGTGGAATGGCGGGATCTGCCCGAGGACGCCTGGCACCACACGGTGCGCACAGCCCAGGGCCGCACCGTCCCGGCGTCGGAAACGGTCTGGATGCGCACTCGCGAAGTCTGGGTGCACGCCGTCGACCTCGGCAACGGGGCATCGTTCGGCGACATCCCGGCCTCGGTCCTGGAGCGGCTGCTGAGCGACATCACCTCCGCTTGGGCAACCCGGGGCACCGATGACGGCTTGTTGGTCAGAGTCGCCGGCACAGACCTCACGTTCGGCGATCCGGACGCCGCCGTCGTGATCACCGGGCCTCTTGCCGGCGTCGTGCAATGGGCCACCGGGCGCGGGACCGGCGGGGTGGCTGGGGGTGCTGGGCCGGTGCCGGCGGCACCCAAGTGGATCTGACGGCGTCGGGCACAAAGAAGGTTGGCACAGCCCCCGGCTTCTTCACCGCAGGAACTGCACCAACCGCTTGTATGACTATTCAGATTTGGCTGTAGATCCTACCCATTGGCGGCTCCTGTAATCCCGGGCTAACTCAATCCGGGCTTGTGAATAGGTCTATTTTGCGTCGTCAGCCAGATGCCGTGAAAACATCCAGCCTGCGGCGACCATCAGGATGCCCAAGACAATGAACGTCCAGTTGTCGAGCGTGTTCAGCGACAGGAAGTTGGCCGCCGAATCAACCCCGACACTCAGTCCGTACACACTGAGCACGATGTACAAAGCACCGAAGCTCATCAGGATATTGCGTGCGCTATGGCCGCCCGAGCGGGACATCGCCCAGCTGGTTCCGCCGATCAGCAGCTGCACAATGTTGAGCAGCAGCGACACTTGGAACGCACCCAGGAGCATTGCGTGCGAATTTGGCCCGAAGAACTGCAATTCCCCGTACCGCATGGTGATGCCCGGAATGAATCCGAGAAGGCCCACCAGCGCCATCAGAGTACCTACACCCATACCGATGTTCTGGATGTCCGTGCGTCCAAAGTGAACACCATGTGCATGTGGGGTTGCGGTAGTCATTTATTCCCTCCATCCACCTTTGCGAACAATCCAATTTTACGTCTGGCATATGCAAAAAGCGCTGGAGCGGCGGCGCCCCGGCGGCCCCGGCGCGCCCCCCCGGACGCTCGCTCACATATGCGCGGCTTCCCTCGGACGCTCGCTCACATATATGGCATTTTCCCCGGACGCTCGCTCACAAGAACGACGGCGGCGCGACGGGAGTGAGCGAGCGTTTGGTGATCGCGCCCTATAGGTGAGCGAGCGTTGGCCGGAAGGGGGCTATAAGTGAGCGGGCGTTGGAGGATTTGCGGGCCGTGCGGGCGCCTGCCGGGCGAGCGGGGCACGCCGTGGCACGATAGAACACGATGAAACTGCGCGCTGATCAGACCGGTAACCATGGCCTGCCCATGCCTTTGTGGCTGCAGGGTGCCCTTGAGTCGGCCCAGGCCGCCATCATCTCGGCGCTCGTGGTGGTCCTGCCGCTGATCGGAGTCTGGGCAACTGACGGATTCCAGAACCACAGCATCGATTTCCTGGCACGCTTGGCTGGCCAAACTTGGCTCCTCGTCCACGGCGTGCCGCTGCAGCTTGCCACCGTCAACCTGGGAACCGCAGGTCTACCGGGGTCCGGGATGCTGTCCCTTATCCCGCTCGGACTGACTCTGGTCCCCTTCCTCCTGGCATGGCGCGCGGGCCGCCGGCTGGCCAGGGCCTCCTACACGGACCAGCTGTGGCAGGCCTTCTTCGGAGCGTTGCTCGTCTACGGCGCATTCGGCGCGGCGACCGGATTCGTCTGTCGCACGCAGGATGTCGCCATCAATATCTGGTTCGCTGCATTAATTCCCCTTATCCCGTTCGGCCTCGGCATGGTGGTGGGCGCCCGTCGGGAGTCCGGCTCCTGGAGCAGGCTCATTGGCGTCGACGCCGTCGATTGGCTCGCACGCACAAGCCAACATTCCCGTTGGGCCGGGTCCTACTTCGGCTCCGCCATCAAGGCCGGATTCGTGGCAATCATGGCGGCCATGACACTCTCAGCGACGCTGCTCGCCGTCGACCTTGTCATGCACTGGACGGACATCATCGCTGTTTACGAAGGCCTGAAAGCCGGGGCCCTCGGCGGTGGCGTCCTCACCATCGCCCAGCTCGGCTATCTGCCCAATCTGGCAGTTTTCACTTTGGCTTGGTCCTCCGGCGCCGGCTTCTCGCTCGGTGTCGGCTCACACGTCGGGCCGCTGGGCACCGCCGTCGGGCCGTTGCCCGCGATTCCTGTGTTCGGCGCACTGCCCACCGGGCAGCTCGACTTCGGCGCCGCGGCCCTTGCCCTTCCGGTGATCGCCGGTCTGTTGGCAGGCTGGTGGTTCCTGCGTGCGGGGGAGAACCACTTCGACGAATGGCTTTCCATCAAGATCAAGGCGCGCTGGTTCACGGCTCCTGTTTCCACGTTGATCCTCGGCGCTCTCATCGGGGCCGTCGCAGGGGCTTTGGCTGGAGGCCTCGCCTGGCTCGCGCGCGGTTCCGCCGGAATCGGGCGTCTCACCGAGATCGGCCCGGACCCGCGGTGGACGGCAGTCTGGATCGCCGCGGAGGTGGGGATCGGCGTCGTAATCGGTTACTGGGTGGGGCCCTGGCTCGAGAGGCGGCAGAAGCTCCGCGAAGCGGATCTCGACGATGCCGTGTACGACGGCGACCGCCGCTAAGGTGCCCGCCTCACCTGGCTCGCGCCCCGGCTAGCGCAATCCGGAGGGAATGGACTTCTGGAAATCCACCTGGCACGAGTTCTGGGCGTGGAGCGTCAGGGCGCTTCGTGCGCAGTTCTCCAAGGTGGTGATCTGCTGGAAGAAGACGGCCGCGGTGAGCACCAGCAGGCTCATGACGGCCGTGACGACGAGCCCGGAAATCGTGCCAAACAAGACGATGCGTGGCTGCTTGAACCGGATGGTCCGCACGAGGACCACCACTCCAAGTACCCCCGCGATGACGGTGAGGATGCCACTGAGCCAGACGTAGCTGATGTTCAGGATGTAGACGAAGATGGCGCCAAGCACGGTCAGCAGGAATGTCCTGAACAGCGTTTGGGTAACGGCAAGCGCTGATTTGGCAGCCTCGCTCTGTGGCTGATGCTGCGGGGTGGGTCCAACGCCGGAATTCATGTTTTCCAGCCTACGCGAGCCAGCCATAAGCTAGTGCAATGCGCATTGTTGTCCTCGTCTCCGGAACCGGTTCCAACCTCCAAGCAGTCATCGACGCCGTGAAGGCGGGCGAGCTGGACGTTGAGATTGCAGCCGTGGGAGCCGACCGGCCGGGTACCTACGGCCTGGAACGCTCTGCCGAAGCCGGACTGGACACCTTCGTGGTGGACTTCAAGGACTACGCGGACCGGGCCGATTGGAACTCCGCGCTTACCAAAGCCGTTGCCTCCTACGATCCGGACGTCGTGGTTTCCTCCGGGTTCATGCGGATTGTCAGCCCGGAATTCATCGATGCCTTCGGCGGCAAGTACCTCAACACGCACCCGGCATTGCTGCCCGCTTTCCCGGGTGCTCACGGAGTCCGCGATGCCATGGCCTATGGCGTGAAAGTGACTGGCTGCACCGTCCACTGGGCCGACGCCGGCGTGGACACCGGGCCCATCATCGCCCAGGAAGCCGTCGAAATCGCCCCGGACGACACTGAAGACACCCTGCACGAACGCATCAAGGTGGTGGAGCGCAGGCTCCTGGTCCGGACCCTCGCAGAGCTCGCTGCGGGAAAACACGCCTGAGTCCTCCTTCGGACCCAACTGACTCGCATTTGTTGTCGTTATGACGGCTCAAAACGACATCTAATGCGAGCTAGTTGGGGATGCGGGGGGATGCGGGGGCATGCTCAGTCGAGGTCGAGCTGCTTGGTCTCGGGCGCAAACAACGCCATCCACACCACAGACAGCACAATGAGCCCGCCGGCCAAGGCGAAGGACGTGGCCAAGCCGAACTCGGGCCAGAAATACGAGGCGAACACGAGCGGCCCGATGCCGGCACCAACCCGGGAGAACGTCGACGCCCAGCCGAAGCCGGAGCCCCGGAGCTCGGTGGGGTAGAGCTCCGACACATAGGTGTAGAGCACCGGGATCGCCACCTGGATAACGAAGCCGAACGCCAGGAGCCAGAACACTGCCGCGTCAGGAATGTCGACCACCAAGGACACGATCACCAGGGTCAACGCGGACAGCGGCCCCGTGATGGCCAGGATCCATTTGCGGCCCACCCGCTCCACCAGCACTGCGGCGACCGCCACGCCCAGGAGCCCGACGCCGGCCATTCCGGCTGTCGTGACGAAGGCCTTGTACTCCTCGAATCCGGCGCCGATCAGAATCCGCGGCATCCACGTCAAGCTCAAGTAGTAGACCAGAAGGATGCTGAAAAACAGGGCCCAGGCCGCCGTCGTGATCTTCCAGTTGAAGTGCCAGACCCGCCGTAGCTGCTGCCACGAGCTGCCGGCGGAGAGACGCGGCGCGTCTTGCGGCGCGGGCAGGCTGTAGGCGCGTGGTTCGGTTCCCGTGGCCAGGACGAGACCGTCGATGACGTCGGCGGCCTCTTGGCGTCTGCCCCTGCGGATGAGGAAGAGCGGGGATTCGGGCACGCTCCGCCTGATCCAGAACACCAGCAGGGCAGGCAACACCATGACGAGCATGGTCAGGCGCCAATCGGCAAAGGCAGCGACGAGTCCGGCCGAAATGAAGCCGCACAGAGCTGCGCCCACGGGCCACCAACCATCCATTGCGGTCAGCACCTTCCCGCGTTGCTTCCGTGGGGTGAATTCACCTACCAAGGCGTAATCCACCGGAATGCAGCCGCCCAGCCCGAAGCCGGCCATGAAGCGGAAGACGCAGAACCAGACGAAGTCCGGCGCGAAAGCTCCCAGGACCGTGAAGATGGAGAAGATCAGCAGGGTGGCGGTGAAGGCCTGCTTCCTGCCGATGGTGTCCGCGATGGTGCCCCAAGCGAAGGCGCCCAAGGCCATGCCGATCAGGTTGGCGGTGCCGAGCCATCCGGCGTCGGCGGGCTGGAGGGACCAATGCTTGGAAAGCAGAGGGATGAGGATCCCGTTGAGGGTGACGTCCCAGGCATCGAACATGAAGCCGAGGCCGCCGATCAGGAAAATCCTGCCCTGGACCTTCCACCGCCACGGCAACTCCTGGACAACCTGCTCGCCGCTCGGGACGGTTGTGTAAGTATTCATTTCCCCTCCTGGGGAAAACTCTATCCGTGCTTCTCGATCGCCTTTCGCAGGAAGCCGCCGGCCTCATCCAAAGCGCTCTTCGCCTGCCCCGGATCGATGCCAGTCAGCACCACCAGGACGGCCGCCTTGACCGATCCACCCACGGAATCCAGCGCGCGAATCGCCGTTTCCGCGTCCACGCCCGTGGCGTGTTGGATGGTCCGCTGGGACCTCGCAAGGAGTTTGTTGTTGGTAGCCCGCAGGTCGACCATCAGGTTTCCGTAGGTCTTCCCGAGCTTGACCATGGCGAGCGTGCTGATCATGTTGAGGACGAGTTTTTGTGCCGTCCCCGCCTTCAGCCGCGTGGAACCGGCAACGAATTCCGGACCGACCACGACGTCGATCGCGACGTCTGCCAGTTTGCTGATGGGCGAGTCGTGGTTGCAGGCGATCGATGCCGTGAATGCGCCTCGGCTGCGGGCCTCCTCGAGGGCACCGATCACGTATGGAGTGCGTCCCGAAGCCGAGATTCCGACGACGGCGTCCGCCTCGGTCACGCTGATGTCGTGCAGGTCCCGGGCTCCGGCCGTGGCATTGTCCTCGGCGTATTCCACCGGTTTCTGGATGGCCTGGGTGCCGCCCGCGATGATCCCTACGACGAGCCCCGGGGGAGTGCCGAAGGTTGGCGGGCATTCGCTCGCGTCCAATACCCCGAGCCGCCCGGCCGTTCCGGCGCCGACGTAGAGCAGCCGGCCGCCGCGGGCGAGGCGCTCCGCAACGGCGTCGACCACTGCGGCGATCTCCCCGCTGGCTTGTTCGACGGCGGCCGGGACGCCGCGGTTCTGCTCGTTCATGGCGGCGACGAGCTCGGCCGTGTCCATGGTGTCCAATTCACTGAGCGCCGGCGACGCCGCTTCTGTTTGCAGGCCTTCGAGCTCGGAGCGGAGTTCCTTGAGCCGGTCGCCGTCAGGAGAATCAGGGGAAGAAGCGTCAGGCTGTTCCGTCACGGTGAATGTACCTTTCCTGGAGGAGCCCGCGGCGGTTCGCTGCGAGGGCGGCACCGTCCATTCCATCGCCTAGTGCCGCAACCACCTCAATCCCAGCCGAAGCGAGGGCGTTGTGCAAGAGCCCGCCGAAGAACTCCGATTTCACGACGCCGCCAAGGAGCGCCACTTGTTTCGTCTCGCCGGAGGCAAGGGCCGCGGTGTTCACAAGGAGCCTGCACGCTTCGTCCACAATGCCGCGTGCGACGGCGTCTCCCGCCTCCGCTTCTTTGAGCACCACGGGTGCGAAACGCGCCATGGTCCGGGCAGGGTTGTCGGATTCGGCGAGCCAGGCCGGAAGCTGCGCGGGTGAGCCAACGAGCGCGGCGGCCGCGCCGAGCAACGACGTCGCCGCTCCGCCGTCGTGCGCTTGCAGTGCGGCCTTAAGACCCTGCTGGCCGATCCACCGGCCGCTTCCGCGATCGCCCAAGAGCGGTCCCCAACCGTCGGCGCGGTGGAGGGTCCCGGCGTCGTCGAAGCGGAAGGCAACAGCCCCCGTGCCCACAATCAGCACTGTTCCGGGCGCGCCGTCCAGGGCGCCGAGTTGGGCCGCGGTGGCATCCGAGAGAACCGCGGCCGGGACCTTGAAGCGCTCGGACAGCAGGACGGCGAGTGCGTGGGAGTTGGCCGCTGAGGCCTCAACCCCGGCCACGGCGGCGCCGATTCCACGCAACGATCCTTCCGGGAATGCTGCCGGAAGCCCCCGCGGCAGCATGGCCGCGGTGTCAGCCATCAGCTCGAAGGCGAGCCGCGCGCCGTTGTCCATGCCCAGGCCGGGGAAGCCCTGCTGGTCCGCCGAGCCCAACACCTCATTCCCCAGCCTGAGTTCAACCCGGCATCGGCTCTTGCCGACGTCGGCTACCAAAATCACATCCTCGGAATCCATGGCCCAACCATATGTTGCGGACGCGGCCACGTCTCGAAAAACGAAGAGGAGCCACAACACGATAAACTCGTCCATATCCCCAGCAACCGCGGAATCCCGCGATATAAGACGGAGACTTTTGTGAGCTTGACGCAGCTTGACCGTGTTCCCATCCGCCGTGCACTGATCTCGGTTTACGACAAGACGGGGCTGGAGGAGCTCGCGAAGGGCCTGCATGCAGCAGGAGTCGCCATCGTCTCCACCGGTTCCACCGCGAAGAAGATCGCCGCAGCCGGTATTCCGGTCAAGGAAGTCGAAGAAGTCACAGGCTCCCCGGAGATGCTCGATGGCCGGGTCAAGACCCTGCACCCCCGCGTGCACGGCGGCATCCTGGCCGATCGCCGCGTTCCTGCGCACATGGAAACGCTCGCCAAGATGGAGATCGAGCCTTTCGACCTCGTAGTGGTCAACCTCTACCCGTTCGTGGAGACGGTCCGCTCCGGCGCTGCCCAGGATGACGTCGTCGAGCAGATCGACATCGGTGGCCCCGCCATGGTGCGTTCGGCCGCCAAGAACCATGCCGCCGTCGCGATCGTTGTAGACCCGAACTTCTACGGCGCCGTGGTGGAAGCCGCCGCTGCGGGTGGCTTCGACTTGAAGACCCGCCGCCGCCTGGCCGCGAAAGCCTTCGCCCACACCGCAACGTACGACACCGCCGTTGCCACCTGGACCGCCGGCCAGTTCCTCGACGAAGACGGAGACGGCATCATCGACTGGCCCGCTTATGCCGGCCTGGCCCTCGAGCGCTCCGAGGTGCTGCGCTACGGCGAAAACCCGCACCAGCAGGCCGCCCTGTACGTGGACAAGGCTGCGCCCGCCGGCATCGCCCAGGCAGACCAGCTGCACGGCAAGGCCATGAGCTACAACAACTTCGTCGACGCCGACGCCGCCCTCCGCGCCGCGTTCGACTTCTCCGAGCCCGCTGTCGCCATCATCAAGCACGCCAACCCCTGCGGTGTGGCCGTTGGTTCCGCAGATGCCGCCGACCCCATCGCCGACGCCCACGCCAAGGCCCACGCTTGCGATCCGGTGTCCGCTTTCGGCGGCGTCATCGCCGCCAACAGCATCGTCACGGCGGGAATGGCCAAGACCGTGGCCGGAATCTTCACCGAGGTTGTCATCGCCCCGGGGTTCGAGCCGGAAGCCGTTGAGATCCTGTCCAAGAAGAAGAACATCCGTCTGCTGGCCCTCCCGGACGGCTACGGCCGCTACCCGACGGAGATCCGCCAGGTCTCGGGCGGGGTCCTCGTTCAGCAAGCCGACAAGGTGGACGCCGACGGCGACAACCCCGCCAACTGGACCCTCGCCGCCGGCGAAGCCGCCGACGAGGCCACGCTGGCCGACCTCGCGTTCGCTTGGACGGCTTGCCGCGCCGCCAAGTCCAACGCGATCCTCCTCGCCAACAACGGCGCCGCAGTCGGCATCGGCATGGGCCAGGTCAACCGCCTGGACTCGTGCAAACTGGCCGTCGAGCGCGCCAACACCTTGGGCGTTCAGGTGGAGTCCGACGGTGCTGTTGGGGGCGATGCCCCCGGCGGTGCGTCAAACGTCGGGACGACAGAATCAGCCGCGAGCAGCGCTCCCGAGCGTGCCCGCGGTGCCGTGGCCGCTTCCGACGCGTTCTTCCCGTTCGCCGATGGCCTTCAGATCCTGATCGACGCCGGTGTCCGCGCCGTCGTGCAGCCTGGCGGTTCAGTGCGCGATGAGGAAGTCATTGCCGCGGCCAACGCCGCCGGCATCACGATGTACTTCACCGGAGCAAGGCACTTCTTCCACTAGGTCCGGGCTTTCGCGGGGTAAGGGCTTTCGTTAAGTCCACTCGCTCCACCAGGTCCACTCGCTCCACCAAAAAATGGACATGTCCCCCGTTCCCGGGGGGACATGTCCATTTTTTGTGGTCAGGACCGGGCATATTCGCAATATGTCCAGCCCTTGGAGCGAACAGGGGGCATGTCCGGGGGAGAGGGGGGAGGCTAGGGGGCCGTGGACGCGGTCTGGTACGTGCCTTGGATGACCTTGCCCCAGTACGGGCCGTACATGTTGCTGGAGTTGCTTCCGTAGCCGTAGCTGTTCACCGAGTTCTGGTACCCGCTGGAGCTGGTTCCAATGAACCACGGGCCTCCAGAAGAACCGCCCGTCATGTTGCAGGGGATCCCCTGGGTGTTGTACTGGGGGTTGTTGGGATCATTGGCGGCCGTGCCGGAGCAGCTCTTGAGTGATTCTCCGGTGAATGGCGATGCTGCAGGGTAGCCGAACGACTTGTACGCCAGTCCTCGTGCGGCGTTGAACTGGATCCCTGAGGCGCCCACTACGTCTGAGAGCTTCTGGCCATTGAGGGTGTTCATCACGGCGAAACCGGTGTCGTACTGGATGTTTCCATTCGAGGACCATTGGCTGGTTGTGTAGAGCGCCTTGGCCGTCCACTTGCCGTAGGGCGCGGCGCCGTCCAGGTAGGCAGGAACGAACGTGAAGTTGCTTGCGAATGCTCCGGGGCCTTCGTTCAGACAGTGGCCTGCAGTGGACACCGTGCTCTGGTTGGCCGAGGTGACGGAATTGCCGGAGCAGACATAGTTCACCCCGCCGAGTGTGAAGAACACCTTCCCGATGTGCGAAACGGACGATTCACCTGCGTTCGCTTTGCGGTCCACGGCAGGGGACGGCGCTGCGGTGCTGGTGGCTTTCTGGCCTTCGATTGTGGTCAGGGCGCTGCCCAAGCGGGGAAAAACCTGCTCGGGAGAAACCGGGAGGCCGGAAAGGCCCACTGCGGCTTGTGCCCGCGTAAGCGCCTTGCTCGCGAGAACGTCGCCGGAGACGGCGTTCTTCATCCGTTCAGGAGTCCAATAGTCAGCCGTGTTGCCGTCGGAAGCCGAATTGCTGCTGACGGTCGACGCATCGGGGCCATTGTTTATGGACGGAGCCGCGGTGGCCCCGCTGCCGGCGCCCAGCGAGAGTAAGGTGGCGGCAGTGAGGCTGAGCAGGCTTGTGGCCAGGGTCTTGGTTCTCGTCACAGTTGTCCTAGATATCGAGGGGAAGGCGGCCGGTTGGTGGTGGCCGCCGACTGACGGAACCGAAACTACCTAAGCCGTGACAAGCATGTAAAGAAATTGTTGAAATTTTGTGAGATTCGACTTTCGTTTGACAAGATGCGAATTCTGCCCTATTTTCCGAGTAGCCGGAGGACCTAGGACGCGGACGCCGACTCGTAGGCTTCCCGGATGACGGAGCCCCAATAAGGCCCGTAGATCACAGCCGGGCCGCCAGGGTAGCCGTAGCTCGTAATGGAGTTCTGGTAGGAATCCCGGCCTGAATCGACCATCCATGGTCCGCCTGATGATCCGCCCGTCATATCGCAGGGAATGCCCTGCGCCTTGAACTGTGGATTGATCGGATCCTTGGTGGCGTCACCCGAACAGCTCTTCAGCGATTGGCCGTCGAACGGCGGGGCGGCAGGGTAGCCAAAGGCTTGGTAGCTGAGCCCCCGGTCCTGGTTGAACTCTACGCCGGACGCGCCAACGACATCGGCCAAGTGCTTGCCGTTCACCGTGGCAGTGACTGCGAAGCCCGTGTCATAGCGGATATCGCCCGCGGTGCGCCACTGGGGTGTGGTGTAGAGGGCTTTGGCAGGCCAAATGCCGTAAGGGGCCTTGCCGTTGAGATAAGCCGGAACGAAGACGAAGTTCTTCACGAATGCGCCAGGACCCTCATTGACGCAGTGGCCCGCGGTCGCCACGGTGCTGTCGTTGTCCGACACGACTACGTTGCCGGAGCAGACGTAGGCGAAGGCACCCATGGTGAAGAAGACCTTGCCGACGTGGTCAATGGGGTCTTCGTCTTGGTGCAGGCTCGCGCTGCTGCCTTTGGCGCTGGCGATTTTCACTGGCGGTCCGGTTTCGACCGTGCCGCTGGCGGTGCTGGAGGTGCCACCTCGTGCGAGCGCAATACCGGCAAGGACATCGCCAGGGATTGCTGCTTGCATCCGTTCGGGAGTCCAGTACCCCGTGGGGTCGGTGTTTGTTGTCGCCAAGCTGACGAGCTGCTGCGTCCCAGGCGCTGCGAAGCTCGAAACCGCGGTGTAAGGCGTTGCGGCTGCCGCCCCTCCAGCGGCACAGAGGGTCAAAACGGCGGAGGTAAGGAGGCTCAGGAGACCAGTGATGGGGAGTGATTTCTTTGTCATGATTGTCCTGCCAATCGTTTGGCGGCCACGTGTCGTCGGCCACAGTTTGACCCCATGAACCTACTCCGATTTGGCGCGGAGGTACATAAGGTTCGGCGGGGTATGACGTTGCACAGCTCGTCCGGCGCCGTCCCGGTACGCGGCAATCCGGCCCCCTCAGGTAAGTTAGAGATGTTGAAATCTGCAGACTTTCAGGGAGATGCCCCGCCAATGGCAAAGATTATCTATACCCACACTGACGAAGCGCCGATGCTGGCGACGTACTCATTCCTGCCGATTGTGGAAGCTTTCGCCTCGACGGCCGGCGTTGAGGTCGAGACCCGCGACATTTCGCTGGCCGGCCGAATCATCGCCGTCTTCGGTGACTACCTGACTGAAGAGCAGCGGATCAGTGACGCACTGGCCGAACTGGGTGAACTGGCAAAGAAGCCCGAAGCAAACATCATCAAGCTCCCCAACATCAGCGCGTCCGTCCCGCAGCTGAAGGCAGCCGTTGCCGAACTGCAGGGGCAGGGCTACGCACTTCCGGACTACCCGGACAACCCCTCCTCCGACGAAGAGACGGACATCCGCTCGCGTTACGACAAGATCAAGGGCTCGGCCGTGAACCCGGTCCTGCGTGAGGGCAACTCCGACCGTCGCGCGCCCCTGTCGGTGAAGAACTACGCCCGCCAGAATCCGCACTCCATGGGTGCCTGGAGCGCGGACTCCAAGACCAACGTTGCGCACATGACGGAGAACGACTTCCGTTCCAACGAGAAGTCCGTGGTCATCCCTGCCGATGACACCGTCAAGATCCAGATTGTCCGCGAAGACGGCACCGTCAAGGTCCTCAAGCCGGCCTTCCCCGTCCTCGCCGGCGAAGTAGTGGACGGCACTGTGCTGCGCGCCGCGGCCTTGGACGAGTTCCTGGCTGCCCAGGTGGTCCGCGCCAAGGAAGAAGGCGTGCTGTTCTCGGCACACCTGAAGGCCACCATGATGAAGGTCTCGGATCCGATCATCTTCGGCCACGTCGTCAAGGCGTATTTCTCTGAGCTTTTCGACACCTACGGCAAGCAGATCGCTGCTGCCGGCCTGAGCGCCAACAACGGCCTCGCTTCCATCCTCAACGGCCTCGATGAACTCCCGGAGGACGTCCGCGAAGGAATCAAGGCGGCCATCAAGAAGGGCCTGGCAGACGGCCCGGCACTGGCCATGGTCGATTCCGACAAGGGCATCACCAACCTGCATGTTCCCAGCGACATCATTGTTGACGCTTCGATGCCGGCTATGATCCGCAGCTCCGGCCACATGTGGGGACCGGACGGCAAGGAAGCCGATACCCTCGCGGTCATCCCGGACAGCTGCTACGCGGATGTCTACCAAGTGGTCATCGATGACTGCCGTGCGCACGGCGCCTTCGATCCCACCACCATGGGTACGGTTCCGAACGTCGGCCTGATGGCACAAGCGGCCGAGGAATACGGCAGCCACAACAAGACCTTCGAGGTTGAGTACGCCGGAACCATGCAGCTTGTGGATTCCTCCGGGACCGTGCTGATCGAACACCAGGTCTCCCCGGGCGACATCTGGCGCGCCTGCCAGACCAAGGACCTGCCAATCCGCGACTGGGTCAAGCTGGCTGTCACCCGTGCCCGCGCCTCCAAGATGCCAGCTGTATTCTGGCTCGACGAAACCCGCGCCCACGACGCTCAGCTGATCGCCAAGGTCAAGGAATACCTGAAGGACTACGACACCGAGGGCCTGCAGATCGAAATCATGTCCCCGGAGAAGGCCACCGCGTTCACGCTGGAGCGGATCCGCAAGGGCGAAGACACCATCTCGGTGACCGGAAACGTGTTGCGCGACTACCTCACCGACCTGTTCCCGATCCTCGAACTTGGCACCAGCGCCAAGATGCTCTCCGTGGTCCCGCTGATCAATGGCGGCGGCCTCTTCGAGACCGGTGCCGGCGGATCGGCTCCGAAGCACGTCCAGCAGCTCCTGCAGGAAAACCACTTGCGCTGGGACAGCCTGGGCGAATTCCTCGCGCTGGCCGTTAGCTTCGAGCACCTTGCCACCACCACCGGCAATGCGCGGGCCCAGGTCCTCGCCGACACGCTGGACCGCGCAACGGGCACGTTCCTGCTGGACAACAAGTCCCCGAAGCGCAAGGTGGGCGAACTCGACAACCGGGGCAGCCACTACTACCTCGCCAAGTACTGGGCGCAGGAACTTGCCCAGCAGACCGACGACGCCGAGCTCGCCGCGGCGTTCTCCGCCGTCGCCAGGGCCCTGACGTCCAATGAGGACACCATCATCGCCGAGCTGCTGGCAGTCCAGGGTTCGCCTGCCGACATCGGCGGCTACTACCGCCCCGACGCCGCAAAGGCAGAGGCCGTGATGCGTCCTTCCGCGAAGCTCAACGAGGTTGTCGCCACGCTGAACTAAGCGCCCCGCACCACCCAACTGACCCGCAGTTGTTGTCGTTTTGAGGGTTCATAACGACAACAACTGCGAGTCAGTTGCATTTAAGCGCGGCGGAAGCGGTGCGGCGCGTCGAGCCCGTCGACAAGATCGGCAAGTACTCGGCCGATAGCAGGGGTGAACTTGAATCCGTGCCCGGAGAACCCGGCCCCGACCACCAGCGGTCCAAAACGGTCGAGCACGAAGTCTTCGTTGGCCGTGCTCGTGTAGGTGCAGCTGATGGGAACCGCCGATTCGGCGTCGACCCCTGGCAGCCATTCACGAGCGTAGCGGCTGAGGGCCTCCAGCTGGACCGGCTCGGGCTGGAACGTGCGGGCATCAGGATCGGTGACCGGCCCTACGCCGTGCCACCCCGCCTTGACCCCCTCGCCCGGCGTGAGCATCCCATAGACAGGGCTGTACCAATAGTCGTCACGGGGATCTCCGGGGTCCGGCGCGTGGTTGAAACTCGGCCAGGCCTGGGAATCATCGATGGGCGCGAAATGGGCAGGTTGCTCCTGGGTGACCACCAAACGGGGGAGCGGCACCTGCGCCCCGACAAGCTTGCTGGTCCAGGCGCCCGCCGTGATGACAACCCGGCGCGCGGTGATCTCCAGCGAATCAGTCACGACGACGGCGCGATCGTCGCCGAGCACGCGGATGTCGCGAACAGGAGTGGAATACGTGAAGCGCGCACCGTGTGCCTCGGCCGATGTGCGCAGCGCCCTGAGGGCCTCGGCCGCCCGGACCCGGCCCGATTCCGGCACGAAGAGGACATCGCTTCGGAACACCATGCCTGGCCAACGCTGTGACGCCTCCTTGGCGGAGATGAAATGGCTTGCGATGCCCCGCTCTGCGTGCGCGGTACGGACTTCCCGGAGCCGGGCAACATTTCCGTGGTTGGCCAGACCCACAAGATCCAACAATTGCGTTTCGGTCTCCTCTGCGAGCCCGTCCCAGAGGTCCCTCGCTTCGCTGACCAGGGCGAGATAGTCGTCCTCCGCATATGCCGTATTGAAGTTGCGCGTGGCTCCGTGCGAAGCGCCCACATGGTGCCCCTCCTCAAACTGCTCAAGGAGGACCACCGATCGCCCCTTGAGTGCGAGCTGCCGCGCCGCAGCTGATCCCATTGCGCCTCCGCCGACTACGACGACGTCAACATCCATCCCGGATTCACCCATCCTGTCCTGCTGCCTCCCATCGAGGTCCATTGCAGTTCCATTCTGCCGTGGACGGAGCGGCTGTTTTGAGCTGTGCCCTCGGCATGGAAGATTGGACCGGGTGAAATTCCTCCTTCCCTCGCAGATCTCGTCCTCGCGGGGCATCGCGTTTCTGAGGATCGTGTTCGGCGGCCTTTTGCTGCTTCATGGGGTCCAGAAGCTGCTCGCGGGGCAGCCTGCGTTCGAGGCAACCATCGCCGCCATGGGTGTTCAAAAAGCGGAGCTGATGTCCTGGCTCGTCATCTGGGGCGAAACCGGTTTGGGCGCGCTTTTGGTGCTCGGCGCCCTGACCAGGGTGGCTGGCTTCCTGGCGGCCCTCATGTACGCAGGGATCTGGTTTGTCACCGAATCAGGCAAGCCATTGTTGAGCAATAGTCCCGGAATCAACGCGGAGCTGCTCATTCTGTATATCGCGTTGGCGTTGGCGTTTGCCTTCATCGGTTCCGGGGCGCTTTCGCTGGACCGGAAACTGTTTGCAGGGAAGCCAGCCCGGAAGTCACGGCGCTAGGCGCCCTAGCGTCGTCCGGACTGGAGACCCGCGCGGGCCATGGCGTCCGCATAGGAGCGGCCCATTTCGATCAGCCATTCGGTCTGGCGTTCCTTGGAACCGGCGAAGGCGCGCCCGTGCAGCGAACGGGCCTTGTAGACCTTCAAGCCGCGGCGCCAGATCAGCTGGTTGTCAGTCTTGAGGAGCATTTGCGCCAAGCGATTGGCTTCCGTTCCGTGGGCGACGATCGCCGAGGCGCGTGGAACGAGTTTGAGGAAAGCGAGGAGCGGCTTCAGGCCGGCGGCGACCTGCTCCGGAGTCAGCTTTCCGTTCGCCTCGCCGGGAGTGAACCACGGGTGGGTGTTCCACGGCATCATCCATTCCGGGCGCAGGCCGAGTTGGAACTGCAGGCCCAGTAGCCGGGTGGCGGCGGCGTCGTCGCCGGCCCAGACAACGCCCCGCGAGGAGGCCTCGCTGGTGTTGGAAAACAGCGTGACAATCCGGCAGTCCTCCACGGAGTGCATCGGATCCACGTAGGGGACCTCAAAGCCCGGGCGGAGCTTGCGGAGGAACTCCACATGCTCGTTTACCGGGGCGATGTGCGGGGCGAAGAAGGGGCTGTCCGGAATCGCGGGAGTCACGGCTTCTCCGGTGGGAGCCGCTGCGGGGCTCGCCGGTTCGACGGCGGCGGGCTCGACGACGGCCGGCTCGACGACGGTTACCGTCGGCGTCTCTTCGACGGCGGGAGCGGCAACAGGTTCCACCTTGCGGGTAACGACCGGGCTGGCCTTGGGCATCGAAATTGAGGAAGCCTTCTTCGGCGCGGCCGTCTTAACGGCGGCGGCCTTCGGAGCGTCTTTCCGGGCCGGAACCTTCTTTTCGGCCTTGGCCGGTGCGTCCAGGTCATCCTCGTCGTCGAACAAACCATCGAAGAGCTTGTCGAGTTCGTCGTAGCCGCTGCCGTAGTCGTCGTCGAGCTCGGGGCCGCGCCCGAAACCTTCCTCGTACCGCGAGTCCAGTTCGCTGCGGTAATCCTCGTCGTGTACCTCGAAAAAGTCCGGTTCGGCCAATGCGGTCATGAGAGCAGGGGTCTCCTGGGGTCGGGCAGGGGCCGGTATCGGGCGCGTGGGGGCACGTCCGTTCCGGACCAGTTGATGGGGGGCTCTCCCGGGGGCCGGGTTGAGCCTTTAGATCTTAGCAAGCCACAGGTGGTCTGGTGTCCTTCCGCCGTTCACCTGACGCGGTATGTCGCGCAGCCCCGGGGCGTGAAGGAACCGCGATGCGTCGAACATCACCCGGATGGGCCGCCGAGGGCGGGAGCAGAGACACGAGAGGGCGGTGGAATGAACGAAAGAGTCCATTCCACCGCCCTTGTTCGGCGTCAGTTGTTCAGTGCCACAGCTCAGACATGGATGACGAATTGTGCAAGTGCCGCAGCTGCTATGAAACTTGCTGAGAACGTGATTGTCGCCACAATCACCGTGCGCCAGTTCAGGGTCTTCAGCGCGTTGATGTCGCGCCCGACGTTCATGCCGAGCAAGGCGATCGAGCCAAGGCCCACGTAGAGCGGGTCAAGGTTGTGGGTGAAGGAGACAATCATGCCACTGAACGGCAGGATCGGAGCCGTCGCCAAAGTGGCGAGTGCAAGGACCCATACGCTCGACGGCACCGCGGGGACGTATTTTGCGAGTACGAACGCCAGAGCGGTAAGGAGGCCAAGGATCACCACGCCAATGACGTCATTGACGCTTATCGACTTGGTGCCCAAGGCGTTGAGGACCACGCCCGCGGCGATGCTTGCAACGAAAGCGATGATCCATGTCGAAGGCTTCGTGCGCACATCGGGGTCCTGGAGCACAGCCGAAACGTCCATCCTGTTTCGGGCCTGTGGCCTGCGCAGCTTCGCGGCAACCGCATTCCCGTGGCGGTCAAGACGCGTGCCCTCGTCATCGCGGCGGAAGAGGCGCGCCCAGAACTTGTAGAGCCGCAAGGACATCGGCAACGAAAGGAAGGCCCCGGCGTAGAAGCCCACAAGGTTCGTCACCAGGTTCGACAGGGCCGCCAGCGCCATGATCTCCGGTGCCTGCCCCGGATAAAGGATGGACAGGGCCGCCACGCCGCCAAGCATCATGGATCCCGAGCCGAGGCCCAGGCCCAGCGCCAGTGCAAGCGGGTCGAAGATGCCCATCCCGCCGAGCAGTCCGGCCAGCAGGGAGATGAAGACTGCACCGAAGACGCTGCCCAGAAGCCAAACGGAGAACACGCCGCGGTAGACGGGGGATTTCACGCCGAAACGCTGCAATGCGTAGGCCAAGTAGGATTCGCGGTCGATTGCCCACGTGGCACCGATCGCCGTGCGGCCCATGCCCAGCGCGACGCCGACCGGCAGGGCGATGATGACCGTGCCGAAGATGTGGCCTACTTCCTGGAGCAGGATGGCCGGGCCGAGCGAAGTCAGCTTGGCGAAAGACGGTCCCACCTGGGTGCCGAGGGCCCCCAGGAACATGACGATGCTGACGTTGAGCAATACCGAGGCCACGGCACGGCTTTGGCCGGACATGGGGCGCACCTTCTGGACGCCGATGATGGCGCCCATCAGCACCGCCCACAAGACGGGCATGAGCACGATAGCGGCGTTTCCCAGGGGAATCTTGTGCGTTCCGGCCAGGATGGCCACGGCACAGACGGCAGTGGACAGCAGGATCATCGATCCCCATTGCCGTGCGGTCGGGGTGAAGAGGCGGGCCGGTCCGTGATCGACATTGACTACGGGCGTATCCACCTCCGGAGTGGTTGTGGATTGGTTCTTCATTGTTGTGCGCCCTTCGTGTGCTGCAGTGGCGAAGGACGGAGCCGTCCACACCATTTGGTATACCAAAGATGGTAAGGTGGATCACATCGCAATGCAAGACATGTCACAAATGCCGCTCATAAACCCGGAACCTAGAGCGTTCATGCGTTCCGCCAGTTTCGGACTTGATCTGCGGCTATCTGACCTGGGATACCAAACTTGGAGGGTTTATGATCACTCAGCTTTCTGCCCGGTACGTCCTTGGCTATGACGGGACCGGGCACGGGATGCACACGGATGGGCACGTCGTGATCCGGGATGACGAGATCATCTACGTGGGTACCGACTACACGGGTCCCGCTGACGAACGCCGGGACTTTGGACAGAGCCTCATCGCACCTGGCCTCATTGATCTCGACGCCTTGACGGACATTGATCACATGATCTTCGACTCCTGGCCCACAGACGAGACCGCCCCGGGCTTGCAATGGTCTGAGGACTACTTCCACAACCGCCGGCGCGATGTCTTCACCGCGGCGCAGCGCCAGAGCGTGCGAAAGTTCGCACTGGCGCAGCTGGCCTTGCACGGCGTGACCACTTACATGCCGATTGCTTCGGAGATCCACAGCTCATGGGCTGAAACCTTCGAAGAGATCAAGGGAATGGCGCAGTCCAGCATCGAGCTCGGCCTGCGCGGTTTCCTGGGTCCCGCGTACCGCTCGGGGATCAACGTCACCGACAACGACGGCCAACGCGTGATCCTCTTCGACGAGGAGGAGGGACATAAAGGATTCGCCGACGCCGCACGGTTCCTCGACTACGCCGACGAGCTAGGGCATCCGTTGCTTACCGGTGTCCTGCTGCCGTGCCGAATCGAGACACTTTCGGACGAACTGATGCGCCGGACTGCCGAGCTGGCCACCGAACGCAACGCATTGGTCCGCCTCCATTGCCTCCAGGGGGCGAATGAAGACGGGTTCCTCGTCAACCTCACCGGGCGCACCGTCCTGGAGCAGCTTTCGGATTCCGGCCTGCTGGACACACGGCTCCTCATCCCGCATGGGGTTGTCATCGACGGCACCGACCCGTCCTCCAGCGCAGAAGGCGGCCCGTTGGATGTGCTGGCCCGGCATGACGTCAGCATCATCCACTGCCCCCTGACGTCCTTCCACTACTCAGGCATGCTCAAGTCCTTTGACGCCTTCGCGGCTGCCGGGGTCAACATGTGTCTGGGAACCGACTCGTTCCCGCCGGACCTGATCAAGGGCATCGATATCGGCACGCACCTGGCGCGCATCGCGGAGGGTCGGCGCGACGCCGGCACGGTGTCGGCGTTCTTCGACGCTGCCACTTTGGGTGGTGCCAAGGCATTGGGCCGCGAAGACCTGGGACGCCTGTGTCCGGGCGCCCAAGCTGACATCATGGTCGCCTCTCTGGGGGACTTCCGTGATGGGGTCGTGGAAGATCCATTGCGCACGCTAATCCTCAACGGTTCGGCACGCAATGTCACCGACACGTACGTTGCAGGCCGCCCCGTAGTTGTTGGCGGCTCCCTCCCAGGCGTCGAACTGGATGAACTGCGCGGTGAGGGCCAGCAGCTTTTTGGACAGATGGTGGAAGCCTACGGTGAACGCGACTACCGGCGGCGCGATGCGTCCGAGCTGTTTGCCCCGGTGTACTCCCCGGCGGCGGTCCAGATCCAGTGAACCGACGGCGTAACGCACCGTAGGGTCGGAATTCCCGGTGAATCCACGCATGAACTCCTCCGCGGGGCTGTTTGCCCTGCGGAGGAGCCGGTAACGGGCTATATCCAGTGCGGTGGAGCAGCCCGAGCCAGTGATTATGCGGGAATTGTTGCCCGGATCGTCCGGCTACCTACCATCACGATGAGTCCAAGCAGCAGCAGAGCTGCCGCGAACAGCAACCACAGGCCATTGAAGCCAGTGCTTGCGAGAACGGCCGTTCCAGCCCCAACAGCAACCGCTGCGGTAACTGAGGCCGCATTGGCTTGTGCTGCAGTTCCGGATGCGATTGCCGACGGCGTCCCAACCGAAGGAACGGCTGCAGCCGGATCGACGAAGCCCTGGGAACCGATCGGCTGGTTGACGAGGGGCGGGGTGACTGTCGACGGGTTCGTGGCGCCAGAAGGCAGACCCAAACCTACCGACGCGGTGTCGATCGTCAGCGGGAGCCCCAAGGCTGAGATGAGTCCAGTCCCCGAGAGGATGCCGGTACCTGTCGGTGTGGTGCCGGGCAGGTTGACCGAGGCGTCACCGACGGTGACCGGAGCGGTTACAGGCACCGTGACGCCGGTGCCTCCGGTGGTTCCCGTCGGCGTAGTGCCGAGCAGGTTCAGGGGCGCGGTGAGTCCCGCACCCGAGAGGATGCCGGTGCCTGTCGGTGTGGTGCCAAGCAGGTTGACCGA
Source organism: Arthrobacter sp. SE2 (assembly GCF_058244265.1). Lineage (NCBI taxonomy): Bacteria > Bacillati > Actinomycetota > Actinomycetes > Micrococcales > Micrococcaceae > Arthrobacter > Arthrobacter sp. SE2. The sequence continues at coordinate 454,527 of NZ_JBZAYA010000002.1, read as the reverse complement.
GGTGTCACCCACGGTGACAGGAGCGGTTACCGGCGCGGTGACGCCGGTGCCCCCGGTGGTTCCTGTCGGCGTCGTGCTGAGGACGTTGACCGAGGTGTCACCCACCGTTGCCAGAGCGGTTACAGGTGCCGTGACGCCGGTGCCTCCGGTGGTGCCTGCAGGCGTGGTGCCGAGCAGGTTGACCGAGGTGTCACCCACGGTGACAGGAGCGCTTAACGGCGCCGCGACGCCGGTGCCTCCGGTGGTGCCGGTCGGCGTCGTGCTGAGGACGTTGACCGAGGTGTCGCCCACGGTGACAGGAGCGGTTACAGGCGCGGTGACGCCGGTGCCTCCGGTGGTGCCGCCTGTCGGCGTCGTGCCGAGGACATTGACCGAGGTGTCACCAACGGTGACAGGCGCGTTGACGGGAGCCGTCGCCTGGGTGCCAGAGGCCGTTCCAGGGGCGGAATTGCTCAGAACTGCCAGTGAGGTGGCTCCGATATTAACAGGGACCGATATCGGAGCCACCACCTGGGTTCCGGACGGGACGGCTGCTCCGCCGGAATTGATCGCCGGGGCCGGAACCGGGGCGAGTGCAGGGGTGGTGGTCGCGGCGCCCGAATTTCCAAGTATTGAGAGCGACGTCGACCCGAGGTTCACCGGAATGGACACCGGTGCAACGACTTGAGTGCCTGAGGCATTGCCTAGCGCACTTGTAGTGGTGTCTGCCGCGTTCGCGGCAGTTGCGCCGAGGGCTATCAACCCACCGGCAAAGAGGGTGCCAAGCAGCCCCTTGCGAATCATGCTGTGCATTATGTTGTTCTCCTGAACGAGTAGTTCCAAAAGGCGCATAGGAGCGCCCGTATCGGCCGTTTGCCGCGGCCCGGAATGAACTTCCGGGAAAGCGGCGGGGCTCGGAACTAGTCAGGTGAAGAACCCGGGTCAAACGACACCGGAGCCGGAACTCTGCCAGCAGCAGCTGTGGACACGAGGGTCCCAGTCAACGGGTAAGAAAGGTTCGTGCCTTGGAGCCACGCAGCGGCAGCCCCCGATGGATTGCTGGAAAGGACTGCAGATCCACTGACGGTGTCGCTGCCGCCTGGTGTACCGGGCGGGAATGTGCCGTCGGACCGGGACGCGGAAGGATCGTTGGAACCGCTAGTAGCGCGGACTGCCGCCTTCGAAGGAGTCCCATTCAGGCCCGGCGGGCCACTGTAGCCAGCGAGGCTGAGCAGCGGAGCCGCGACATCCTGAGCCACCGTTGAAGGGACTCCGGCAGCGGGCTCAATTACAGCGGGTCCCGCTGCAAGGGCTTCAACTATTCCGGTGACATCGGGGACGTGGATGGAAGGGACAGCTATCTCTTGGACGGTGACCGGAAGGCCGCCGATCAAGGAACCGACGCCTGACCCAACCCCGTCAACCGCGCTCGCTGCCGGCGAGACAACGCTTGCAGTCACGGCACCAACGGTCCCCTCAGGGAGGACTGCGCTGACCACGGGCGTGTTGGCCAGAAGTTGGTCGACGCTCCCGGTCAGCTGGGGAAGTTCGTTGACTACCGCGGGCGGCACCTGGACCGCTGGTAGCTGGACCTCGGGGACTGGAGCGGATGCTACGGCCGGGGCCGGCACGGATGCGACAACTGCCGCAACGGCATTGCCGGGGGTTCCGGGAAGTCCCTTTGCAGCGTTATGCACGACGTTTGACACCGCGGAGCCCGCGCCGCCCAGAAGGGTGTGGTTGTTCGTGCTTCCGGAATCAGCGCTTGCTGCCGTGGAAGAGAGGGCCATCCAAACGACAGCTCCGGCGCCAGCGAGCATGACGGAGCGGAGAATATGAAGAACGCGCGGCTTACCTTGCTCTGCTTCCATCTCGACACCCCCCAGCGTCAGCTTGGATCGACGATCGCTCCTATCCTAGGCCTCACTAGTTAACTAGTCCAGACGTTGGAGGACGGATTCGTCATTCAGTTCAGCGGGCGTCGTTGGCGTACCGGACTCCGAGCTGGGATCGCACCCCGTCGAAGAGGCGCATCGTGTTCAATGAATCGTCCAAGGGCATCACAGGACTTTCGGTCAGTCCTTGCTGGACACAGCGGGTAACCTCACGCAGCTCGTAGGTGTAGCCGATCCCTACCGCGTCGAAGCGTTCGGTCCGTGGTTCATCCCAGCCGGTTCGAATCAGAAGCTCGCGCGGATTGTTGATGGACCCCTGCGTCTGCAGGAAGCCCTTGGAGCCCGCAACGGATGCCGAGCGAGGACCATGGGCCAGCAACGAAGAGGTCAGCTGGGCGATGGCACCGCCGTCGTAAGCCAGCGTGAGCGCATTCTGGGAGTCGACGCCGTCGTCCGTCAAAGTGCCCACCGCGCTGACTGACTGCGGGAAACCGAGGGTGCCCAAAGGCCACAACAGAGCGTATACCGTGAGGTCCAAAAGTGCCCCGCCGCCGGCCGCCGGGGCCCAGATGCGGGCGGAAGGATCGAAGGGGGCAGGGAAACCAAGGTCGGCGCTGACCCACTTGATGTCGCCCAGTTCGCCCGACGCGGCAATGGCGAACGCCCTCTGCAGGCTGGGCAGGAACCGACTCCATACGGCTTCCATGAGGAACAATTTCCGTTCCCGGGCCAGAGCGACTAGCTCTGCCGCTTCACGGCCGTTGATGGTCAAGGACTTCTCGCACAGAACGTGCTTGCCCGCGTTGAGGGCGTCCTTGACGATCTCGAAATGCTGGGCATGCGGGGTGGCCACGTAGACGACGTCGACGGCGTCATCGGCGAGTAGCCGCTGGTAGCCGGGCACACCGCCGTCGTCTCCGTAGGACTTCATGACCCCATGCGCAGCAGCAAAGGCATCCGCGGATTCCTGGCGCCGCGAACTCACTGCGTAGAGGTTTGCGTCCTCGAGCTGGGCGAGGTCGCCGCTCACGGTTCTTGCGATCCCTCCCGTGGCGATAATGCCCCAGTTCAGGGCCTTGCCGGTGGCGGCGCGGGGATCCTGGTTCGGCTGGCTGAACAACCACGGCTTGGCGATATGCAGACTCATGCGGCCTATCCTCTCACTGCACCACCTGCGGTTTACAGCACAGGCTCAAGACGCGAGGGCCAGGAACCATGCGGTTCCCGGCCCTCTTTCCGTTGTTTGGAAAACGTGGTCAGGCCCCGGCAGCTACCCGCGGACGCACCGTTTCCTCGCTCAGTTTGCCCTGCTGGAGCCTGAAGCGCCGTTCGGTTTTCTGCGCCAGGCTCCGGTCATGCGTTACCACCAGAATGGTGGTGTTGTGGTTCCGGCTCAAGGAACTGAGCAGTTCGATGATGTGCTCACCGGTCTGCTCATCCAGGTTGCCGGTGGGCTCGTCGGCCAGGATGAGCTTGGGCTCGTTGGCCAGCGCCCGGGCAATGGCAACCCGCTGCTGCTCGCCGCCCGAGAGCTTGTTGACGCGGCGGGACTGTTTCTCCGGATCCAGCTGCACCTGCTCCAGGAGAGACCGCGCCCGTTCCAACCGGGCAGCCTTCCGCATTCCGGCGAACTCCATAGGCAGCATCACGTTGTCCACTGCCGAGAGGTTGGGGATGAGGTTGAACTGCTGGAAAACGAAGCCGATGTCCCGGCGCCGGTATTCGGTGAGTTTGCCGGCGGGCAGCCCGGCCAGGCTGACCCCGTCCACTACGACGTCCCCGCTGGTGGGCTTGTCCAAGGCGCCGAGCAGGGAGAGCAGGGTGCTCTTGCCGCTGCCGCTCTTTCCCACGATCGAGGCAAGGGTCCCCTTTTCGAGCTCGAAGCTCACTCCGTTGACGGGCTTGATGGTGCGGTCGCCGGATTTGAACTGGCGGACCAGGTCTTTGACTTCAATCATGGCTATTCTCCTCGGAGGACTTCGATGGGGCGGATGCGGGCTGTGAGCAGCGCTGGTACCAGGGCGCCCACGACGGCGACGCCGAAGACCGCGGCAACGCCGGCGGCAATGACGCCGGGGGAGGCGCTCGCCGTGACCGAGGTGAGCAGCTGGGAGGCTCCGCCGAACGGGTTTCCACCGGGACCGCCGAAGCCTCCGCCGCCGGGGCCACGCTGGCTCGTGGCCGCCGTCGAGCTGTTGGAACTGATCAGTGCAGAGGCAATGCCGCCGCTGGCGAAGGAAGCGATGGCAGCGCCAACGACGCTGCCAAGCGCCACGAGGACGAGGGCTTCGAGCACGAATTGCAGGCCGATGGTCCGGTTGCGGGCGCCGATGGCCTTCAGGACCCCGATCTCACGGCGGCGCTCGCGGACCAGCATGACCATGATGAGCAGGATGATCAGGCCGGCTGTGCCGAGGGCTGCGATAAAAGCCACGAGTGAGATGTTCTTGACGCTGTCCAGGGAACTGACAGCGGTTTCGAGGTTGCGCTGGCCCTGCGTGACGTCGGCTTTACCCGAGCCCAGGGCGGTCTGCAGTGCCGTCTTGGCGGCATCCACGTTTGCCATGCTGTTGACCGTCACCACCATGCTGGAGAGCTCGCCGGGGGTTGCGGCGAGGGCCTGGGCCTCGGCGAGTGTCGTGTACACCGCGTTGTTGCCGAAAGTGGTGCCGGCGTCGAAGATACCCGCCACCGTGAAGGTCTTGCCGGCGATGGTGAACGTTGAGCCGGCCTTGAGGTTGTTCTTTGTCGCGAGTGTGGTTCCGACGAGGGCCTTGGTGCTCGCCACGGTGTAATCGCCCAGGCCCGTGCCGCTGGTGATGTTCAAGGCCTTGCCGGCGGTGTCCACCTCGGCGCCGATACCTGTAGCGGTGATGGGCAGCGAGAACGCCGGCGCGGTTCCGGTGCTGCCTGCTGCCGTGTTTCCCGATCCGGTGCTGCCGCTGGTGTTGTTGCGGTTGCCGAGCGTGCCGGCGTCGATGGCTGCCTGAAGGTTCGTGGTGACGCTCGTACCGCCGCCGGGACCACCGCCCGGTCCGGCCTGTTGCGCCGTAGTACCGGTTGTTGAGGTGGAGGCCGCCGTTGCGGTCTCCAGCCGCAGCGCCTTGGTGCCCACCACGGAAACGACGTTCGGTACGGCTGCCGCCGTCGCGGTCTGGGCTGCGGTGAGCGGCTCGCCGCCGCCGTCGAAGCCCTGCGCTCCGGCGGGGTTCACAGTCAGGACTGTCCCCACGGAGGCGTTGAGCTCCTGGACTTTGCCGCCAACGGCTTGGTTGGCCACGAGCATGGCCAGCGCCAGCCCGATCGCGACGGCCAGCACTGCCACTACAGCCGCGGTTCTTATCTTGTTGCGGAAGGCATTGCCTACACTCCGGGCGAGGACGCTCACGATTCTCCTTCGGGACCTGGCCCGCCCCAGCGGCGCGCCTGCTCACCTAACAGTGCTCACCACGGCTGTGCGACTGTGCTGCTGAAGCTATGCGGGGCCTGTGAAGAGTTGCGCGACGGCGGATGGAACCGGAGACAGCGACGGCGGCCACCCCCTTGAGTGGGGATGGCCGCCGTCGTTGGTGCCTGGATGAGAACTGCTACTTGGTGATCGGTCCGAGGATCGGATCGTCCACGTAGGCCGTCTTCACGTTGGCGAGGGTCACGATGACCGGAGGCAGCAGGTATGCCGGCACGGTCTTGACGCCGTTGTTGTAGGACTTGGTGTCGTTGATTTCCGGGGTCTTGCCGGACTGGACGTCCTGGACCATGGTGATGGCGTGCTCAACGAGCTTGCGGGTGTCCTTGTTGATGGTGGAGTACTGCTCACCGGCAAGGATGGACTTGACCGACTCAACTTCGGAGTCCTGGCCGGTCACGACCGGAAGCGGCTTGCCGGCCGCCTTGACCGAGGTCAGGATGGCGCGGGCCAGGGTGTCGTTCGGGGAAAGTACGCCGTCCAGCGAAGCGCTGGTGTAGGTGCCTGCGAGCAGGGTATCCATGCGCTTCTGGGCATTCTCTGCCTTCCAGCCCTGGGTGACGGCCTGTTCGAACGACTTCTGGCCGGACACGACCTTGAGGGTTCCATCATCGATCTTCGGCTGCAGGATGCTCATGGCGCCGTCGAAGAAGACCTTCGCGTTGGCGTCATCGGGGGAGCCTGCAAACAGCTCAATGTTGTACGGGCCGCTCGGCTTCTTGGCCTTGAGTCCGTCCAGCAGGGCCTGGCCCTGCAGCACGCCGACCTTGAAGTTGTCGTAGGCCACGTAGTAGTCCACGTTGGAGGTGTTCAGGAGCAGGCGGTCATATGCAATGACCGTAGCGCCGGCGTCCTTGGCCTGCTTGAGCTGCGTGCCCAGCTGGGCGCCGTCAATGGCACCGACGATGATGAGCTTGTCGCCCTTGGTGATCATCGCGCTGATCTGGTTCTGCTGCTCCGAAACGCCACCGTTGGCGAACTGCACATCCGGCTTGAAACCTGCGCTCGTGAGCCCGTCGTTGAAGAGCTTCTCCGCCAGGACCCAGTTCTCACTGGTCTTCTGGGGGAGCGCGACGCCGATCGAGGAACCCTTGGGGAATGCCTCGCTGCCGCTGGATGAACCACCGGAGGTGCCGCTGTCCGTACGGCCGCAGGCCGTCAGCGCCAGTGCCGCGATCGCAGCTACTGCTGCTGCCTTTCCTGCTTTACCAAACATTCGCATATCTTGGTTCGCTTTCTTGTTGTGGATGGAACAATCCGTCTTGAAGCCGGTCAGGCTTCCTTGGAGATGACTTCCTTGGTTGAGGTCGTCTCGTCCGGGGCATTTTCGCTGCTCCGGCCGAAGTTTTTCATCATCATTCCGATGATCGATTTCTTGCCCTGGGTCTTGTTGTAGACGTCGAAGGCAACGGCTGCCAGCAGGACGAGGCCCTTGATGATCTGGGTGAGGTCCGCGCCGACGCCGAGCAGTTGGAGGCCGTTGTTGAGGACAGCCATGACGAGGCCACCAACGATGGAGCCGATCACGGTGCCCACGCCGCCGGTGACCGCTGCGCCACCGATGAATACCGCAGCGATCGCATCCAGTTCCCAGCCGACGCCGTCGAACGGACCCGAAGCGGTGGAGCGGCCCACGAAGATCATGCCGGCGAGGCCGGCAAGGATGGACATGTTCATCATGACCATGAAATTGACCTTCTTGGACTGAACTCCGGAGAGCTCAGCCGCGTGGCGGTTGCCGCCGACTGCGTAGATGTGGCGGCCGATGACCGTCTTGGCGGAAATGAAACCGTAGATCAGGACCAGCACGGCCAGGATGAGGCCCGGGATGGGGAACGAGGTGCCGGGGCGGCCAGTCGCGAACAGGTAGGTCGCGTAGAGGATGGCTGCATTGACGAGCACGAGCTTGGTGACCATCACCCAGCCTTCTTGTACTTCGGCGCCCAATGCCTGGGCGGTGCGGCGGGAACGAATCGCACTGACAATCACGAATGCGACGGCGATAAGGCCCAGCAGGATTGTCAGGTTGTTATACCCCGTCTTCGGCCCAATCTCGGGCAGGTACCCGGAGCCCAGGTACTGGAAGTCTTCCGGGACCGGAACGGTGTTGGACTTGCCGACGAACTGGTTGAAACCGCGGAACAACAGCATGCCCGCAAGGGTCACGATGAATGCCGGAATCCCGACGTATGCCGTCCAGAATCCTTGCCAGGCACCGATCAGGGCGCCGAGCAGGAGCCCGAACAGGACTGCCACGTACCAGGGCAGGTGCCAGTCCCTGATGGCGAGGGCCACCGAGATACCGACGAAGGCCGCTACCGAACCTACGGAAAGGTCGATGTGGCCGGCGATGATGACCAGGACCATGCCGATGGCCAGGATCAGGATGTAGGAGTTGCCGTTGAAGAGGTTGATGACGTTGCCCGGGGTGAGGGTGCGGCCCGAGGTGAAGATCTGGAAGAAGATGACGAGTGCAACCAGGGCGAAGATCATGCCGAATTGGCGGGTGTTGCCACCGAATAGCTTCTTGAGCGCGTTCATTGTTTTGGGTCCTTGTGTCCGTGTGGTTCTGGAGGTGACCGGGGTCAGGCAGCTTTGCGGCTGGATGTCATGAGCTTCATGAGGCTTTCCTGGCTGGCTTCGTCCTTGTTGAGTACGCCAGTGATGGAGCCTTCGAAGATGGTGTAGATACGGTCGGAGAGGCCCAGCAGCTCGGGAAGTTCGGAGGAGATCACAATCACGCCCTTCCCTTGGTTGGCCAGCTGCTGGATGATTCCGTAGATCTCGTACTTGGCCCCGACATCGATTCCGCGGGTGGGTTCATCCAGGATGAGAAGGTCCGGATCCGTGAACATCCATTTCGCGAGAACCACCTTTTGCTGGTTTCCGCCGGAGAGCTTCGATACGCCTTCCTCGACCGAGGGGGTCTTGGTGCGCAGCGACTTCCGGTATTGCTCAGCCACCATGAATTCCTTGTTGGTGTCCACAACAATGCCCCGGCTGATCTTCTTCAAGTTGGCTGACACCGTGGTGGTCTTGATGTCGTCCAGGAGGTTCAGTCCCAGGCTCTTGCGGTCTTCCGTGACGTAGCCGAGACCGGCGTCGATCGCCTGGCGGACGCTGCGCATGGTGATCGGCTTGCCGTCCTTGTACACCTGTCCCGAGATGAAACGGCCGTAGGAGTGGCCGAAGACAGAGCGGGCGAGCTCGGTGCGCCCGGCACCCATCAGGCCGGCAAAGCCGACGATTTCACCGCGGCGCACATGGAAGCTGGAGTTCTTGCAGACCAGGCGGTCCTGGATCTGGGGATGCCCAACGTTCCAGTCTTTGACCTCGAAGAACACCTCGCCGATCTTCGGCGTGTGGTCCGGGAAGCGGGACTCGAGCGTCCGCCCGACCATGCCCTTGATGATCCGGTCCTCGTCGACGCCGTCTTCCACGACGTTGAGCGTCTCGATGGACTTGCCATCGCGGATGATGGTGATCTCGTCCGCGATCTGCTCGATCTCATTGAGCTTGTGGGAAATGATGATGGACGTGATGCCCCGGCCCTTGAGGCCAAGGATCAGATCCAGCAAGTGCTGGGAGTCCGATTCGTTGAGGGCCGCAGTGGGCTCGTCGAGGATGAGCAGCTTGACGGACTTGTTCAGGGCCTTGGCGATTTCCACGAGCTGCTGCTTGCCGACGCCGATTTCCTTGATGGGGGTATCCGGGTCCTCGCGCAGGCCAACCCGTGCGAGCAGTTCGATTGAGCGCTTGCGTGCCTCGGCCCAATCGATGATGCCGCGACGGACGGGTTCGTTGCCGAGGAAGATGTTTTCCATGATGGACAGCTCGGGAATCAGCGCCAGTTCCTGGTGGATGATCACGATTCCCGCATGTTCGCTGGCCCGGATGTCCTTGAACTGCTGGACTTCCGCCTGGTACACGATGTCGCCGTCGTAGCTGCCGTAGGGGTAAACCCCGGAGAGCACCTTCATCAACGTGGACTTGCCTGCACCGTTTTCACCGCAGATCGCGTGGATTTCGCCCACCTTGACCCGGAGGCTAACGTCCGAGAGCGCCTTCACGCCGGGGAATTCCTTGGTGATGGACCGCATCTCGAGGAGAACCGGATCCTGGTGCGTAATGGGGGTCGACATACCCTTGCGCCTCCAATGTTTGACGTCGTTGTCGGCTCGGGGATGGCGAGCCTATCTGATGAGAAAGTAAACTGGATCACACCGCTTGTCGTCAAGACTTTAACGCAAGACGGCGATAACAGCGTGGTAACGAAATGTTTAGGACTGCTTGATTCCGGCGTGCTGGAACACCAAAGCGGCCGCCCCGAGGGCCTCCGCCCGGGCGCCGAGCGAAGACATCGCCAAGTGCGTTGTCTCGCCGATCACGGGCACTGCATGGCGGACGAGGCCGCGCCGGATCGGGTCCAGGAGGATGTCGCCGAGGCCGGCCAGGGGGCCGCCCACCACGATGACTTCGGGGTTTATGAGATTCGCCACATTGCCCAACGCCCGCCCCACCGCGAGCCCCGCGTCGTCCACCACGCGAAGGGTCGCCGGATCCCTCGCCAGGGCGTTTCGGACAATGTCCTCGGGCTCGAGGTGCAGCCCCGATCCCTTCCCGAGCAGCTCGATCATGGTGGTGGTGGAAGCCATCGTTTCCAGGCAGCCCCGGTTGCCGCAGCGGCAGATTGCGCCGTATTCGTGGATGGTTGCATGGCCGATTTCTCCCGTGATCCCCACCGCCCCGTAGTAGGGCGCACCATTGATGATGAGTCCCGCTCCAATGCCCGAACCGATCTTGAGGAACATGAGATTGCTGATCCCGCTGTGGGGCCCCCATGTGACCTCGGAAAGGGCGCCCAGATTGGCGTCGTTGTCAACGTATACGGGAAGATCGAGGGCTTCCTCCAGTCGTTCGAGAATCTGGATCCCCACCCATTCGGGCAGGATGGCACCCTGTGCCACGGTGCCGGAACGGCGGTCGATGGGGCCGGCTATGCCGGCGCCCGCTCCAACTACCGCGCTTCGGTCAACCCCGCTTTCGAGCAGGAGTTTGTTGAGGAGCGCGACGGCGGCGCTGATGCCCTGTTCGGCGTGGTGCCCAAGGGGCAGCGTGACCGTCTCCTCGACGATGATGTGATAGCCCAGCGAGGCCAGGACCACCCGCAGGTGCCGCCGGCCAAAATCGATCCCGACGGCGACAGCACCGTTGCTGTTGAGCCTGACGTTCAGTGCCCGGCGTCCGGAGCTTGTGATCGGTTCGGTAGAGACGAGCCCCGCGTCCTGCATGATCTTGACGATGTTGGACACCGTTGCCGTGGAAAGGCCTGTCTGCCTGGCGAGTTCGGCCTGGGTGGATGGACCGCTCAGTAGGCATTCGATGAGCCGCTGCTGGTTCAGGTGGCGCAGCGCTGATTGCGAGCCGGGGTTTTTGCGGTGGCTCTTCGTCGAGCTGGATGTTGCGGGCATGACAAGAAGCGTGCCTCAAATCACAGTTGCAGTCAAGAAGTTAACGCAATGGAGCAAACTTGCATCGGCGTCATGAACTATGCCGCAGATTTGTACGATCCATCCCCGGCGGGCCATCCGCGGGTCCTTTTGTCCCGTGGGACCGGCCTGGTGCTGGCTAGGCTGGAATCACGAGTAATCCCGGGTGTGTCTCCCATGAACGCCTGACGGGGATGCAAGGTGCTATCGAGGTGGTAATGATGCTGCTGTCCGTTCTGCAGGCCAACGCCGTTGTCCTGGACATCGACGCCAATCTAAAGACGGTCGATGCGGCGGCGCAGCGCGCTGCCGCGGCGGGGGCCTCCTTGTTGCTGACGCCCGAGCTCTTCCCGGTAGGCTATGCGCCGCTGAGGCTCCACGCGGAGCTGGATCCTGCAGTTCTCCCAAGCATCCGGGGGCGCCTTGCGGACATTGCGCGTTCGCGGGCCATCGGGCTCGTTTACAGCCTTCCCGCACCGGCTGCCGACGGCGGCTGGCATATCTCCGCCACTCTTCTGGATGCGCACGGATCCGTGCTCCTGGACTACGACAAAGTGCACCTCTTCGGCGAGGAGGAGCGAAAGGCGTTCTCAGCCGCCCGAGTAGCTCCCGGCGTCGTGGACTTCAACGGGATCAAAACGTCGCTGCTGATTTGCTACGACGTCGAGTTTCCCGAAAGCGTCCGCGCTGCGGTCATGCGAGGCGCTGACCTTCTGCTGGTTCCCACCGCCCTGTCCGCGGGCTTCGACGCCGTACCGCAGGTCCTGATCCGTGCCCGGGCGATGGAGAGCCAACTCATCGTGGCCTACGCGAACCACAGCGGCCACGAGGACGGCTGTGACTTCCTTGGCGGGAGCGTGGTCGCCGGTCCGGATGGTTCATTGCTCGCTGCCGCCGGGGACGGTGCGGCATTGCTGTTCGCCGAGATCTCCACGGAAAGCGTCAAGGCAGCCCGCGAACAGGTGCCCTACTTGCGCGAACGCCGTCCGGAGCTGTACCGCGAGTGGGAAGACCCTGCCTGGAAAGCTTGAGGGCGCGAAGGGTTAGGGCGGAAGGGTAGCTCAGCAGTTGATCCCGGGCGCGTGTAAGGCAATCGGCCGAGCCCATTCTCTGATTCCGAGTATCAGGGCCCGTCCATCGCCAAAGTTTGGCAAGAGGAAGACTGCATGCAACAGGAACCAGTACTGCAGGAATGAACCAGGTGCGAGTAGGGCAACCAGCGCCCCGGCCAAGCATGATGCACTCGGGCCAAATATCGCCACGATTGCGATCTGCCACCCGTAGAGACGCCCGACGGGAATGACGGAGAAGCGAAGGACGCCGGCAGATACCACGACGTCGGAAACCCCGTGAAACAGCCTCATGCCCGCAACGTGAGACCACTCATGCACCAGAAAACCGCACAGCAGGCAAAGCACATGCACAAGAAGCCACAGGCCAGCCTGGAAAAGTATCGGGTCAGTGGTCATGGCGGCCAGGAAGGTGCACGCCGTGAAGCCGAGAGCCGCGGCGGCAAAAGACAATCTGCACGACCATATGAGTTGCTTGGCTATCAGCCCGGCAGTCACATCCCCGAGGGCGAACTTTCGAACGGTCAACCCTGGTCCGCTTGCAGGAGTCGCTTCTTGTGGAGCTTTAGGCGTTCCAGGACTGATGCAACGACAACATAAAAGACCAGCGATGCCGCGAAGACAAAAGCGATGGGCGCGCCGTTCGACACCCCGATTTCCAATGCGGTCGCCCCGTCGGGCTGTTCATGGGGCTCGAAGAAGAGCGCGCCGAACAGGCCAAATTTCCTGACTCCTATTTCTGACGCAGAGAACATCGTGGTGATGAAACTTGCGACAACGACGATCATGGTGACAACAAAAGAGACTGTCAGCCCGACGATGAATCTAAGCAGCCACTTCATGGCGTGCAATCCTTTCCATTCTTCGCATACCCAGGATGCTGTAAAAGACGACCAGAATGTTAAGCGCGGTGAAAATTCCCGTACTGATCATTGGATCAAAGTTAAAGACGTTCAAGCCAAGTGACACAATCATGACGACTATCACCGTGAGCAGGACCCCGATGATGACAGTGAATGGGTTTCCTTTCTCGGGAGGGAAAGCGATGCCAACCAAGGTTGATATGAGAACGTTGCTCAAGCAGAATCCCGCCACGGGCAGGCACGCTTCGATGGCAACTCCCTGTGCCAAGGAAATTGCGATGACTGGAATGCCCACAGTTATCAGGAGGACGCCTTGCGAGCCTATGAGGCGTAAGTAGTTCGCGGCGGTGCTGCCCGGATAGGTCACCATGCGTCGCAGGGGCTCCGAGTTTGAAAATGCATAGACTCCCTGAAACGTTATGAGGGCAAGCGCGTAGGGTGGCAACACCAAGTGCTCGATCCAGGTAAAGACTGAATAGACGATGACAAAAGAGACGGCCACCATTGTTTCGAAACTCCGAAACAAGACCAGAGTGTAAACGCCGAACTTCCGCCCTGCCAACCATGAAGGCAGGAAGACGAAGAAGCGAGGCATTGGGACGTAGTTCCTGGGTGCGACCGCCACTATTGCTGGAATTAGTGCTGCTGATGTCGCAAGCAGCACTAAAGTGGAAAACCAGAGCCCGACGTCTTCCTGCAGCTTTGCGTAGAGCAAAGCAGGCGCGAAGTAGTCCCGCCCGTTTACGTAGCTTTCGGTGATCTGGCTGCCCTGTTCGTTGGTTTGAGGAAAGGCGACCGCCAGCCCGAAAGCAAGCACCATCGGGACTATCAGGCCACGAAGTCGAGCTATCCTGAGGGCCTGTAGAGCACGTTCAAGCAGATAGTAGCCGAGGCTCAGAAGCAGGTACGTTGAAATAGCGGGGAACCAGATGGACGCCAGAACCCTCGGAATGTAATCTGTCCCCTCGATCAGCACGGTTGAAATTGAGAAAGCACCGAAAATGAACACGGTCACGAGGAGGACGAGGGACGACTCAAAGAGCGCAAATGCCATGGTCCTTTCCTTGTTGGTCACCGGCAGATTGAAGGAGAGCCTTAGAAGCTCATCGGCCTTCATAAACAGCACCCGGATTAGTGTGTACGCAATAAGTACCCAGAATCCGACGGATGCGTTGGCTACTTGAAGAACAGGCTCAAGTAGGCCGGTTCCACCGAGATACTGGCGGATGACCACATAGCTCAACGCGTTGAATCCGGCGAACGCGACAACGAGTAGGAAAATGGCAGAAAGCCGAGCAGCCGGGCTGGCCAGCAGTCCTCGTCCCAGGACGCGTCTCACGATGAAGAGCCAGAACAGTCGAAACAGCAGGACAACGCTCTTGAGGCGCATTTATGATGGTTCCATTGCTTGAATGAATTCGTTGGCAAGGTCAGCTATCGTGCCGTGATCTTGGATAATTTTCCGGACCGGAGCCTGAACCACCAGTGCCCCTTGGATGAGAAGCGCCAGCTCGTCAGCGACGTGTTCCAACATGGTGAAGTCATGACTGCACAGCAGAACTGACCGGCCTTCTGTGGCAAGTTTCCGGATGTCGCGTTCAAAGAGGTTGATGGCGTCGATGTCGACGCCATTGAGGGTTTCATCGATTACGGTAAACCTTCGTCGGAGCATGAACGCGGCGATGAGTTGCAACTTCTTCCTCATGCCGTGTGAGTAGTCTTCGATTAAGTCGCGGTGCCTGTCGCGCATGGAGTACCTGGCGAATTGCGTCCTCAGTGCCGCGTGATCCATGGGTTCTCCATAGAGCCCGTGCATGAAGCGCACATATTCCTCGCCTGTGAGGAACTCAGGGAGGTAATCATTGCTCGACAAGTAGATCGAAGACATTTTGGCACTGCGGCTCTGACTACTGTCAGACCCGATGCAGACGCGGCCGCTTTGAAGTTGAAGCAGATCCAGGATGACCTTTATCAGGGTGGACTTCCCGGACCCGTTGGGACCAATGAGGCCCATGACCTGGTCCTCGGTGATCGTGAACGAGACATCATGAAGTACTTGGGTTCTGGAGTTGTAGGAGTAGTTGACGTTGGCAACACTGAGGGTCATGAGGCGAATTCCGATGCTCTGGTCGTGCTGGCAGCTTGTCAGTGCCACCACGACGGTTGGCTTGCAGCTGTTTACCTGCATTCAACGAACACAGAGACGCCCCATTGGCTCCAACTCCAGTTGCCAGTGAACCGGCCTCGTCCCTGCGTCAAGCACCAGATGGCCATCGCTGCGAGCAATACAAAAGCAAGCGCCATCAAGACGGCGAGAAACACCAGAAACCAGCCATCGTAACGAACAATCATTTCGTCAATCTTGGTTCGTGCCGCTACCATCGTGCTGCTTGCATTCAATGCGGTCGTAGTGAGCATTTCGTTCCTCCACTTCGATTTGAGCTACTGGCGGACGCCGTGTAGCCGGCAGTCGAATGCTAGGCCCGGAAAACCCCGTCTCAGTGGTCAAACGGCGAAATTAAGTGGTGGAACCGGCCAAAATACGTGCAAAATCGACGTTTCTCAGTGTGCCTGCGGCCCCGTCTACGTGTTTTAAGCAGCACAACACGTAGAAAGTGCCGCCGCCAGCAAATGCCGGGACGACAGCTAGGCACGGCCCAGAACTAGGCGTCCCCTCCGCCCACTAACCCGTCCGTGTACTGCAGCGCGATCCAGAGTTCCGCGCGCACTGGTGCCTGGTTCAGGTCGGTGTCGAGCAGTTCGGCGAGCAGTCCGATCTGGCGGCGCACGCTGTTGCGGTGCAACCCCAGCAGTTTGGCGGAGGCGTCCCAGCTGCCGTTTTCGCTCAGCCAGCCCCGGAGCACTGCCAAGAGGGGATCGCGCCGGTCGGCTTCCAAGGCAAGCACCGGTTCAAGAAGCCTCGCGGCCAGCATGGACCCGGCCTCGCGTCCCAGGAGCCCGGTGATGGACCAGGTCACCTCGTCAACTCTGGCGCTCCGCCCGCTGGACTGGACCCGTGAACGGAGCGACGTCACGCGCTGGTGTGCCGCGCCGAGCCCGGTCAGTTCCGTCGGGTCCCCGATGACCAGCCGCCAGCCGAGCTTTTCGACGTCCGCCAGGAGCGCGTCGTCCACCTTCAAGCGAGTGATCGCAGCGAATCCGTAATCGGTGATTTCCACCAATTTGGTGTCGAAGAGGCGCCGCCACTGCAACAGCTCACGCACAGGGCTGTCGCCGGCGGGCCACTCGGGGGAGTCCACCTTGATGCCTTGAACCACGCGCAGGGGAGCGGATCGCGTGGAGGACAGGCTTTGCGCGAGGAGGTCCTTGAGCCCGTTGATGTGCCGTGTCCCGCCGGTGGCAAGGCTTTCAGGGTGCAAAAGCAACGCCGTCGCCAATTGACTCGGCGCGAGCGAGCCGCTGGTCCGTTGGCGGACGAGCAACTCCAGCAACCCCACGACGGACTGCACCACGCTGTTCTGGGCGGGAGTCAGCGCAGCGTCCGAGCCCAGGATCAGGGCGCCCAGGTTGGCATCCTTGGTGCTCCGCAGCGGGTGCCCGAAAACCATCGCCGATCCCGGCTGCTCAAAGCCGTCCACTTCAACCCGCGGTCCGCTGCCCGAAAGGAGCCGTTCCAGCATGGGCTCCAGTAACGAGTGCTCGACGCCGGTGCTGCCGCCGGCAGCGTGGGCGCGCGCACGTACCCGCCCGTCCGCTCCGACGAGAAGGGCCCAGACGGGTACCTTCTGGACCAAAGCGGCGAGCAGCTCGTGTTCCGGCCGAGGGGAGAGGACTGCCCGCATGAGTTGCCTGTTGGTCTCCGCGAGCTGGCGGAAGACCTTCGCATTATCCGATTCCAGGAGTTGGGAGAACTCAAGCCCGATCGCGGCGAACGGGATGGACTCCGGGATCTCAATCAAGGTGAGCTGGTGCCGTCGGCACGCCTTGAGCAGCTCGGCCGGGACGGCGTCGAAATACGGCCTGATCCCGAACCCCAGCGCCGCCACCCTGGCCCCCACGAGCCGCTTCACGTAAGCATCCACGTTTTCCCTGGACCCGCCATCCCCAAGGAAAGGGAGCCCCGCGGTCAGCAGGAATTCTCCTTCCGGCAGGTAGGGGGTGGGATCGTCCAGTTCGCTCGGTTCAACCCAGCGCAGCAGCTCCCCGCCGCTGCCGCCGTCGTGGAGTATCTCCAACTCGGGCGGCAGCTGCTTCAGGAACTGCTCAAGCGTGACGAAGCTCAGGCGGCCGGGGGTCGGCTCAGGCGACATCGCTCGAGGCCTCCTGGTAATCGGGGCACTCGTAGGCACCGGACTCATACACGCGGGGGAGCCGCGGTGCGATTCGGTTGATGATCTCGTCGCCGTGGCTTCCGATGGCGGCGCCCCAATCATCGGCGCTCGCAGCCCCTCCGGCCGGATCGCCGAACAGGACCGCCGTGTCTCCGACCTCGATCCCAGAAGCATCGGGACCCAGGTCCACCATGAACTGGTCCATGCACACCTTGCCGATCACGGGGACTTTCCGCCCGCCGATCTGGACCAGGCTCCGGCCGCTGATGCCCTTGGGGATGCCGTCGGCGTAACCCAGGGGGATGAGTCCGAGATAGCGCGGCTCGTGCGTGATGGCCTGGTGTTCGTAGCTGACGCCAGTCCCTGCCGGAACTTTCTTGACCATGACGAGCGGTGCGGTGACGCTCAAGGCGGGGCGCAGTCCGAAGTCGGCAGGATCCAGGTGGTCCGCCGGGGCCAATCCGTAGATCGCCAGTCCGGCGCGGACCATATCGAAATGGAATTCGGGCCGGTCCAGGATGTTTGCCGAGCTCGACACGTGCCGCAGCTGCGGGTCCAGACCTGCAGCGCGCGCTTCGCGAACGGCGTCTTCGAACTCCGCCACGGCTGCCGCGTTTCCGGGGTGGGCGGGAACATCGGCCCAGGCCAAGTGGGTCCAGATGCCGCGGACCAGAACCGTGCCGTCCTGCTCGCCCTTGCGAGCCTGGGCTACGAGTTCGGGCCAGTCTTCCTTGCGTGCACCGCCGCGGCTGAGGCCGCTGTCCAGCTCCAGGTGCACGACGGCGGGGCGGCCCAATTGCCTCGCGATCCCTGCCAGGACCTCAAGTTGACCGACGCTCCCAAGCGAAACGTCGACGTCGTACTCGAGTGCCTCACGGATCGTTGCGCTGGTCTGGGATGCCAGATATAGCCACGACAGGACCGGCACGGTGATGCCCGCCTGGCGAAGTGCAATGGCTTCGCTCAACTGGGCGGTTCCCAGCCAATCAGCGCCTGCCGCCACCGCCGTCCGGGCCACATCCACGAGGCCGTGACCGTAGCCGTTCCCCTTGACGACGGCCATGAAATGCGGCGCGGCGGTGCGCTTCTTGAGTGCTTTGATGTTGTCTGAAATCGCAGACAGGTCAACGCTGACCTGCCCGGAAAGCGCCGCTTCCGGCGTCGTTTCTGATTGTGCAATACGTCTCATGGTTGATCACTATAGGTCATTTTGCACCGCCGTGAGAGCTGGCTCACAGGCTTACGGTTGTCAGGGGAAACCGCCAACTACTCTGAAGGGACGTCAACGGTGACTGTGCCTACCTCCACCCAGACCAAGCCAACGCACGCCACGAATACAGATGCCGGCAATGCCGCCCGCCGCCCGGGACTCGGTTCGCAGCTCCTGCGCCGCAAGCCGATCGGGCAGATGGTGAGCGAAGCCGGAAGCAGCGAAAGCGGTACGCCGCTCGTCCGCAGCTTCGGCGTCCTCCAACTGACGATGATCAGTGTCGGCGCGACCTTGGGCACCGGCATCCTTGTGATCCTGGGTGAATCCGTGCCGCTGGCCGGTCCCGCAGTCTGGATCTCTTTCGTGGTGGCGGGCCTCGCCGCTTTGTTCTCGGCCGTGTCCTATGCCGAAATGGCGGGCCTTGTGCCTGTTGCCGGATCCAGCTACTCCTACTCCTACGCCACGATGGGCGAGGGCATGGCCTGGATCTGCGGTTGGTGCCTCGTCCTCGAATACGCGGTCTCCGTGGCTGCCGTGGCCGTCGGCGCAGGGCAATACGTGAACGAAACCCTCGCCGCGTTCGGACAGTTCCTGCCGGACTCGATGTCCCAGCCACCGGGCAGCGGCGGCGTGGTCAACATCCCGGCCATGCTGATTGTGGTCCTCGCGATGATCCTGCTGGTGCGAGGCGCCAAGGAAAGCGCCTGGATCAACACCGCGATCGTGAGCATCAAGATTGTCATCCTGCTGTTCTTCTGCGCCGTTGCGTTCACTGCGTTCAACGCCGGGAACTTCGAACCGCTCATGCCCATGGGCGCAGCAGGCGTCTCGGCCGCCGCATCCCGGGTGTTCTTCTCGTACATCGGCTTCGACGCCGCGTCCACTGCCGGTGAAGAGGCCCGCAACCCCAAGCGCGACCTGCCCCGGGCCATCCTGCTCTCCATGGTGATCGTGACCAGCATCTACGTCCTGGTTGCCGTCGCCGCAATCGGCGCCCGCCCCTGGGAATGGTTCGGCGGCACCGAGGCGGCCCTGGTGCAAATCCTCGAGGAAACCACCCACCAGCCCTGGATCGCGCTCGTCTTCTCCATCGGAGCCGTGCTCGCCATCGCCAGCATCGTGCTGACGGTCCTCTACGGCCAGACCCGGATCCTGCTCTCCATGTCCCGCGACGGACTGGTCCCAGAGGTTTTCGGCAAGATCTCCCCGCGCACCGGCACCCCGGTGGCCGGAACGCTCATCGTGGGCACCGCCGTCGCACTCACCGCGGGGCTCGTCCCGCTCGGCGCGCTCGCCGACGCCACCAGCATCGGCACCCTCTTCGCATTCGCGCTCGTGAACGTCGCCGTCATCTACCTGCGGCGCAACCGTCCGGAGCTCAAGCGCAGCTTCCGCGTGCCGCTCTACCCGATCACCCCTGTTCTCGGCACGCTGATGTGCGCCTACCTCATGGCCAACCTGGGTGCTGACACCTGGGTGGTATTCGGGGGCTGGATGCTTGTGGGAATCGCCCTCTACTTCGGCTACGGACGCCGGAACTCGAAGGTAGCGGCCCTGAGCGAACAGGAATACCGTGAACTATCCGCCAGGGTCGCCGACCCGGAAACTGTGAAGGCAGAACTTTCATGACCATCGCCACCGAATTGCCCACGGAACCCACACCCCGCCCAGGGGATGCCGGAATTTCCCAAGCAACGCCGGCCGACGCTCCCATCACCATGCTGAACCCGGACTTCCCGTTCAGCTACGACCACTACCTGGCCCACCCCGACGGCCTGGCGGTTGTTCCGCCGGAGCTGTACGGCACGGAGGTCGCGGTGATCGGTGCCGGCCTCTCGGGACTCGTCACAGCATACGAGCTCATGAAGCTCGGGCTGCGCCCCGTGGTCTACGAGGCCGACCAGATCGGGGGGCGGCTGCGCACCGCGAGCTTCCCGTCGGCTCCCGGAGTGGTGGCAGACCTCGGAGGCATGCGATTCCCCGTCTCCGGCAAGGCGTTCTACCACTACGTGGATCTCCTCGGCCTGGACACCCAGGAATTCCCCAACCCCCTCGCGCCTGCAACATCAAGCACCGTGATCGAGTTGGCCGGGCAGAAGCACTACGCCGCCACCTCTGCTGAGCTGCCGGAGTTCTTCCACGAGGTTGCCGCAGCGTGGAAGGCCGCAGTGAATGACGGCGCTGCGTTGCAGGAAATGCAGGAGGCGATCCGTGCCCGCGACACCAAGCGGATCAAGGAGCTGTGGAACGAGCTGCTACCGCTCCTGGATGAGCAGACTTTCTACGGCTTCATCGCCGCAAGCAAGTCCTTCAAGGAGGCCGGATTCGCGCACCGCGAGGCCTTCGGGCAGGTAGGTTTCGGCACCGGCGGCTGGGACACCGATTTCCCCAACTCCATCCTCGAAATCCTGCGCGTCGTCTACACCGACGCCGATGACCAGCACCGGCTCATCACCGGGGGAGCGCAACGGCTCCCCGAGGCACTGTGGCACCACGCGCCGTCGGGCATGGCTCACTGGCCCGAAGGCACGTCGCTCGCATCGTTGCATTCCGGTTCCCCTCGCGGAGCCGTGGACCGCATCGAGCGCGGAGAGAACGGCGATCTCATGGTGCGCGAACGTTGGGGCCGCGAAACCGGCTACCCCGCCGTCGTGACCACGTGCCAGTCCTGGCTGCTGTCCACTCGCATCCACACCCAGGAAGCGTTGTTCCCCTCCGAACTGTGGACCGCGATCGAGCGCTCGCACTACATGCAGTCGTCCAAGACCTTCGTGATGGTGGACCGGCCGTTCTGGAAGGACATCGACCCCGAAACGGGCCGCGAAGTGTTGTCCATGACGCTGACCGACCGGCTTAACCGGGCAACGTACCTGCTCGACGACGGCCCGGACAAGCCTGCTGTCATCCTGCTTTCCTACACGTGGAACGACGACGCCTTGAAGTGGCTCTCGCTCAGCGCCGAGGAACGCGTCAAGCTCATGCTTCACTCGCTCGAGCAGATCTACCCCGGTGTGGACATTGCGAGCCACATCGTGGGCCAGCCCATCACCGTTTCCTGGGAGGCCGACCCCAACTTCATGGGTGCCTTCAAGGCCAACCTGCCCGGGCACTACCGCTACCAGCAGCGACTGTTCACGCACTTCAAGCAGGACAAGCTGCCGGAGAGCCAGCGGGGCATCTTCCTGGCCGGCGACGACGTCTCGTTCACCGCAGGCTGGGCCGAAGGCGCCGTCACCACGGGGCTCAACGCTGTGTGGGGCGTGGTGAACCATCTTGGTGGTTCGTCCGTGGCAGGCAACCCCGGTCCCGGTGACTTGTTGGACGAGCTGGGTCCGATCAGCCTGGACTAGCTTTGCGCGTGCATCTCGCGGTGCGCCGCCGCTAGCTCCCGGTAGTGGGCCGCGTTGCGCTTCACGCCGTCGAGCTCTTCCTCGCTCAGTTCGCGGCGCACTTTGGCGGGCACCCCGGCAACCAGGGAGCGCGGCGGGATGACAGTTCCTTCAAGCACGACGGCGCCTGCGGCCACAAGCGAACCGGTACCGATGACGGCTCCGTTCAGGATGGTGGCGCTCATGCCGATGAGGCAGTCGTCCTCCACGGTGCATCCGTGGACGACGGCGCTGTGCCCGACGCTGACGCGCTCGCCGACGGTGCAGGGGAATCCGGGGTCGGCGTGCAGGACTACATTGTCCTGGAGGTTCGAGCCGGCACCGACGCTGATTGCGGCGGTGTCGGCACGGACGGACACACCATAGAAGGCGCTGGAGTCCGCGCCGAGGGTGGCTTTGCCGATGATGGAAGCCGTGGGTGCCACGAAGGCGGTGTCATGGATGGCCGGGGTATCCCCGGCGAACGTGTAAATGGGAGCCATGGGGCAAGCCTAGAACACGCTGGTCCCAACCCAACTGACTCGCAGTAGGTGTCGTTTTGACGCCTCATAACGACACCAACTGCTAGTCAGTTGGGCCGGAAGGCGTCCGGAGGACCAGGAACTGGTAATGCTGGGTCCAATGACCCGCACCGGGTCCAGACTCGGCTCCCGTTCCCTCGGGCCAGGTTTCAAAGTGTTCCACCGTGCCGTGCGCACCAAAGATGCGGCGCAGGGTGTCATCGCTCCGCCGGCTGAAGAACCGCCGCGGCTCGTCCTGGTCCTCGGGGTTGAGGACTTCTTCATCGTCACCGGACCAGAGCCCGACGGCGATCGGCGCACCAGCCGCGCTGACCCGCACGAGTTCACGGACGACGTCGTGGATTACCGCGTTGTTGACGTGCAGGAGGGTGCTCATGGTCCACACTGCCGGGAACGCGGCGTCGGCGAACGGCAGGGACCGGCCGCTGGCTACGCTGGTGTCCAGACCCTTGGCACGGGCGACGTGGATGCTCTCTTCGGAGAGGTCTACTCCGGTGTAATGCAGGCCTGCTCGAACGAACTCCAGTCCTTCCACGCCGGTACCGCAGCCGAGTTCGAACAGTGAGTGCCTGTGTTCCTCCTTGAGCAGGCGAATGAACCACTCGCGGCATTCCGTCCGATGCGGCGTCAGGGCCCGGGTGTTCCCGAAAGGGGCCTGCCGGTCGTAGTAGACGAGGTCCGCTTCGTGGTCGGCGCTTTCGTTACTGAATGCCTTGCGGGTGCCGTCCATGCACCCAGCGTAGAACACCCAACTGACTAGCAGTAGGTGTCGTTATGAGGCGTCAAAGCGGCATTAAGTGCGAGTCAGTTGGGTGGGCCGGGAGCGCTAGTTGAACACCACCGTGCGGGTGCCGTCGAGCAGGACACGGTGTTCGGCGTGCCACTGCACCGCCTGTGCCAGCGTGCGGCCCTCGACGTCGCGGCCCATCTGCACGAATTGCTCGGCCGTGCGGGCATGGTCCACGCGGATGACTTCCTGCTCGATGATCGGGCCCTCGTCGAGGTCCGCCGTGACGTAGTGGGCGGTGGCGCCGATGATCTTCACGCCCCGGGCATGCGCCTGGTGGTAGGGCTTCGCGCCCTTGAAGGACGGCAGGAAGGAGTGATGGATGTTGATGGCCTTGCCGCTGAGCTCGGTGCACAGCTCGTTGGAGAGGATCTGCATGTAGCGCGCCAGAACGGTGAGCTCGATGCCGTGCTCATGGATGAGCTCGAGCAGCTTCGCCTCGGCCTGGGGTTTGGTGTCCGGAGTGACAGGGATGTAGTGGAAGGGGATCCCGTAGAACTCCGCAAGACCTTCCAGGTCCCGGTGGTTGGACACGATGGCCGGCACCTCGATGGGGAGGGTGCCAGTGCGCTGCTGGAAGAGCAGATCGTTGAGGCAGTGTGCGTCCTTTGATCCCAGGATCAGGGTACGGACCTTCTGGCCCACCGGGTTGATCTGCCATTTCATGCCGAATGCTTCTGCCACCGGGGCCAGCGCCGAACTCAGTTCGGCCTCGGTCGAGGACGTCGTGGCTTCCACCCGCATGAAGAAGTTTCCCGTGCTGGGGCTGCCGTATTGCTGGGAATCGGCGATGTTGCAGCCGGCCTCCAACAAAGCGCCTGCAACGGCGTGCACAATTCCGGGCCGGTCCGGGCAGGACAGGGTTACAACAAAAGACGTAGGCAGGGTGGAGTCAGTCACACGATCAAGCCTACCGTTGCGCACCTGTTGTACTGTTTAAGTCGTCGCGACTGGCGTTGGGTGGTGTACCACCAGGGAGCGGCATTGATGAAGACCACGGATCGTACGCCTGGGCCGAGGGTCACGTTTTACCGCCGCTGTGCCATGCCCCGTAATCAAAGGCATGGAAAAAACCCAGCCGGTAGCCTGACCTGTAGAAATACCCGTTGCCTATCCAGGAGATCTTCGTGACCACCACCACCATCACCTCCGCGACCATCAGCAACCAGCCGCTTTCCGAGCTCGACCCCGAGATCGCAGCAGTTCTGGAACAGGAACTCGGCCGCCAGCGCGGCACCCTGGAAATGATCGCTTCTGAGAACTTTGCGCCCCGCGCCGTCATGGAGGCCCAGGGCTCGGTCCTGACCAACAAGTACGCCGAAGGCTACCCGGGCCGCCGCTACTACGGCGGCTGCGAATACGTGGACATCGCCGAGCAACTGGCCATCGACCGCGTGAAGGCGCTCTTCGGCGCTGAGTACGCCAACGTCCAGCCGCACTCGGGTGCGCAGGCCAACGCCGCAGCCCTGTCCGCCATGATCACTCCTGGTGACAAGATCCTCGGCCTTTCCCTCGCCCACGGTGGCCACCTGACCCACGGCATGAAGCTCAACTTCTCCGGCAAGCTTTACAACGTAGCTGCCTACCAGGTTGAAGAAGACAACTTCCGCGTGGACATGGACAAGCTCCGCGAACAGGCCATTGCCGAGAAGCCGCAGGTCATCATCGCCGGCTGGTCCGCTTACCCGCGCCACCTCGACTTCGCAGCTTTCCGTTCCATCGCCGACGAGGTTGGCGCGCTCCTCTGGACGGACATGGCCCACTTTGCGGGTCTTGTCGCAGCAGGCCTGCACCCGAGCCCGGTGCCGCACTCCGACGTCGTCACCTCCACGGTGCACAAGACGCTAGCTGGACCCCGTTCCGGTGTGATCCTCGCCAAGCAGGAGTGGGCTAAGAAGCTCAACTCCAACGTGTTCCCGGGCCAGCAGGGCGGGCCGCTCATGCACGTGATCGCCGCCAAGGCTGTTGCCTTCAAGATCGCTGCCGGCGAGGAATTCAAGGAGCGCCAGGAGCGCGTCCTCGAAGGCGCCAAGATCATCGCCGATCGCCTCAACCAGGCCGATGTCGCCGAAGCAGGCGTTTCTGTGCTGACCGGCGGCACCGACGTCCACTTGGTCCTCGTGGACCTGCGCAACTCGCAGCTGGACGGCCAGCAGGCCGAAGACCTCCTCCACTCGGTGGGCATTACCGTCAACCGCAACGCCGTTCCGTTCGACCCCCGCCCGCCGATGGTCACCTCCGGCCTGCGCATCGGTACGCCGGCCCTGGCTACCCGCGGCTTCGGTGCCACCGAATTCACCGAAGTTGCCGAGATCATCGCTTCGGCGCTGAAGGCCGGCTCCGCTACCGACGTTGAAGCCTTGCAGGCCCGGGTCGACAAGCTGGCTGCAGACTTCCCGCTGTACCCGCAGCACGAGCAGTGGTGAACCCGTCCATGGCGCAGACCGCGAAGATCCTTGACGGCAAGGCCGCCGCCGCCGCCATTAAGTCTGAGCTGACTGAGCGTGTCGCTGCCCTGAGGGCCCGCGGCGTAACTCCGGGCATTGCCACTGTGCTCGTAGGTGCGGACCCTGCCTCGCAGCTTTACGTGTCCATGAAGCACAAGCAGTCTGTGGAGATCGGGATGAACTCGATCCAGCGTGAGCTTCCGGCGGACGCCACCCAGGCCCAGGTTGAGGCCCTGATCGACGAACTCAATGCGGATCCCGCCTGCCACGGTTACATCGTGCAGCTGCCGCTGCCCAAGCACCTGGACACCGACGCCATCCTCGAGCGGATCGACCCCGCCAAGGATGCCGACGGCCTGCACCCGACCAACCTGGGCCGGTTGGTGCTCAACGTCAACGGAGAGATCACCTCGCCGCTGCCGTGCACACCCCGCGGCGTCATCGAGCTCCTGGAGCGCAACGGCTACAGCCTCGCCGGCAAGCACGTTGTGGTGGTCGGCCGCGGCGTCACGATCGGCCGCTCGATCGGCCTGCTGCTCACCCGGCGGGCCGTGAACGCCACCGTGACGCTGACGCACACCGGCACCAAGAACCTCTCGGAGCTGCTGCGGCAGGCGGACGTGATTGTGGGCGCGGCGGGTGCCAAGCACATCGTCAAGGCTGCGGACGTGAAGCCGGGCGCGGCCGTGCTCGACGTCGGTGTCACCCGTGAAACCGACCCCGAGACGGGCAAGAGCAAGGTCCACGGCGACATCGATCCCGCCGTTGCCGACGTGGCGGGCTGGATATCGCCGAACCCCGGCGGAGTGGGTCCCATGACTGTGGCGCTGCTCATGACCAACGTGGTCGAAGCCGCGGAACGCCAATTGGCCGCGGGAAGCGCCTCCGGCATCGCCTAGTTCCGGATTTCAGCAGGTAGGGCGCCTACTCCCGCGGGAGTAGGCGCCCTACCTCGTTAACCCGACGACGTCGGCGCCCTCCGCGGCTAGGCTCGGAGCATGCAGCGGCGTTTCCAGGGTCCGCCCACGAGTTTCATCGTGATTGCGGTGGCCCTGATCCAGGTCTTGGGGACTGTATTTTCGGCGAGCCATCAGGCTTCCCTGCGCCCCTTGGACCCGCTCGCCTTCATGCTGCTGTTGGCGGGCCCCGCGGCCTTGGCTTTCCGGACCCGCAGGCCCGCGGTCATGCTGCCGATCACCCTCGCGGCCACGTCCAGCTATTTACTCCTCGGTTACGCCTGGGGTCCGATTGTGCTGTCCCTGGCTTTCTCGATCGTCCTCACCGCCGCCGCAGGGCTGCGCTGGCAGGCCTGGCTTGGGGCGGGAATTTGCGCTGCAGCCGTCGTTCTGATGGCGGTCCTCGCAGGGGATGAGACAGGGCTGGTCCGGGCCTCTGCCGGTGTTGCCTGGGCGGCGATCCTTGTCCTGATCGGTGAAGGCTTCCGACGGCGGGGCGAGCGGATGGCCGAATACCGACGACGGCGGGAGGCCGCGAAACAGGCCGAACGGGACGAGTACCGTCTCACGCTCGCCCGCGATATCCACGATGTGGTGGCCCACTCCCTGTCGATGATCAACGTCCAGGCTTCCGTGGCGCTCCATCTGGGAACGAACGATCCCGAGAAGCTCCGCCCGGCGCTGGAAGCCATCAAGGCAGCGAGCAAGGAATCCCTGGCCGAAGTCCGTCAGCTCCTCGGTGTGCTGCGCGACGACGCCCCGCTGAGTCCCGCGGCGCCACCAAGCCTGGGGCGGATCCCGGAACTCGTGGACGACGCGAGGCGAGGCGGCCTGGAGGTGCGGTTCGAAAACTCGGTAGAGGCGGACAGGGCAGACACAGCGCAGCAGGAAGCCGCCTACCGGATCGTCCAGGAAGCCCTTAGCAACGTCCGCAGGCACGCCGGCGCGGCGTCCGCCGTCGTACTTCTGGAATTGGCCGGGAATGCGCTCAGGGTGAGGATCGACGACGACGGCGGCGGCCTCCGGGGAGCTCCCGCAGGGAACGGGCTCAGGGGCATGCGGGAGCGCGTCGAGGCCCTTGGTGGCACGCTTGGCCTGACGCCGCTGGAGCCCGGGCTGCGCGTGGAAGCGAACCTCCCTCTGAACTCCAACAAGGGAGAACGCCAGCCATGATCCGTTTGCTGTTAGCCGACGACCAGAACCTTATCCGGGCGGGATTCCGGGCGCTCCTGGACGCTGAACCGGACATGGAAGTGGTAGCGGAAGCGGGTACCGGCCGGGATGCCGTCAGGCTGGCCGAGCGTGAGGCGCCCGACGTCGTGCTCATGGACATCCGCATGCCTGATGGCGACGGGCTCGCCGCAACGCGGCAAATCCTGGCCAACCCCCGCCTTGCGCACACCCGCATCATCATCCTCACCACGTTTGAGCTGGACGAATACATCGCCGAGGCCGTGCGCGCGGGTGCTGCCGGCTTCCTCGTCAAGGACACCGAACCGGAGGAACTGATCCGCGCCGTGCGGGTAGTGCACGACGGCGACGCGCTCCTTTCGCCATCCGTGACACGCCGCATCATGGCCCAGCTCGCCCTGCACAGCAAAGCTGCGTCGAAGACAGTGCCCCTGGGCCAAATCACCGAGCGCGAACGGGAAGTCCTGGCGCTGGTAGGCGAGGGCCTGAACAACGCAGAGATCGCCGAGCGGCTGTTCATCACCCCGCTGACAGCGAAGACGCACGTTTCACGGATCATGACCAAACTGCTGGTCCGGGACCGTGCGCAATTGGTGGTGCTGGCGTACGAATCCGGATTGGTCCGGCCGGGCTGGAGCAGCTAGCCCCGGCCCGTAGTCTCCCGGGGGAGTAGGCGGCAGGGCGGAAGTGACTCCCTGTGGCCGACGCCTTTCGATGGGCCAAAAACCAGACTGGAACCAGAGCCGAGATACGGCCTGTTGAGAGTTTGGACTGGACATGTTGACATCACTGAGTACCACCATCGGCGCCGCGGCCGCGCAGCTTCCCGCCGACGTCGTCCATGGGCCGGGGGACGGATTCGTCTTCTGGCCGTTTTTCCTCCTGATCCCGCTGTTTTGGTTCCTGGTCATCGGTTGCTTCATCTTCTTCGGCCGCCGGATGTGGCGCCGGAACCACTACTGGGCAGCAACCCAGGGCGCCGAAAGCGTGCTGAGGGAGCGCTACGCACGCGGGGAAATCGACGAGACCGAGTACCGCCAGCGCCTGGAAGTTCTGCGGGCACATCCGACAAAGTGAGGAACCGGCGGATTCTGCTGGATCATTCGTCTGGATAAACCATCAGGCCTTGGAATCACGCGGTTCCAGGGCCTGAGGTGCCGAATGATCCAGCAGAATGCCGCGCAGGGTCCAGAGGTTTAATCCAGAAAATTGCGGAATACCTCTTTCACGTATTCCTTGGCTCTACTAGTCTGCTGGGGTGCACAATGAAGCCACCCGCTCTTTCTCCACGTCAGCCAGCTTCCAGATGAACCCACCCGCAGTCATCACAGCCGAAAACCTCACCAAGAGCTACGGCGAGCTCACCGCCGTCGACGGTATCTCGTTCGAGGTTCCGGCAGGGGAGTCCTTCGGCCTGCTCGGCCCCAACGGCGCCGGCAAATCGACCACCATGAAAATGATCGGCGGAGTCTCCCAGCGCACGTCCGGGAAGCTCAGCATCATGGGCCTGGACCCGGAAACCCATGGGCCGGAAGTCCGTGCGCACCTCGGGGTGGTGCCGCAGCAGGACAACCTGGACGAGGAACTGAAGGTCCGCGAAAACCTGATTGTCTACGGCCGCTACTTCGGCCTGCCCTTGAGCTACTTGCGTCCCAAGGCCGATGAGCTGCTCGAGTTCGCCCAGCTGACAGACAAAGCCAAGTCCAGGGTCGATGCCCTCTCGGGCGGCATGAAACGGCGTCTCACCATTGCCCGCTCGCTCATCAACGAGCCCAAGATCCTGCTCCTGGACGAACCCACTACGGGACTGGACCCGCAGGCCCGGCACATCCTTTGGGACAGGCTGTTCAGGCTCAAGGAACAAGGCGTCACGCTGATCCTCACCACGCACTACATGGACGAGGCCGAACAGCTTTGCGACCGGCTGATTGTGGTGGACAAGGGCCGGATCATGGCCGAGGGCTCTCCGGCCAGCCTGATCCGCGAATATTCCACGCGCGAGGTGCTGGAACTCCGCTTCGGTTCGGAACGCAACGCCACCATCGGCGTCGAACTCGCGGGCATCGGCGAACGCGTCGAGACGCTACCGGACCGCGTGCTCATCTACGCGAACGACGGCGAATCGGCCCTGGAGCAAGTCTCCGCGCGACGGCTTCGTCCCCTCACTTCGCTCGTGCGGCGTTCTTCGCTGGAGGACGTCTTCCTCCGGCTGACCGGACGGAGCCTCGTTGACTAGCGCCCACTCACCGGCCGTTTCAGCAAGCCGGGCGAAGCGCTGGGGATCCTTCTTCTATGCCGAGCAGGTCCTGCGGGTGATGCGTGGCTACGGCTGGTCCGTGTTCTTGTACAGCGTGGGACAACCGGTGGCCTATCTGTTCGCGATGGGCATCGGGCTGGCGAGCCTGGTGGACGCGAACAGCGCGGCGGTGTTTGGTGAAGTGAACTATTTGACCTTCATCGCGCCGGCGCTGTTGGTCTCATCCGCGGTCATGACCGCGTCGGGCGACTTTTCCTACCCGATCATGGACGGCTTCAAATGGCGCCGCGTGTTCTACGGCCCGCACGCCTCCCCGTTGGTACCGCAGCAGATCGCCGCGGGCCACATCATGGCAAGTGCCTTGAAGTTCCTCGTTCAATCAGTGGTGTACTTCGCCATCGTGGCCATGTTCGGGGCCTCGCCGAGTCCGTGGGGCTGGGTGTCGGCGATAGTTGCCACAGTGGCCGGTTTGTCCTTCGGGCTGCCGCTCATGGCCTATGCCTCGAGCATCACCAAAGACTCCGGCCAATTCGCGTTGGTGCAGCGATTCATCGTGGTGCCTCTGTTCCTGTTTTCGGGCACCTTCTTCCCGCTGGATTCGCTGCCCCTTGGGGTGCGCTGGATCGGTTGGATCTCCCCGGTGTGGCACGGTACGCAGCTGGGCCGCGTCTTCACCTATGGACTCGAGGAGAATCCTTTGTTGACCCTGACCCACGTCCTGTTCCTTGTGGGCGCCGCCGCTGCAGGTTGGACGCTGACGCGGCGCCAGTTCGTCAGGAGGATGGGGGCATGAGCGTTCTTACCGGGGGCCACAGCGCCACTGACGCTGCCCGTGAGCGTACCTTCGGCCCTCTGTACTCCCGCAACGCGCTGGCTGTTGTGTCCCGGGGCCTCATGGCAGCGAAAAGCAGCACCTGGTTGATCCTCGTCTCCGGGTTCTTCGAGCCGGTGCTGTACCTGATTGCCATGGGCGTGGGACTCGGCCCGATTGTGGGTACCGTGGCGGGACCGGGCGGCCAGGAAATCAGTTATGCGGCCTACATCGCTCCCGCGCTCCTGGCCGTATCCGCCATGAACGGCGCCGTCTATGACTCCACCTGGAACGTCTTCTTCAAGATGAACTTCGCCAAGCTGTACCAGGGAATGCTCTACACGTCCCTCGGGCCGCTGGACGTAGCCATCGGGGAAATCTTCCTGGCCCTGCTGCGCGGACTCCTGTATGCCACGGGGTTCACCGCCGTCATGGCCGTCATGGGACTCATCACCACGCCATGGGCCATTCTCGTCATTCCGGCCTCGGTGCTGATCGCTTTCGGCTTTGCGAGTTTCGGCATGGGCATCACCAGCTTCATGAAGACTTTCCAACAGATGGACTGGATCAACTTCTTCATGCTGCCCATGTTCCTTTTCAGCGCCACCTTCTACCCGCTGAGCGTCTATCCGCAATACATCCAGTGGCTCATCCAAGCGATGCCGCTATGGCACGGCGTGGAACTCCTGCGGCAAATCAGCATCGGTTCCTTCAGCCCGGCCACGGCAGTCCATATCGCCTACTACCTCGTGATGATCGCCCTCGGCATCACGCTCACTACCGGAAGGTTGCGCAAGCTCTTCCTGAAATAGCCGGGCAGGCTGTTCGCCGGGGGTGGAAGAGAGCGGTTCGCCGCGCGGAGTTTGCGACAATGGGTGCATGCGATCCCTCGGCGACTCCTCGTCATCTGTTCCCTCGTCCGCTTCCGCCCGGAGCCCTTTCAAAGGCTTCCGCATCGGTGGACTGGGCATGACAGTGGTGCTCATCGCTTTCCTGGTAGCCGTGATCTTCGCCGCCAACCATAACGACGTCGTCGGTTGGATCGTCGCCGTTGTCTCCTTCGGCTGGCTCGCGCTCGCCGCCTTTGTGGTCTTCAGCATCCAGAAGGCTGCCAGGCGGGCCGGTGAAAAACTCACCGAAGCCCAGAACGCTTTCAACGCGGCAACCGGCCGCGCGCCGTCGTCGTCGAGCGCCAACCACGGTGGCACCCGGGTGGTCTCGGAACGGAACGAAGCGGATGAAATCCGGGACCTCAAATTGGACCACTCCTTCAAGATTGTCCAGGTGCAAGTACGCGTGGTCGAGGACGAACGAGCCAAGGGCGACGCAGCGGACCAGGACACCATCGATCGCGCCCTGGAGACCATCGCCATCACGTCGAGCAATGCCCGGGACATGATCAAGTCCTCCGGCGGCGGCGACGAGCCCGTCTCGGGCACCATCATCGACTAGAGTAGGCGGGGTGAGCTCGGCATTGAAGAAGGACTTCCTTCGCATCGCAACGGTCAACGTCAACGGCATTCGCGCCGCCTACAAGAAGGGCATGGCGGAGTGGCTGGAACCGCGCGACGTCGACATCCTGTGTCTGCAGGAAGTCCGCGCGCCCGATGAGGTGGTCCACCAGCTCATCGGCGAAGGCTGGTACATCCTTCACGCCGAAGCCGAGGCAAAGGGCCGCGCCGGCGTTGCGATTGCCTCCCGGCAGGAACCCGTTGCCACCCGCGTCGGTATCGGCGACGACTACTTCGCCACCACCGGACGCTGGGTCGAGGCCGACTATGCCCTTCGGGACGGCGGTGGCAAGGACACTACCCTGACGGTCGTCAGCGCTTATGTGCACTCCGGCGAAGCGGACACTCCCAAGCAGGTGGACAAGTACCGCTTCCTGGATGTCATGACCACGAGGCTTCCGGAACTTGCCAAGCACAGTGAGCATGCACTGGTTGTCGGCGACCTCAACGTGGGCCACACCGAGCTCGACATCAAGAATTGGAAGGGCAACACCAAGCGTGCCGGTTTCCTTCCTGAGGAGCGCGCGTACTTCGACCGCTTCTTCGGCGACGAGATCGGATGGAGGGATGTCCACAGGGGCCTGGCAGGAAATGTCGATGGCCCCTACACCTGGTGGTCCCAGCGCGGTAAGGCCTTTGATACTGACACAGGCTGGCGCATCGACTACCACATGGCCACTCCTGGACTCGCGGCAGCCGCACTTTCGGCCGTCGTTGACCGGGCGCCGTCGTGGGACACCCGTTTCTCCGACCACGCACCGCTGGTAGTCGACTACCAGCTCTAGGCTTTCGAAAGTTTTCCTCATGACCAGTTCCACCACGACTGAACCCGCTGCTGCAGCAGCCAAGGCAACATCCACCAAACTGGCCGCCGGAGCAAAGCACCGCGTGCTGTCCGGCATGCAGCCCTCTGCCGACTCCCTCCACCTGGGCAATTACCTTGGTGCCTTGGTCAACTGGGTCCGCATGCAGGACGAATATGACGCCATCTTCTTCATCCCGGACCTGCATGCCATTACGGTGCCGCAGGATCCCGCCGAGCTGGCCCGCCGGACACGTGTCACCGCTGCGCAGTACATCGCCGGCGGCGTAGACGTGGACAAGTGCACCCTGTTCGTCCAATCCCAGGTTCCTGAGCACGCCCAACTGGCGTGGGTCCTCGGCTGCATCACCGGCTTCGGTGAGGCCTCGCGCATGATCCAGTTCAAGGACAAGTCGCTGCAACACGGTTCCGACCACGCGAGCGTCGGGCTCTTCACGTACCCGATCCTGCAGGCAGCCGACATCCTGCTGTACCAGCCGCACGGGGTGCCCGTGGGCGAAGACCAGCGGCAGCACATTGAACTCAGCCGCGACCTCGCCCAGCGCTTCAACAGCCGCTACGGTGAGACGTTCCAGGTGCCGCAGGCCTTCATCCAGAAGGAAACGGCCAAGATCTACGATCTCCAGAACCCCACGGCGAAGATGTCCAAGTCCGCGGAGTCGCCGGCCGGGTTGATCAACCTTCTCGATGACCCAAAGGTCACGGCCAAACGCATCAAGTCGGCCGTCACGGACACCGAGACGGAAATCCGCTTCGATCGCGAAGCCAAGCCCGGGGTGTCCAACCTCCTGAGCATCTACTCGTCCATCAGCGGCAAGCCGGTGGAAAAGATCGTCGCGGACTACGAAGGCAAGATGTACGGTCACCTGAAGGTCGACCTCGCTGAACTCGTTGCGGCCCATCTCGGGCCAATCCGGGACCGCGCCAACGAGCTGCTGGCCGATCCGGCCGAGCTCGACCGGCTCCTCGCCCACGGGGCGGACAAGGCCCGCGAGATCGCCTCGGCCACGCTCGCCGACGTCTACGCCAAGGTGGGCTTCCTGCCTTACGGCGGACCACAAGGAATCCGCTAAAACCATGTGCGCAGCTGGCAAGATCAGCGTCCAGGTCGGCTCTCTTTCAAGGGGAGCCGGCCAGGCCGCTGACGCCCGCCCGGCCACGGGCGCACACCAGTCTGCCAGCGCGTGCGGGGACAACATGTGCGTAGGGGTCATCCTGGGTTTCCCCCGTGAAGTCGCCCAGGAACTGCAGCAATGGCGTGCATCCTTCGGTGATCCCATGGCGGAAGTCATCCCGGCCCACATCACCCTCGTCACGACGACGCCTGCCCAGGACTGGGAAGCCACCCTCGAGCACGTTCGCGATGTCGCCCGGCGCCAGGCACCATTCAAGATCACGATTTCCGGCACGGGCTCCTTCCGTCCGGTATCCCCGGTGGTGTTCCTGAAGGTCGAAGACGGTTTCGAGGAGTGTGTGGGCCTGCACGAACAACTGCAGACCGGCCCCCTCGAACGCGACCTTCCTTTCCCCTACCACCCGCACGTGACGGTAGCCCACGACGTCGCTCCCGAAAGCCTGGACGAAGCCGAAACGGTGCTCAAGAACTACAGCGCCACTTTCCCTGTGGTTAGCATGGGACTTTACGAGCACGACGACAATGGCATTTGGCAGCTACGGGAAGAGCTCGACTTTGGCGGCGACGCAGACCAAGCACGGAAAAGCACAGCACAACGACCGGCAGCAGGCGGAAAGGCCACCGCTGCCGACTGAAGGGGCGCAGCTGAAGCTGCAGCTCATTCACCGTCAGGTCGAGTGGGGAAAGGCCCGGCGCTCAGGAAATAGGGGCGCCACGATTCCGGCGTTCATCAACTTGGCCCTCGCCCGGCTGAGCAACTTCCGGCCGATGCGTGCCTTCAACCTCTACAACCTGCGCCATGGTCCACTGTTGAGCGCCGGCATAGGCTTCACCATGTTCTTCTCCATCACAGGCCTGCTGGCCACGGGATTCGCGGTGACCGGCTTGGTCCTCAATGGGCAGCCCCAACTGGTTGATTCAATCGTCTCGAGCGTCTCCACGGCGGCCCCGGGACTCCTGAAAACCAGCGGAGGCAAAGGCCTGGTGGATCCGCATGATCTCCTGAACCCCACAGGCCTTGGCTGGACGGCCGTCATAGCCGCCGTCGTCACGGTCTTTACCGCGCTCGGCTGGATCGCCGGGATCCGGGAGGGTCTTCGCGGAGTCTCCGGGCTCGAGTCCGTACAAGAGAACCCCCTGCTGATGAAGGCCCGCGACGCCGGGACCCTCCTGCTGCTCGGCGCAGCCTTGGTGGTCAGCGCCGGTGTTTCGCTCGTGTTCGGGACAGCGGCCGGATGGATCATCGAACGGCTCGGGTTGGCCGACGCCGTTGCCGGCCCCGTCACGTGGCTCGTTCGCACGGCCGTTCCACTTGTCCTCAACTGGGCGACGGCGGTGATCATGTTCCGCTTCGCAGGCCGCTTGAAACTTCGCCGCCAAGCGTTCGTGGAAGGAACAGTGCTGGCCGGCATCGGGACCACCATCCTCCAGATCTTCAGCACGGAATTGCTGGCGAACGCCGGACGGAACCCCATCCTGGCCTCATTCGCCATCATCATCGGGCTTCTCATCTGGTTCAACCTGGTCAGCCAGGTCTACTTGGTCTCCGGGGCGTGGGCGGCCGTCAGGGAAGCGGATACCGGCGCTCATGACCACCCCAAGCCGGCCCTCGGATCACGGCACCCTTCGCCCCACACGTTCCACGCAAAAGGCTCCTGACGGCAGCCAGCTGGGTCCCGCGCTAGTCGCCGAGGTACTGCCCGGCCAAGGCCGAGATGATCCCCGCGACCCGGGCGGCTTGTCCCTTGCCCGTCAACAGGTGGTCACTGCCTTCAAGCGAAATAAAGCTCCGCGGGTGCCGTGCTGTTTGGAAGATCTCGCTGGCATTGTCGATGCCCACGGTGTTGTCTGTGGGGGAGTGCAGCACCATGAGTGGTCTGTGCAGGGTACGGATGCAGTCCCTGAGGTCGGCCTTCTCCACGTCCTCAACAAAGTGGCGGCGAATCTCCATGCGCCTGCCGCCCAAATTGACCTCTGCGCTGCCTTCGCTGAGAATCGTGCTGACTTCGGCGTCGAACATGTGCTCCACATGCCTGGGCTGGAATGGGGCGCCGACAGTCGCAACGGCCCGTACCTCGGGGAGGCTGAGGGCGGCGGCCAACACAGCGGCCCCGCCGAAGGAGTGGCCAACGAGCAGGGAGATTTCCTTACCATCGGCACGCATGAACCCGGCGGCGCGGATGGTGTCCGCCACTTTCACGCTGAACGATCCTGCGGACCAATCGCCAGCGGAGTCGCCGAGTCCAAGGTTGTCGAAGCGAAGCATGCCGACGCCGAGATCCGCCAAGCCCTTGCAGATACGCGAGGCTGACGGGCTGTCCTTGCCGAGGGTCAAACCATGGGAGAACACACCCCAGCCCCGGACCGGGCCCTCTGGCACGTCCACGATCCCTGCCAGGAGATCTCCGGTACTGCCTTCGAAGCTGATCTTCGTGGACTTCGACACCCTGTCCGCCTTTCGTTTTGCGAGCGAGTCTTAAACAACGACGACGGCGGACCCCGCCAAGGGGACGCCGTCGTCGTCGTATTCTAAATTTTGGACTAGATCTTGCGTGCCAGGATGGCCTGCTTGACCTCGGCGATTGCCTGGGTCACCTGGATGCCACGCGGGCAAGCCTCCGAGCAGTTGAAGGTGGTGCGGCAGCGCCACACGCCTTCCTTGTCGTTGAGGATCTCCAAGCGCATGTCACCGGCATCGTCTCGGGAATCGAAGATGAAGCGGTGCGCGTTCACGATGGCGGCCGGGCCGAAGTACTGGCCGTCCGTCCAGAACACGGGGCAGGACGACGTGCAGGCAGCGCACAGGATGCACTTGGTGGTGTCGTCGAACCGTTCACGGTCCTCGACCGACTGCAGGCGTTCCTTGGTGGGCTCGTGGCCCTTGTTGATCAGGAACGGCATGACCTCGCGGAAGGACTGGAAGAACGGCTCCATGTCCACGATCAGGTCCTTCTCCACAGGGAGGCCCTTGATCGGTTCAACGGTGATGGGCTTGGAGGTGTCCAGGTCCTTCAGCAGGGTCTTGCACGCGAGGCGGTTACGGCCGTTGATGCGCATGGCGTCGGATCCACAAACGCCGTGTGCACAGGAACGGCGGAAGGACAGCGAGCCATCGATCTCCCACTTGATCTTGTGCAGGGCGTCCAGCACGCGGTCGGTGCCGTACATCGTCAGCTGGTGGTCTTCCCATACGGGCTCTTCCGAGACCTCGGGGTTGTAGCGTCGCACTCGCAGCGTGATGTTGAAAGTGGGGATTTCCCCGCCTCCACCAATGTGCGCGGGCAGCTCGATCTTGGATGCTGGCTCAGCAAGTTCAGCAGACATCTTAGTACTTCCTCACCATCGGCTCGTAGCGCGTAAAGACAACAGGCTTGGTGCCGAGTCGGATGCCCGCGATTGCTTCCGCAGATCCGTCCGCCGGGGCGTGCTCATCCTTATACGCCATGGAGTGCTTCATGAATTTCTCGTCGTCGCGCTCCGGGAAGTCCTCCCGGAAGTGGCCTCCACGGGACTCCTCGCGGTGCAGGGCAGCAACTGTCATGACTTTGGCCAGTTCCAGCAGGAAGCCCAGTTCCACCGCTTCGAGCAAGTCAAGGTTGAAGCGCTTTCCCTTGTCCTGGACGCTGATGCGCTGGTAGCGCTCTTCGAGGGACGCGATATCCGTGAGCACCTGGTTCAGGGTGTCCGCAGTACGGAACACCTGCATGTTGGCATCCATGGTGTCCTGCAGTTCCTTGCGGATCGCGGCAACCCTTTCGCCGCCATCGGAGGTGCGGACGTGGTTCAGCAGATCCAGCGTGTACGCTTCCGGGTCTTCCGGGAGCTCCACGAAGTCAGCAGTCTTGGCGTATTCGGCTGCTGCAATGCCGGCACGCTTGCCGAAGACGTTGATGTCGAGAAGCGAGTTGGTACCCAAGCGGTTGGAGCCGTGGACCGAGACACAAGCAACCTCGCCGGCTGCGTACAGGCCCGGCACGATGGTGTCGTTGTCCTGCAGGACCTCGGTGGTGATGTTGGTGGGAATGCCGCCCATGGCGTAGTGCGCCGTCGGGAACACCGGAACCGGTTCCGTGTACGGCTCGACACCGAGGTAAGTGCGCGCGAATTCGGTGATGTCCGGAAGTTTCGCGTCGATGTGGGCCGGCTCAAGGTGGGTCAGGTCCAAGAGGACGTAGTCCTTGTTCGGGCCGCAGCCGCGTCCTTCACGGACTTCGTTTGCCATGGAACGGGCCACGATGTCGCGGGGAGCGAGGTCCTTGATGGTGGGGGCGTAGCGTTCCATGAAACGCTCACCCTCGGAGTTGCGAAGGATCGCGCCTTCGCCGCGGGCAGCTTCCGAGAGGAGGATGCCCAAGCCGGCGAGACCGGTCGGGTGGAACTGGAAGAATTCCATGTCCTCCAGCGGGATTCCGCGGCGGAAGGCGATGCCCATGCCGTCACCGGTCAGGGTGTGGGCGTTGGAGGTGGTCTTGAAGACCTTGCCTGCGCCGCCGGAGGCGAACACCACCGACTTGGCCTGGAAAACGTGCAACTCGCCGGAGGCGAGGTCGTAGGACACGACGCCGGCTACGCGCTTCTGC
Organism: Arthrobacter sp. SE2; assembly: GCF_058244265.1. Classification (NCBI taxonomy): domain Bacteria; kingdom Bacillati; phylum Actinomycetota; class Actinomycetes; order Micrococcales; family Micrococcaceae; genus Arthrobacter; species Arthrobacter sp. SE2. Next base: position 415,855 of record NZ_JBZAYA010000002.1, on the reverse strand, counting down.
TTGTACGGCGTTCCGTCTTCGCGGACGGCGTCTTCCTCGACGGTCAGCAGGTCCAGGACGTAGTACTCGTTGTAAAACTCAACGTTGTGCTTGACGCAGTTTTGGTACAGCGTCTGCAGGATCATGTGGCCAGTGCGGTCTGCTGCATAGCAGGCGCGGCGGACCGGAGCCTTGCCGTGGTCACGGGTGTGGCCACCGAAACGGCGCTGGTCAATGCGGCCTTCGGGCGTGCGGTTGAACGGCAAGCCCATCTTCTCCAGGTCCAGCACGGCGTCGATGGCTTCCTTCGCCATGACCTCGGCTGCGTCCTGGTCAACCAGGTAGTCGCCACCCTTGATGGTGTCGAACGTGTGCCACTCCCAGTTGTCCTCTTCGACGTTGGCCAGGGCTGCACACATGCCGCCCTGGGCTGCGCCAGTGTGGGAACGGGTGGGGTAGAGCTTGGTCAGTACTGCAGTGCGTGCGCGCTGACCGGATTCGATCGCGGCGCGCATGCCGGCGCCGCCGGCACCGACAATAACGACGTCGTACTTATGGACCTGCATACCAGATGCTCTTTCTCTCTAAGTCAGATGGTCGGCGGAGCCTGCTCCGCGTGTTGTGCACAGCCGGACTAAGCCGGTGGTGCAGCGGAGCCGCTACGGCGCCGGGCAGAACCCGCCCGGCAGCTGAACGCCGTTGACGACGGGGCACGGGTTGAACGTGAAGATCACCAGCGTGCCAAGAACGACGATGACGACGGTAGCCGCGTAAAGGACCACCTTGAGCCAGAGGCGGGTGGCGTCCTTCTCGGCGTAGTCGTTGATGATGGTGCGGACGCCGTTGGTGCCGTGCAGCATGGCGAGCCACAGCATGGCCAGGTCCCAGAACTGCCAGAACGGGTCGGCCCACTTGCCGGCCACGAAGCCGAAGTCGATGCCGTGGATGCCCTCGCCCACCATCAGGTTCACAAAGAGGTGGCCGAAGATCAGGACCACGAGCACGACGCCGGAGAGCCGCATGAACAACCACGCGAACATCTCGAAGTTCCCCTTGGAACCGGTGCCGCGACGGTACTGCGGAGCAATTTTCCCGCTGCCGATTTTTCCACTGCGTGGGGTCTGAATGTCAGTACTCATGGCTTAGTGGCCTCCCAGTGCGAGGGACAGGTGGCGGATGGCGAAGGCCCCGAAAACGACCAGCCACAGAACCAGGACGGTCCACAGCATCTGGCGCTGGTACTTTGCGCCCTTCTTCCAGAAGTCAATGGCGATGACGCGCAGGCCATTGAAGGCGTGGAAAACGATCGCTGCGACGAGGCCCGTCTCGCCCAGGGCCATGAGGGGGTTCTTGTAGGCGCCGATGACGGCGGTGTAGGCCTCCGGGGACACACGCACCAATGAGGTGTCCAGCACATGGACCAACAAGAAGAAAAAGATCACAACACCGGTAATACGGTGTCCAACCCAGGACCACATGCCTTCACGGCCGCGGTACAAGGTGCCAGCTGGTTTTGTCGGCACTGAATAAACCTTCCTGCAACACAGCGGCGCTTGCACGGGATCCATGCGGGGGGAACGCCAGCCGCGAGAGCACTCGTAGCTCAGCCTAAATCTAGGCTTCGCTCACAGCTTATTCAATTTAGGCACCCCTTCTTGTAACGAGAGTGCGGGTGTTCGCCTGAATTCCGGTCTTTTCGCCGCAGGGGTGAGACGAAGACCACAAAGTGGGACTTGCGCGGGTGTCGGATAAGGTGTTGCGGTGAGTATAGAAAACGCTGCAAGCCCCGAATCGCCATTGCGTCACTTCCATGCGGTTATTCCGGCCGGCGGAGTGGGCACGCGCCTGTGGCCGCTTTCGCGCGCAGCTGCGCCCAAATTCCTGCATGACCTCACGGGTTCGGGAAGCACCCTTCTACGGGCTACCTACGACCGCCTCGAACCATTGGCCGGCAACCGCGTGTTGGTGGTCACGGGTGTGGCGCACCGGGTTGCTGTCTGCCGCCAGCTTCCCGAAGTGGGCGACGACGAACTGGTCCTCGAAAGCGAACCGAAGGACTCGGGCGCCGCGATCGGCCTCGCCGCCGCCATCCTCTACCGTCGCGACCCGGACACCATCATGGGTTCCTTCGCAGCCGACCATGTCATCAGCCCGGACAACCTCTTCCAGGAAACTGTCCGCGAGGCAATCCACACGGCTGCCGCCGGAAAGATCGTCACCATCGGCATCAAGCCCACGCACCCCTCGACCGGGTTCGGTTACATCCGCACCGGGGACTTGCTCAACATCGATAACGCACCGAACGCGCATGCCGTGGTCGAATTCGTCGAGAAGCCGAGCGAGGACATTGCCAAGAAGTACCTCGAGACGGGCGACTACGTCTGGAATGCCGGTATGTTCGTCGCCCCCGTCGCGCTCATGCTCAAGCACCTGGAGGCAAACCAGCCGGTCCTGTTCGCCGGGCTGGAGGAAATTGCCGAGGCCTGGGACACGCCGGAACGCGACGAAGTGACTGCCCGGGTGTGGCCCACGCTGCCGAAGATTGCCATTGACTATGCCGTGGCTGAACCCGCCGCAGCGGCGGGGGATGTCGCCGTCGTGCCCGGTACCTTCCGCTGGGACGACGTCGGAGACTTCGCCGCGATCGGTCGACTCAACAATGCCGGCGACGTCGATGAGGTGACCGTCCTGGGCGAAGGCGCCCGTGTCTTCACCGAGAACGCCAGCGGCGTGGTTGTCTCCGACACTAAGCGCGTGATCGCCCTTATCGGGATCAAGGACGTCGTGATCGTTGATACGCCGGACGCCTTGCTTGTCACCACGAAGGAACACGCCCAGCGGGTCAAGGGTGCGGTGGACGCACTCAAGGCGAGCGGCGACACAGACGTTCTGTAGCGCCTTCTTGCGGCGCTGTCCGTAACCAAGAGACCCCTTTCGCTATTCGGGGGGAGTGGATGGCTAGAGTTGTGAGGTGCGCAATTTCACTACCGAAACCGAGCCGACCCCAGTGGTGAAGCCGTGGCTTGACGATCTCTTGCCGGAACTCCTTGAATTCCGGAGGGATCTGCATGCGCACCCCGAACTTTCCTTCAAGGAATTTCGCACCACGGACAAGTTGGTTGAACGGCTCGAAGCGGCGGGGCTTGAACCCCGCCGGCTGGAAGGGTCGGGGCTGACGGTCGACGTCGGCGAGGGGCCTATCGCGACGGCCCTCCGCGGCGACATCGACGCCCTCCCCATCATCGAAGAGACCGGGCTTCCGTTCGCGTCGAAGAACCACGGCGTCACCCACGCGTGCGGGCATGATGTCCACACCACGAGCATGCTTGGCATTGCCTTGGTGCTGCACGCCATGCACCAGGAATCCCCCTTGGGCGGCACGGTGCGCATCATCTTCCAACCCGCAGAGGAAACCATGCCCGGCGGTGCCCTGTCGTGCATCGAGCAGGGGGTGCTCCAGGGTGTCCCGCGGATTCTTGCGCTGCACTGTGATCCGCGTATCAACGTCGGCAAGATCGGCACGCGCATAGGCGCCATCACCTCGGCGTCGGACACCATCAAAATCGAACTGACCGGACGTGGCGGCCATACTTCCCGTCCGCATTTGACCGAAGACCTGGTCTTCGCGCTGGCCCAAATCGCCGTCAACGTCCCGGCCGTTCTATCCCGTCGGGTGGATGTGCGCAGCGGCGTTTCGGTGGTGTGGGGCCAGATCGCGGCAGGTTCCGCACCCAACGCCATCCCCGCCAACGGCTACATGGCCGGCACCATGCGTTGCCTCGACAGGGACGCCTGGCACAGCGCGGGGGAGTTGCTCGACGACGTCGTCCAGCAAGTTGCCGCGCCGTACGGCGTGGACGTGCACCTCGAGCACACCCGTGGCGTCCCTCCGGTGGTCAACTCGGAACACGAGACTGCCCTCATCGAGGCCGCGGCCCGTGCCGAACTAGGCGAGCACGCCGTCGTCCTGACGCCCCAGTCCATGGGTGGCGAGGACTTTGCCTGGTTCCTGGCCGATCTGCCGGGCGCCATGATGCGCCTCGGAACGCACACGCCCGGCGGCGAGGAATACGATCTCCACCGCGGTGACTTCATTGTGGACGAGCGTGCCCTCGGCTTCGCCATCCAAGTCCTGGCCGCCGCCGCGCTGCGAACCATCCGGGATCTCTAAGCCTCCGACGCTCGCTCACTTATGCCGCGTTCTGGCCGGACGCTCGCTCACTTATGGCGGGTTCTGGCCGGACGCTCGCTCACTTATGCCGGGTTCTGGCCGGACGCTCGCTCACTTTTGGTCGAAAGGCCGGGGATCCTCTTGCAGATCATCTGCAAGAGGATCCCGTCGTTTCGGCTTGTTTGTGAGCGGGCGTTGCCCGGGGTGGGGTTGTTTGTGAGCGGGCGTCGTTGGGGCCAATTGGGTTGTGCACAATTTAATTGTGAGCTATCGTTATTCCATGAGTGAAGCCCCCCGCCTCGACCGCCAGGTCTGTTTCGCCCTCTACTCCGCATCCAAGGCCGCCACTGCGGTCTACCGGCCGGTGCTGGACGAGCTCGGACTGACGTATCCGCAGTACCTCGTGATGTTGGTGCTCTGGGAAAACGAGCCTCGAAGCGTCCGGGAACTGGGTACCGAGCTGGGACTCGACTCAGGCACCCTGTCACCGCTGCTCAAGAGGCTTGAAGCCTTGGGCCTCGTGGAGCGCCGGCGTTCAGCCGAGGACGAGCGACGCGTCGAGATCCACCTGAGCGACGCCGGGCAGTCCCTCAGTGCCAGGGCGGGGGCTGTACCGCAACGCCTCGCTGACGCCGCGGGCCTGAGCGCCGCGGAGCTTGCGCAGCTTCACGACACCCTGGGCCGGCTCACCGCCGCCCTCCATTCAGCCATCTGATCGTCCATCTCAAAACGTCCATCCCAACACGTCCATCCCATCAAAGGAAAAGGAACCACAGTGAAGACTTTGTACATAGCCGAGGCACTCGCCTCCGGTGAAGGCCGCGAAGGCAACGCCCGCACGAACGACGGCAAGCTGGACGTCGCTCTCGCCAGCCCGGTGGAACTGGGCGGAAACGGCCAGGGCACCAACCCCGAGCAGCTCTTCGCCGCCGGTTACGCGGCTTGCTTCCACTCGGCACTCAGGCTGGTAGGGCGCAAGGCCCGGGTGGATCTGACTGATTCCGCCGTCGCCGCCAAGATCCATTTCGGTGCCTTGGAGGGCAGCGAGGGATACGGCCTCGCCGCGGAGCTTGAGATCGCGCTGCCTGCCCTCGACCGGGAAACCGCCGAGCAACTCGTGGCCAAAGCCCACCAGATCTGCCCCTACTCCAACGCGACCCGCGGGAACATCGCCGTCGACATCAAGCTTGTGGAGGTGGCAGCATGAGCTCCGCGCTTCCCAAGAGCACCCGCGAAATCCAGCTGGCATCCCGCCCGCAAGGACGCCCTATCCAGGAGAACTTCCGGCTGGCCGAGACCGATCTGCCGGAGCTGCAGGACGGCCAGATCCTGGTCCGCAACGAGTTCATGTCGGTCGATCCCTACATGCGCGGCCGCATGAACGACGCGAAGTCCTATTCGGCGCCCTTCCGACTCGACGCAGCGCTCGACGGCGGTGCGGTGGGTGAGGTGATCTCGTCCCGTTCCGAGGCGCTCAAGGTGGGTGACGTCGTCGTGCACCAGCTCGGCTGGCGCGAATACTCCGTGGTGGATGCGGCAAGCGCGACGCCGGTTCCGGCCGGCCTGGCGCCGACGTCGGCATTCCTGGGAGCGCTTGGCATGACGGGCCTGACTGCGTATGCCGGGCTGCTCAAGGTGGCTGAGTTCAAAGCCGGCGACGTCGTCTTCGTTTCAGGTGCCGCAGGCGCAGTGGGTTCGATTGTCGGCCAGGTCGCCAAGGCCATGGGCGCCTCCAAGGTGATCGGCAGCGCCGGTTCCCCCGAGAAGGTGGCGCGCTTGCTGGAACTCGGCTTCGACGCAGCCTTCGACTACCACGACGGTCCCGTCGTGAAGCAACTTCGTGAGGCTGCGGGGGAGCGTGGCATCGATGTCTACTTTGACAACGTCGGCGGCGAACACCTCGAGGCCGCCCTCGCAGTCCTCACTGTGGGTGGCCGCGTGGCAATGTGCGGTGCCATTTCGCAGTACAACTCCACAGAGCCCGCATCGGGCCCGCGGAACTTAGCCGTGGCCATCGGAAAGCAACTGACCCTGCGCGGCTTCCTCGTGGGTGGCCAGCGACAGCACGCCGGCGAGTTCGCGCAGAAGATGGCCGGATGGCTGGCCGATGGAACGGTCCGCTACGACGAGACGATCGTCGACGGGCTCGAAAACGCGCCGAAGGCTTTCATCGACCTCCTGGACGGAGCCAACACCGGCAAGATGCTGGTCCGCCTGCCCTGAGTCTAGTTCCGCAGCGGCGCGAACTGGCGGCAGATGCCCGCAAAAAGCGATTTCGGGGTCATCTGCTGCCAGTTCGCGCCCGCGGGAGATCGCATCCTAGGACCGTTCGCTGGGAGTTCCTCTACTGCTTGGTAACAAAAGGTCAACAATCTTCGGGTTGTTGGGCTTTTGTGTTACCCGGGTGTGTTCAATCCCACTAAAGTTGTGCCATCAGTGCGCCCCAGGCGCAGTGCTGCGAAGCATCAGTGAAAACAGAATTTCAGACTCGAGTTTTCGAAACGGACACTCATTGACCAACTGTCGTAGCATCAATCACTTTCTTCCTGGAGGAAAATTGAAGCAATCACTGCGTGCCACACTAAAGCGCGGTTCATTTGCAGGCGTCGCAACTGCGGGCGCCGCTGCACTTTTGCTGGCAGGCTGCGGTAGCGCACCGTCTGCTTCGAGCTCGGGCAGCGCCACCAAGTCGGACTACACCGCATGCATGGTGTCCGACTCCGGCGGCTTCGATGACAAGTCGTTCAACCAGTCAGGCTACGAGGGCCTTCAGGCCGCAGCCAAGGACCTGAGCATCCAGGAGAAGCACGTCCAGTCCAAGGCCGACACGGACTACGACCCCAACCTTCGTTCCATGGTCCAGCAAGGCTGCAAGCTGACAGTTACGGTCGGCTTCCTGCTTGGCGACGCCACGAAGAACATCGCGACGGCGAACCCGAACAGCCACTTCGCCATCATCGACTACTCGGACCCCACCTTCCCGAAGAACGTCAAGCCGATTGTCTATAACACTGCCCAGGCCGCGTTCCTGGCCGGGTACCTCGCGGCCGGCACTTCCAAAACGGGCAAGGTTGCGACCTTCGGTGGCCTCAACATCCCCACCGTGAGCATCTTCATGGACGGCTTCTCTGACGGCGTGAAGTACTACAACCAGAAGAAGGGCAAGTCCGTCCAGCTGCTTGGCTGGGACAAGGACAAGCAGGACGGAACGTTCGTCGGCGACTTCAAGCAGGTCGACAAGGGCAAGGTCCTCACCCAGGGATTCCTGGACCAAGGGGCCGACGTCGTCCTTCCCGTCGCTGGACCGGTTGGAGCGGGCGCCGGAAGTGCGATCCTTGACGCCAAGGCAAAGGGCACGGACGCAAAGCTGATCTGGGTCGACTCGGATGGCTACCTGACCGCACCCGCGTACAAGTCGGTCATCCTGACTTCGGTCCAGAAGACCATGGCGACCGCCGTCGAAACGGTCATCAAGGCCGACAAGGACGGCAAGTTCGACCCCAGCCCGTACGTTGGCACGCTCGACAACGGGGGCGTGGCGCTTGCCCCGTTCCACGATCTCGACTCCGCTGTTCCGGCAGACATGAAGAGCGATCTTGACCAGTTGAAGAAGGACATCATCTCCGGCGCAGTCAAGGTCGAATCGAAGTCCAGCCCCAAGTAAATATCCGGGCTAAACCGCGTCGCGCTGCCCTTCAGCCGAGTTTTGGCAGAAGGGCAGCGCGTTCTGCGTTGCCTTCAATTTTGCTCTTCGACACTCCTGGGCCGAGCACTATGCTGGGAGCACGGTGATGACGAGGAGCCATCCTTTATAGATGGGTTGGAGTTTTGAAACTCGAACTGAAAGGGATCACGAAGCGCTTCGGATCCCTCGTAGCCAATGACCACATCGATCTCGTGGTTGAACCGGGCCAAGTCCATTGCCTCCTGGGCGAAAACGGTGCCGGCAAATCCACCCTGATGAATGTCCTTTACGGACTCTATGACCCCAGCGACGGCGAAATCCTGGTCGACGGCAAGCCTGTCGTTTTCAAGGGCCCCGGCGATGCGATGGCGGCGGGGATCGGCATGGTCCACCAGCACTTCATGTTGATTCCGGTATTCACTGTCGCCGAAAATGTCGCGTTGGGAAACGAAGCTACCAAGGCGGCCGGTTTCCTGAACCTGGATGAAACCCGCCGCAGGATCTCCGAGATTTCCAAGCAGTACGGATTCCACGTCGACCCCGATGCCCTCGTGGAAGACCTGCCCGTGGGCGTGCAGCAACGGGTCGAGATCATCAAGGCACTGGTGCGTGACGCCGAAGTCCTGATTCTTGATGAACCGACCGCGGTTCTCACCCCCCAGGAAACCGATGAGCTCCTGGACATCATCAGGCAGCTCAAGGCCGCCGGAAAATCAATTGTTTTCATTTCGCACAAGCTGCGTGAGGTCAAGGAAATTTCTGACATCATCACGGTGATCCGGCGCGGCAAAGTAGTCGGCTCGGCCGATCCCTCGGCGTCCCCGACGGAACTCGCCTCGGCAATGGTAGGCCGGGCGGTCAGCCTGACCCTGGAAAAGAAGCCGGCCCAACCGGGTGAGGCGACCTTCAAGGTCCGGGACCTGACCGTCGTGGACCACAATGGCCAGCACGTCGTGGACGGGCTGAGCTTCGACATCGCCAAGGGTGAAGTGCTCGCCATCGCCGGTGTTCAGGGCAACGGCCAGACGGAGCTCACGGAAGCCATCCTCGGCGTCCAGCAGCACGTCACCGGGTCCATCGTCCTCGACGGCGTCGAGCTGCTCGGCAAGAGCGTCAAGCAGGTCCTGTCCGCCGGCGTCGGGTTCGTCCCTGAGGACCGCAAGATCGACGGGCTGGTGGGAACGTTCTCCATTTCCGAGAACATGATCCTGGACCTTTACGACAAGGCGCCTTTCGCCCAAGGCATCGGCATGAAACCGGCCTTGATTGCTTCGCACGCGGAGAAGAAGGTCGAGGAGTTCGATGTGCGGACGCCGTCGATCGATGTCGCTGTGGGTACGCTCTCCGGAGGCAACCAGCAAAAGGTGGTCCTGGCCCGGGAGCTGTCCAGGCCATTGAGGCTCTTCATCGCATCGCAGCCCACCCGAGGGCTCGATGTCGGCTCCATCGAATTCGTACACAAGAGGGTCATTGCGGAACGGGACAACGGAACTCCGGTGATGATCGTGTCCACGGAACTCGATGAAGTCCTCGAGCTCGCTGACAGGATCGCCGTTCTCTACCGGGGAAAGCTGGTCGGGATCGTTCCCGCCGGTACGTCCCGCGATGTGCTGGGCTTGATGATGGCCGGCGTTCCGGAACATGAGGCAGAACTGACTGCGCACAAGACCCTCGAGGGAGGAACCCATGTCTGAGTCCAATACCCCTCGGCAGGAAAACGAGGTCGAGCCGGAGCGCCCGGAAACATTGGACGACGAGGTCGTCCTGGATGTCGCGCTGGACACGGCGGACGGTGCAATGGCCCCGTCTGTAATACCGGCTGCCAGCCAAGGCGGACAGATCCCGCACGCCGCCGGTGGTTCAGTCTTCCGGCAGATCGTGACCGGAAACGCCATGGTCTCGGTGTTGTCCGTGCTGCTCGCCATTGTGCTTGGCGGCATCCTGATGGCCGTGACGAACCCCAAAGTTGCCGAAACAGCAGGCTATTTCTTCGCGCAGCCGTGGGACATGCTCACCGAGGTCTTCAGGCCCTACGTGGCGTTGGTCCAGGGCGCGATATTCAACTGGGCCGGGGCCGACGCCGCAGCCCAGCTGTACCCGATCACTGAAACCCTGACGGTGTCCACGCCCCTGATCCTGGCAGGACTCGGCGTGGCCTTGGCCTTCCGCGCGGGCCTGTTCAACATCGGTGCGCAAGGGCAGATCATTTTCGGCGCCCTGTTCGGCGCCTACGTGGGCTTCACCTGGCACTTGCCTTTCCTGGTTCACCTGCTGCTTGTCATCGTTGCCGGATTTGTCGGCGGCGCGGTGTGGGGCGGCGTCGTCGGCCTCCTCAAGGCCCGGACCGGTGCGCATGAGGTCATCGTGACCATCATGCTGAACTACATCGCGAACTTCCTGCTCCTGTTCCTCCTGACCACTCCGGCTTTCCAGCGCAAGGGCTCGACCAACCCGATCTCGCCCTTCCTGGACCAGTCGGCACTGTTCCCGGAGTTGCTCGGCCCCCAGTTCAGGCTCCACGCGGGCTTCCTCCTTGCTGTGCTGGCAACGGTCTTCGTCTGGTGGCTCCTGAAGCGCTCCACGCTCGGCTTTGAATTCCGGGCCGTGGGCGCCAACCAGAGCGCGGCACGCACCGCCGGAATCAACGTTCCCCGCGCCGTGATACTCGTGATGGCGATTGCGGGTGCGCTTGCAGGCCTGGCCGGCATTGCGCAGGTATCCGGAACGGAGAAATACCTCTCCGGAGGCGTCGCTGCCTCCATCGGATTCGATGCCATCACGGTCGCGCTGCTCGGCCGTTCGACGCCGTGGGGAACATTCTTCGCCGGGCTCTTGTTCGGCGCGTTCCGTGCGGGAGGCGTCGCGATGCAGGCTGAAACACAGACCCCCATCGACATCGTCTTGGTCATCCAATCGTTGATCGTCCTGTTCATTGCGGCACCACCGCTGGTGCGAGCGATCTTCGGGCTGAACCCGCGGAAAAAGAAGAAGGCCGCTGGCGGCCCCGGCTCCGGAACCATCCCCTCCGGAAAAATCGAGAGCGGAGCTGCAACAGCATGAGCACCACAACAACTCAGCCTGGCGGTGGCACCCCCGCCGGAAACGCCCCGGCGAGCCCCGGAAAAACGGGTGCCACCGAGCTGGTGAGCTGGAAGGCCGGCATTGGACTATCCCTGCTCGCAATCCTAGGAACCGTGCTGTTCGGCTTCATGTCCAATTCGAAGTCGGCAGGCTTCGGCATTGCCGAGGCCGCCAATGAAGCGGCCTCCAGTGTCGCTGCTTTGGTCACGTTCGTCCTGGCACTTCTGCTTTCCGTTGGTCTCGGATACCTGTGGTTCGTCCGCCGTCGTTCAGGCCTCACCTCCGGTTCAGGCACGGCGTCAGGTTCAGGCACGGTTCCGGGTTGGCTGCCCCCATCCACCGTTGCCGCCGTCGTGGTCCTCGCCCTTGCCGCGCTCGGAGTGGCAAAGGTTTCCAAGATCACGCTCCCTTCCGCGGCCATCGGCTGGATCGCTGCGGTGATCCTTCTGGGCCTGGCCGGCTACACGGTGTATCTCACCCAGGCGAAGCGGGCTGCACCCCGCTGGGTGGGCGGCACGTTTGCCGCAGTGTTCCTCATCGGGTTCATGGTCTGGATCGTCGCTGGCGGAAATGGCGATGAGCCGTCGATCTCCCTCGCCGGACTGATCGCAGGATCCGTCACCTTGGCCGTGCCGCTCGTCTTCGGATCCCTTTCCGGTGTCCTGTGCGAACGCGTTGGCGTGGTCAATATCGCCATTGAGGGGCAGCTCCTTCTGGGAGCATTCTCTGCAGCGGTCGTTGCCACCGTGACGCACAATGTGTACGCCGGGCTCGTCGCGGCGGCCGTCGCCGGAACGCTTGTTTCCTTGGTCCTGGCCGTGGTCAGCATCAAGTACCTCGTCAACCAGATCATCGTCGGCGTCGTGCTCAACGTCCTCATCAGCGGACTGACGAGCTTCCTCTTTTCGACGCTGCTGACGGCTGACCCGGATGGGCTCAACAAGCCGGGGCGCTTGCCTCCGGTGGACATTCCCTTCCTGTCCGATATCCCCATCATCGGCCCCATCCTGTTCCACCAGTCCCTCGTGGGCTATCTGATGTACATCGCAGTGATCGTGGTTTACCTCGGCCTTTTCCACACGAAGTGGGGACTGCGCGTGCGGGCCGTCGGCGAGCACCCACAGGCGGCCGACACCGTGGGCATCAACGTCAACCGGACCCGATTCTGGAACGTGCTCATGGGCGGTGCGATCGCGGGCATTGGCGGCTCGTTCTTCACGCTCGTATCCGTGGACGCGTTCAGCAAGGACATGTCCGGTGGCCGCGGGTATATCGCCTTGGCGGCGCTGATCTTCGGCCGCTGGAACCCGATCGGCGCCTTCCTGGCCGCGTTGCTGTTTGGCTTCGCGGACAACCTCCAGAGCGTCATCACCATCATCGGATCGCCCGTTCCGAGCCAGTTCATGGCCATGTTGCCTTACGCCTTGACGGTCTTTGCCGTCGCTGGATTGGTGGGCAGGTCCCGGCCGCCGGCGGCGAGCGGCATACCGTACGTCAAGGGCTGACCGTGGCGTTCACGGATACCGAAGTGGACTGGGCGGCCCTCGAGGCCGCCGCGGTCGCCGCCATGGGGAAGGCCTACGCTCCGTATTCGAAGTTCCCGGTGGGGGCTGCCGCCCTCACCGAGGACGGGCGGATCGTCAGCGGATGCAACGTCGAGAACGCCAGCTATGGACTCACTCTGTGCGCCGAGTGCGCCTTGGTGGGAGACCTCCATATGGGTGGCGGCGGCAGATTGCGGGCGTTCTATTGCGTCGACGCGAAAGGCAATGTCCTCATGCCGTGCGGCCGGTGCAGGCAATTGCTGTATGAATTCCGGGCACCCGGCATGCAACTCATGACAACGCAGGGCATCAAGACCATGGACCAAGTGCTGCCAGATGCCTTCGGTCCCGACAACCTGGAGGAGAACCGGTGACACAGACTGAAGCGTTCGACGCCGTACAGATCATCAGCATCAAACGGGACAAGGGAACCCTGAGCCCGGAGCAGATCGACTGGACCATCGATGCTTATACCCGCGGCGTCATTGCCGATGAACAAATGGCGGCCCTGAACATGGCGATCCTGCTCAACGGGATGGACCGTTCCGAGATCTCGCGCTGGACAGAGGCGATGATCGCTTCGGGCGAGCGGATGGACTTCTCGAGCCTTCGGCGTCCCGACGGCGGCGTGAAAGCCACCACCGACAAACACTCCACCGGGGGTGTCGGGGATAAAATCACCCTTCCACTTGCGCCGCTCGTGGCGGTCTTCGGGGTGGCGGTTCCCCAGCTGTCGGGCAGGGGACTGGGCCACACGGGCGGCACGCTCGACAAGCTCGAGGCAATCCCCGGTTGGCGGGCGAACCTCAGCAACGAGGAAATCCTGGCCCAGCTGCAGGACGTGGGCGCTGTCATTTGCGCCGCCGGCACGGGTTTGGCTCCGGCGGACAAGAAGCTCTATGCCCTGCGCGACGTCACGGGCACCGTGGAAGCCATTCCCCTGATTGCCTCGTCCATCATGAGCAAGAAGATCGCCGAAGGCACGGGCTCCCTGGTACTCGACGTGAAGGTGGGCTCCGGGGCGTTCATGAAGGACGAAGCCCGTGCCCGGGAGCTGGCCGAAACCATGGTGGCCCTTGGCAAGGATGCGGGCGTCAACACGGTGGCCCTCCTGACCAACATGAGCACGCCGCTGGGCTTGACCGCGGGTAATGCCATCGAGGTGGAGGAATCGATGGAGGTGCTTGCGGGCGGCGGCCCGGAAGACGTCGTCGAGCTGACCATCAGGCTCGCCGAAGAGATGCTCGCCTGCGCCGGAGTGCACGACGCCGACCCCGCGGCCGCCCTTAAGGATGGCCGCGCGATGGACGTCTGGAACCGCATGATCGAAGCCCAAGGCGGCGATCCGCGTGCCGCCCTGCCGGTGGCCAAGGAATCCGAGGTCATCCCGGCACCGGCCGACGGCGTCTTGGTGGAACTCCACGCCTTGTCCGTGGGTGTGGCTGCCTGGCGCCTCGGCGCCGGACGTGCCCGGAAGGAAGACATCGTCCAGGCCGGTGCAGGGGTGCGGATGCACGCCAAACCAGGTGCGTTGGTCCGGGCGGGGGAGCCACTCATGACCCTCCTGACCGACACCCCGGAAAAGTTCGAACGGGCCAAGGAAGCCTTGGAAGGCGCGGTGCTCATCGCGCCGGAAGGCTCACGGCCGGCGCAACGGCTCATCATCGACCGGATCTCCTAGGTTGGTCTCCCGGGCATTTTGGGCCCGGGAGACAATCCCTACGGCCATTCGTTAGAAAGACCGTGCAAGCCTTCAACGACTTCATCCTCGCCGCAGCCGGACAGCCTTGGGTCTTGCTTCTGGTTTTTGCCTGCTGTGTGATCGACGGTTTCTTCCCGCCCATTCCCAGCGAGTCGATGGTGGTGGGACTCGCGGCCGTCTCCGCGACGGCAGGGACGCCTAACGCGTGGCTGCTCATTCTGGTGGGCGCCCTTGGGGCTTTCACTGGCGACAACATCGCCTACTTGATAGGCCGCAAAATAGGTGTTCGCCGCTGGCGGTGGATGCGTTCCCAAAGGATGCAGGGTGCCTTCCGTTGGGCTGGGCGGGAACTTCGACGCCGGGCCGCGTCACTGATCATCGTGGCCCGGTTCATCCCCATTGGACGTGTGGCGGTCAACCTCACAGCCGGTGCAACGCATTTCTCGCACGGCATGTTTGTGGCGCTCACGGCCATGTCTGCCGCTCTGTGGGCCAGTTACTCCGTAGCCATCGGTTTGTTCTTCGGCCAGTGGTTCGAGCACAATCACCTGCTCGGAGCGACCATCGCGATCGTTGCGGCCGCCATCCTGGGAATCATCGTGGACCGGGTCATCAGCAAAGTCCGCGGTGCCACGCCCGCCACCGAAGAGGACGAGGAAGCCGGGGAGCCCGAAGAGGAACCTGTCAGATAGCCAGGAGTGCGTAGCCAAGGGGCGCTATCTCCTCCCTGGGTATGACGTGCTTGGCACCGGAAGATCCATCCACAGGTGGATGCTTCCATTTCGACTTTCGAGCTAGCCTTAAAGTGTGTGCCACCCCGGCCGGGGCGTAGCGAACGACGCCCGGGCCGTGGGACACTGGATAGCGATCTATGTCACGCGACCGTGTGACTTTCCTTGAGGAGCAATGCCTGCGTGGAATTCATGAACCACATGCTCGAGCATGCCGCCGGGCAACCGTGGATCTACCCGGTGCTCCTGGTTTTCTTTTTCATCGACGGCTTTGCCACGATCCTTCCCAGTGAGACCGCGATCGTCGGGCTCTCGGCCCTTGCGATGCACCGGGGTGAGCCCAACCTGTGGCTCCTCGGCGCTACTGCGCTTGTCGGGGCCATGGCCGGCGACAACATGGCCTACATGCTGGGCCGCAAGATCGGCCTGGACCGCTGGAAATGGATGCGCAAGCCGAAGGTCCAAAAGATGTTCGCTTGGGCGCACTATGAGCTGGACAAGCGCGGCGCCGTGCTCATCTTCACGGCCCGATACATACCGTGGGGCCGGGTGGCGGTCAACTACGTCGCCGGACAGACTGGCTTCCGCCACAAGACCTTCTTCTTCCTGGATGCCTTTGCCTGCTTCACGTGGGTAGGTTACTCGATCGGCATTGGATCGCTGGCTGGCCACTGGGTGCACAACAACCCGCTCCTCGGCGTGGGGATTGCCGTGGCATTCGCCGTGGTGCTGGGCGTCATTGTGGACCACACCTTGCGTTGGTGGCACAAACACCTCGAAAAGAAGGATGACGAGAAGAAGGAAGCAGCTTCCGCGGAATCAGCCGCAGCCGACGCAGCCACCGCGGTTAACGCGACGGCCGGCGTCGACCGCTCAAACCCTGCTGGCTAAGCTTCTTCCGTCCCCCTAGAGTTGAGTGGTGACTGAGCCCATTGTTGATGCCGCCCCTGCCCTTGACTTCGACCTGAAGAGCCTGCCGAAGGTTTCCCTTCACGACCACCTGGACGGGGGACTGCGCCCGGCCACCATCATCGAGCTGGCGGAGGCCGCCGGCCACACCCTGCCTTCCACGGATCCCGTAGCGCTGGGCCAGTGGTTCCGTGAGTCCGCGGACTCCGGTTCTTTGGTCCGATACCTCGAAACCTTCGACCACACGATTGCCGTCATGCAGACCAAGGAAGGCCTGGCGCGCGTCGCCAGGGAATTCGTCGAGGACCTGGCTGACGACGGCGTCGTGTACGGCGAGATCCGCTGGGCACCCGAACAGCACCTGCAGAAGGGCCTCACCCTGGACGAGGTTGTGGACGCCGTCCAGGAAGGGCTCGACGCCGGAGTGGACGCCGTTGAGGAGTCCGGGCGCCAAATCCAGGTCGGCCAGCTCATCACGGCGATGCGCCACGCAGACCGCGGCCAGGAAATTGCCGAGCTCGCCGTGCGCCACCGCTACGACGGAGCTGTCGGCTTCGACATCGCCGGAGCCGAAGACGGTTTCCTGCCTTCCCGCTTCAAGGACGCTTTCACCTACCTGGCCGAGCACAATTTTCCGGCTACCGTCCACGCCGGCGAAGCCGCGGGCCTGGACAGCATCCAGTCCGCCCTCGTGGACGGCCGTGCCCTGCGCTTGGGCCACGGCGTGCGTATCGCCGAGGACATCACCGTTGAATTCGAAGATGCCGAGGGCAAAGAAGCCGACGACGACGCCGAGGACACCGTTGGCATGGTCACCTTGGGTGAGGTGGCCGGCTGGGTCCGCGACCGCGGAATCGCCCTGGAAATCTGCCCCTCGTCCAACCTGCAGACCGGCGCAATCGCGAACTTCGGCGAAGGCATCGAGAACCACCCGCTGGACATGCTCTACCAGCTGGGCTTCAACGTCACCATCAACACGGACAACCGGCTCATGAGCGGCGTGACGCTCACGGACGAGTTCGAGCTTCTCGTGGAGACCTTCGATTACGATCTGGACGACCTTCTCGAACTGACGCTCAACGCGGCCGAGTCGTCGTTCCTGCCGCTGGATGAAAAAGAGGCGTTGGTGGAGTACATCAACGACGCCTACGCCAACCTTGGCTGAGCAGACTCCTGCAGGGGCCGCGTCCGAAAGTCCTGTCGCGGTGCTCGTGGAAAAAATTGCCTCTTTGCGCGAGCACTGTCCGTGGATGGGGGCGCTGACCCATGAGTCCCTCGTCGAGTACCTGATCGAGGAAGCGTACGAAGTGGTCGACTCGATAGAGGCCGGCGCGTCCGGTTCCGATACTGCCGACGAACTCCGCGGCGAGCTGGGCGACGTACTGCTCCAAGTGGTGCTGCACGCCCGGCTCGCTCAGGAGCAAGGACAGTTCACGTTCGACGACGTCGCGCGCGCCATCACGGAGAAGATGGTGCGGCGCAACCCTCACGTCTTCAAGCCGGACGGGTCCTTGCAGGAATCCTTCCCGGCCACCGTGGAGGAGATCGTCGAAAAGTGGGACGCCGTGAAAAAGGCCGAAAAGCCGGGGCGCTCGGATCCATTCGAAGGAATACCACCTCACCTTCCTGCCCTCGCCCTGGCGCAAAAGTCGCTTGACCGTGCCGAGCGGTCAGAGCGCGCAGGCGGCCCGGAACGGGACGGCCGTCCAGTGGCGGCGGTGGAGGTTCCCGACTCCGAAGCTGCGCTTGGAGACTTGCTGCTTGCCGTCGTCGCGGGCTCGAAGGAGAAAGGATTCGACGCCGAACGGGCCTTGCGCGGTGCCGTCCGCCGGTACCAGGGCCGCGACGGCGAAGCCACAAAACGTGAGGGTTCCGACGCTGTTCCGTAACCTTGGCCGGTCTCGACTAGGCTAGTGGCGACGAGGACGTCGAGAATTTCCCTCAAGATTCCCAGTAAATCGCTTCACCATAAGGAGCAGTCCATGGCGCTTATCGATGCCATCCACGCCCGCGAGATCCTTGATTCCCGCGGAAACCCGACAGTAGAAGTTGAAGTTCTGCTTTCCGATGGCCAGATCGGCCGCGCGGCAGTTCCCTCCGGTGCTTCCACCGGCGAGCACGAAGCCGTTGAGCTGCGCGACGGCGACAAAGGCCGTTACCTCGGCAAGGGCGTCCAGAAGGCCGTTGACGCGGTCATCGACGAAATCGCTCCGGCCCTGATCGGCTTCGACGCCACGGACCAGCGCAGCATCGACCAGGCCATGATCGACCTCGACGGCACCCCGAACAAGGGCAAGCTCGGCGCGAACGCCATCCTCGGCGTTTCCCTCGCAGTGGCCAACGCCGCCGCCGCCTCCGCGGACCTTCCCCTGTACAAGTACCTGGGCGGCCCGAACGCGCACGTCCTGCCCGTCCCGCTGATGAACATCCTCAACGGTGGCTCCCACGCCGACTCCGACGTCGACATTCAGGAATTCATGATCGCTCCGATCGGCGCCGAGACCTTCTCCGAAGGCCTGCGCTGGGGTGTTGAGGTCTACCACAACCTCAAGTCGGTCCTGCAGGCCAAGGGCCTCTCCACCGGCCTCGGCGACGAAGGCGGCTTCGCGCCGAACCTGCCGTCCAACCGCGCTGCACTGGACCTGATCCAGGAAGCCATCAAGAACGCCGGCTACACCCCGGGCAAGGACATCGCCCTCGCGCTGGACGTCGCCTCCTCCGAGTTCTACAAGGACGGCGCCTACCAGTTCGAAGGCAAGGCACTCTCGGCCACCGAGATGAGCGCCTACTACGCCGAGCTCGTCGCCGACTACCCGCTGGTCTCTATCGAAGACCCGCTGGACGAAAACGACTGGGAAGGCTGGAAGACCCTCACCGACGCCATCGGTGACAAGGTCCAGCTGGTTGGCGACGACCTTTTCGTCACCAACCCGATCCGCCTGCAGCGGGGCATCGACTCTGCCACGGCCAACTCCCTGCTCGTCAAGGTCAACCAGATCGGTTCCCTGACCGAAACCCTGGACGCCGTTTCCCTGGCCCAGCGCTCCGGCTACACCACCATCACCTCGCACCGCTCCGGCGAAACCGAGGACACCACCATTGCTGACATCGCCGTTGCCACCAACGCGGGCCAGATCAAGACCGGTGCCCCGGCCCGCTCCGAGCGCGTCGCCAAGTACAACCAGCTGCTGCGCATCGAAGAAGAACTCGACGACGCCGCTCGCTACGCCGGCCGCAGCGCTTTCCCGCGTTTCAAGGGCTAGTATCCGCTGAAACAGCTGACCGGTGGCTATGGTGGAAAGACCATAGCCACCGGTTCTGTTTAACGAAATGTGCGAGCATTTCGGCAAACCGCAGGCTCCGTGAGACACGCAACGCGCAGCAACCCGCCAGGCAAGCACCAGGCATTACAGGAGTGTCATGGCCACCCGCCGCCCCAAGGTCCCCCGGGCAGATGCCCTCGGCCGCTCGCCCCAAAAAAAAGCCGACGGCGGCCATGTCATCCGTGCCGACTTCGGCGAATCCCGCAAGGCAAGCGCTGCCCAGCGAGAGAACCCGGTTAACGCCGGGTCCAGGACGTCGTCCAATGTCAAAGACGAAGGCGGCACGCAAAGCAAGGCCCAGTCCGGATCCAAGGCTGGTTCTGCGGCGAAACCGGGACGTTCGCTTCCGGGCAGAACGGGAAGCACCCCGGTTGTCGGCAAGGCATCCAACAAAACGTCCGGTGCCGGCTCCACGCACACCGACAAGGACTACAGCGCGCGCCCTGTGCCCGCGAAGGCGTTCTCCGGCCGGATGCTTGCCCTCGCTGTGGTGATGATCGCGATCACCATCATGCTCGCGCCCACAGTCAAGATCTGGTTGGAGAAAAAGGCGGAAATCTCCAGCTTGGAAGCCGATATTGCCAGCAAACAGGCCGAGCAGGCGAGCCTCCAGAAGCAGATCACGCGGTGGCAGGACCCCAACTATGTGAAACAACAAGCCCGGGATCGCATTAACATGGTTATGCCGGGTGAAGCAGGCTACTGGGTGTTTGGTGGAGACGTTCCCGCCGGGACACCGGGCGGAAGCACCAGCTCGGGAGCTTCCGGAAGCCCGTCCAATCTGCCATGGGTGGATGGCCTGTGGGAATCCATCAGGCGCTCGGCAACAGACTAGATGCGGTGCCCGCCGCCGTCGTGCCCAGATGGGCGCGGCCAAACAGGGCAGGAAGGATGGCAGCGCCAGTGGAAGACAACTCGGCACCTGCATCGCAGGAGGCCCGCAAGCCATCAGCACACGATCTCGAGATCCTCAGCCGCCAGCTCGGACGGCCGGTGCGCGACGTCGTCGAAATCCCGGCGCGCTGCGTGTGCGGCAACCCGCTGGTCGCCGCGACCGCTCCGCGCTTGAGCAACGGCACCCCGTTTCCCACGACGTTCTACTTGACGCACCCCGTCATCACCGCCGCCGTGTCGCGGCTGGAAGCCGGCGGGCTCATGAATGAGATGAACGAACGTCTCACCGCTGACGAGCCTTTGGCTGCGTCCTATAGGAGCGCCCACGAAGCCTATCTCCAGGCACGTGACGAGATCGCCGGACGTGCCGGCACCGGCGACGTTCCAGAAATCGCCGGCGTCTCGGCCGGTGGCATGCCCACCCGCGTCAAGTGCCTGCACGTGCTGGTCGGCCACTCCCTGGCCGCCGGTCCCGGCGTCAATCCGCTTGGCGATGAGGCCATCGGGGCGATCAGCGAATGGTGGACCGCGGACCGCTGCTATTGCGACGGCGCGTGGGACAGTGCGGGGGAGGCCCCGTCCCGGGACCTCAGCCGCCACGGACCGCAGGGCCTGCCGGACATCGTGGGCCGTCCCGCCCCGGTCCGCAAATCCAAGTCCTCCCACGCATCAGAGCCATCAGGGGAACCAGCCGCAGGGGAGCTCAACGTATGAACCGGGTAGCTGCCATCGACTGCGGTACCAATTCGATCCGGCTCCTGATCGCGGATGCGAACGGCGCGGACGCAGGCCTTCCGCTGCGGGACGTTGTCCGCGAGATGCGCGTTGTGCGCCTCGGCCAAGGGGTTGACGCCACCGGCGAACTTGCCCCCGAGGCGCTCGAACGCACCTTTGCGGCAACCGCCGACTACGCCGAACTGATCCGCCGTCATGGCGCCGGCGGCGTCCGTTTCGTGGCGACCTCTGCCAGCCGGGACGCCCGTAACCGGGACGTCTTTGTTGACGGGATCCGGGAGCTGCTGGGCGTCGAACCCGAGGTCATCTCCGGTGACGAAGAAGCCTCGCTGTCCTTCGCCGGCGCAAGCAGTGTGCTGCCTTCGCGCGGCAAGGACCCGGTGCTTGTGGTGGATCTTGGCGGCGGAAGCACCGAGTTCGTCCTCGGAGACTCCGACGGCGTCATTGCGGCCAAATCCGTCGACATCGGCTGCGTGCGGCTGACCGAGCGGCACCTCCGCAGCGACCCTCCGACGCCGGAGCAGATCTCCGCCGCGGAAGCCGACGTCGACGCAGCCATGGACCTCGTGGCCCGCACGGTCCCGCTGGGCCGGGCCACCGCCGTCGTGGGCGTTGCCGGTACCGTAACCACCATCACGGCGCACGCTTTGGGCCTGGGCGAGTACGATCCCGCACTCATCCACGGTGCCAGCCTGGACCTGGCGACCATCAGCGACGCGGCCACAAGTTTGTTGGAAATGAGCCGCGAGGAACGTGCCCGGCTGCCCTACATGCACCCCGGACGCGTTGACGTCATCGGTGCCGGAGCCCTCGTGTGGCGCCGCATCCTCCAGCGCTTGGCGGAACTCGGAGAGGGCTCCATCACTGCTGCCATCTCCAGCGAGCACGACATCCTCGACGGCATCGCACTGAGTATTCGTTGAGCATGGGTATTCGCTGATGACGTTGCCACACGGTTGGCGCCGCCGGACAGCATCGGCCGCGCTGGCCGCCATGCTGGCCGGGGGGAGCCTTGCAGGCGCGCTATTCACTGCCCCTTCGGCGTTCGCCGACTCTTGGCGGGACAAGGAATACTGGCTCAACGAGTACGGCATCTCCGCAGCCTGGCAGGTATCAAAGGGCGCCGGGGTGAAGGTGGCCATCATCGACAGCGGAGTGGACGGGCAACACCCCGACCTCAAGGGCGCGGTGGTCGGCGGAACCGATGCTTCGGGTGCGGGAGATCCGAACGGCCAGAAGAGCATCGGTGCCAAACCCGAGCACGGGACCCTCGTCGCCACGCTCCTCGCAGGGCGTGGACACGCTTCGGCAAGCCCATCGGCTTCTCCGTCGCCGGCGTCGTCTCCTTCGTCCGGTTCCAGTGTCGGCCCGGACGGAATCGTCGGCGTCGCGCCCGAGGCCCAGATCCTGTCCGTTTCCGCTTGGCTCGGTTCGCCGAATCCCGCGGGGAAGACGGACCAGGAACAGATTCCCGAAGCTGTCCGATGGGCAGTGGACAACGGCGCCAAGGTCATCAATATTTCCCTCGGCAGCACATCGCCTGATTGGCCCCAGAGCTGGGACGCGGCGTTCCTCTATGCCGAACAAAAGGACGTGGTCATTGTGGCCGCGGCGGGCAACCGGATCGGTGGAAACGTCCAGGTCGGCGCGCCGGCCACGATTCCAGGTGTACTGACCGTGGCAGGACTCGACCGGAACCGCACGGCCAGCGTCGACGCTTCTTCGCAGGGAATCAGCATCGGCGTCTCGGCGCCCGCGGAAAAGCTGGTGGGCGGACTGCCTGGGGGTAGCTATGAAGACTGGGCCGGCACGTCCGGCTCCGCGCCGATTGTCTCCGGGGTCGCGGCTCTTATTCGCTCGAAATGGCCGGATATGAGCGCCAAGCAGGTCATCAACAGAATTGTATCGACGGCCGAGGATGCAGGGGCGCCCGGCAAGGACCCCATCTACGGGTACGGCATCCTCAACGCCGAGGCGGCCCTGAAAGCCGATGTGCCCGAGGTAGCGACCAATCCGGTGGGATCGATTGCGGACTGGATCCGGGTGCATCGGCGCGGGGACCTCAGCAGCCCCACACCTCCGTCAACATCGAAGCCGAGCATACCTGCGGCCACCCTGGCGGATCCCACAGTTCCTGCGGCGAAGGCGCCCTCGCAGGCCGACACGGCGGTTCCGGCCGCTGTGGTCATCGGCTTCGGTTCGCTTTTCGTGGCGATCGTTGCGGGGGCCTCCGTCCAATTGAGGCGCGCCTACCGGACCACACCGGAACTGCCCGACGAGCCCGCGACCGGCATGGTGGACGTCGTGGATCCGAGCGGCCCGAAATAGCCCCCGGCGGTAGCGTGTAGCTTCGCGAAATAGTTAGTGAAGATTTTCACAAGGTGCTGTACTCTATTCTTATGGCAACCACCCCTGAGCTCATTGACCGTCCCCGTGTTCTCGTTGTCGGCGGCGGATACGTCGGCCTGTACGTAGCACTCAAGCTGCAGAAGAAGATCGCGAACGCCGGCGGCATCGTCACCGTCGTCGATCCGCTTCCCTACATGACCTACCAGCCCTTCCTCCCCGAGGTGGCCGGCGGCAACATCGAGGCACGCCACGCCGTCATTTCGCACCGCCAACACCTCAAGCAGACGGAACTCATACAGGGCCGCGTCACCAGCATCGACCACCAGAACCGCACCGCCGTTGTTGCTCCGGCCGACGGTGGAGAGCCTTTCGAGATCCCTTACTTCGACGTAGTGGTTGCCGCCGGTGCCATTACCCGGACCTTCCCCATCAAGGGCCTTGCTGACGAAGGCATTGGCCTGAAGACCATCGAAGAAGCGGTCGCCCTGCGAAACAAGGTCCTTGAGCGCATCGAGCTCGCTTCCACCATGACGGACGCTGCCGAGCGCGCCAAGGCCCTGACCTTCGTGGTCGTCGGTGGCGGTTTCGCCGGTATTGAGTGCATCACCGAGATGGAAGACCTCGCCCGCGCTGCGGTCAAGAACAACTCGCGCGTCCGCCAGGAAGAGGTCCGCTTCGTTCTCGTCGAAGCCATGGGCCGCATCATGCCCGAGGTCACCGCAGCCCAGGCCGAGTGGGTTGTTGAACACCTGCGCAGCCGCGGCATCGAGGTCCTGCTCAACACGTCCCTCGACAACGCAGAGGGCAGCCTCAAGCTCATCAACCTGCCGGACAAGACCCCTGCCCAGGAGTTCGAAGCCGACACCCTCGTGTGGACCGCAGGCGTGCAGGCCAACCCGATGATCCGTTCCACCGACTTCCCGCTCGAGCCGCGCGGGCGTGTCCGTGTCCTCCCGGACCTGCGCATTGCGGGCGACGAAGGCATCATCGACAACGCCTGGGCAGCCGGCGATATCGCTGCCGTTCCCGATCTCACGGGCAGCGGCTTGCCGGACGGCACCTGCGTTCCGAACGCCCAGCACGCCCTGCGCCAGGCCAAGCGCCTTGCCAAGAACCTGTGGGCCTCCCGTTGGGACAAGCCTATGGGCGACTACAAGCACAAGAACCTTGGCGCGGTTGCCGGCTTCGGTGAGTGGAAGGGCGTTGCCAACATCAACATCCTGGGCCGTATCGGACTCAAGGGTGGACTCGCCTGGCTGGCCCACCGCGGCTACCACGGCCTGGCCATCCCCACCGGTGAGCGCAAGGTCCGCGTGATCTTCAACTGGCTCCTGGGCATGACCATGGGCCGCGACACCACGCAGCTGCTGGACCTCGACAACCCGCGCGGGGCCTTCGTGGCCGCTGCTACTCCGGCTCCCAAGCCGGCCGCCGCACCCGCGCCGGCTGCCGAGCCTGCTGAAGCCAAGGCTCCGGTCACGGCTGACGCCAAGTAGCGAACCCCAAGTAGTGCCGACGACGGCGGCCGTCTCCCACGCGGGAGGCGGCCGCCGTCGTGGTTTAACGACGGGTCCTAGACTTGCAGCATGGCTGGCGAAAGCGATCTGACGACTCTCCTGAGATCCATGCACCCCGTGCTTCGAGACGGCGACTACGTGTACGCATTGTGGCCGCACGGTAAACCGCTTGAAGGCAATATCGAAGCTGCAGTCCGCGAAGCGGAAGGCCTCACCGTGGTGCTGCGCCGGGAGGAAGCCGGGCGCCTGGGACTGTCCTACGATTTCGTGGCGGCGTGGATCACTCTTCAAATCCACTCCGCGCTCGAAGCTGTGGGACTCACCGCGGCAGTCAGCTCGGCCCTCACGGCAGCCGGTATCAGCTGCAACGTCCTGGCCGGATTCCATCACGACCACCTGCTGGTTCCCTCCGCCGAACGCGGGCACGCCATGGAAGTGCTTGGACTGCTGGGCCAGGGTGTGGTGCTGCGATCGGAAAGGGAGGTGGATCGCGAGTCCGTGCTTGCGCTCACTGCTGCCGCCTTTTCCACCAGCCCGGTCACCGGGATGCCCGTCGAAGGAGTCCCGGCCGAAGTGACACTGCTGCGTGAACTCTTCGACTGCGATGAGTACTTACCGCAGTTCAGCATCGTGGCCGAGATTGCCGGTGAGATCGTTGGCCACGTCATCAGTACCCGCGGCTGGATCGGGGAGCTCCGGCTTTTGGGGCTGGGCCCGATCAGCGTCCAGCCGCACTTGCAGCGGCGCGGCATCGGATCTGCGCTCTTGCGGGAAACCGCGCGACGGGCCGACGATGCGGGCGAACCGGGCATCGCCCTGCTGGGCAGCACCGGGTACTATCCGCGCTTCGGATTTCTACCCGCCCGCAAGCTGGGCGTGACGGCCCCCGATGCCGGGTGGAGAGACCATTTCCAGCTGTTGCGCCTCAAAGCATGGCCCGACGGCGTCAGCGGAACCTTTCGCTATGCCACGCCGTTCCAAGCGCTTTAGGAGACCAAGGAGGGGAGTGCGCTGGGTTACCATTATCCGGGCGCCCCAGTAGCCCAATTGGCAGAGGCAGCGGACTTAAAATCCGCGTGTTGTGGGTTCGAGTCCCACCTGGGGCACGCATGCGAAATGCGAGTCGTGCCGCCCCCCTTGTTTGCGCCAAGCTGTGCCGTGACGAGAATTTAACCCCGCGTTCATCCGAAGGGCTGTCCGAGCAGGGTGGTGATCCACCGTTATTAGATCCTGACCTGCATATATGTGTTCCACGACACATATTTGGTAGTACTCTCATGGAACATGTTCGAAGTGAAAGTGACTTCGGGCGAATGACCACGAATCAGACGCACCGCGGAGGCTATTTATGTACAGGAAGAAAGTCATTTCGGCGATTGCAGCAGCGGCCACTCTTGGCATGCTGGTGGCGGGCTGTGCGAATCAGACCGCTCCTAGCGGCACAGGGACCTCGGGTGCCAGCGGCAGGATCAACATCCCTGCGATTTCCAAAGTCGACGTTCCTGCCGGAGCTGTTTTGCCTGCAGGCGATGGCAAGGGAACATGCCCGTCAACCACCACCCTTGCCTATGCCGGTGCCGAGACAGGACCCAACGCCCAGCTGGGTATCAACATCTTCAACGGCATCCAACTGGCCATCAACCAGCACAACGCTGCGAACCCCGGCTGCCAGGTCCAGTTCAAGAAATTCGACACTGAAGGCGATCCGAACAAGGCCACAGGCCCAGTGACGCAGATTGTTTCCGAGCCGGACATCATCGGAGTGGTGGGCTTGCCCTTCTCGGGAGAATCCAAGGCCACCGGCAACATCTTCGAACAGAAGGGCTTGGTGCACATCACGCCCTCCGCTACCAACCCGAGCCTGACGAAGAACGGCTGGACCACTTTCTTCCGCGCCCTCGGCAATGACGCCGTCCAGGGTCCGGCAGCAGCAAAGTTCCTCACGGACAAGCTGCAGGCAAAGAAGGTCTACCTGGTCCAGGACGACTCTGACTACGGTATCGGCTTGGGAACCACAACGTCCGCGGCACTTGGCTCCACGATGGTGGGGTCCGACAAGGTCGTCACTGGCCAGAAGGACTTCTCGGCAGTGATTTCCAAGATCATGAACGCCAAGGCAGACACGGTCTACTACGCCGGCTACTACGCAGAGGGTGCCCCCTTCGACCAGCAACTGGTCGCAAAAGGATTCACCGGATCCTTCGTGGGCCCGGATGGAGTGAAGGACGACCAGTTCATCAAGCTGGCAGGCGATGCGTCGTCCAACTCGTACTTCACCTGCCCCTGCATCCCGGGCGAACTGATCCCGAGCTTCGAATCCGAGTACAAGAAGCTGGCCAACGCGGAGCCCGGAACCTACTCCATTGAAGGTTACGACGCCGTCACGGTCTTGCTCTCGGGCATCGACAAGGGCAAGCAGTCCCGCGCGGACCTTCTTTCCTGGGTCAAGTCCTACGATGCTGATGGTCTGTCGAAGCACTACAAGTGGGATTCAACCGGCGAACTGGCAACGCCTGATGTTTACGGCTACAAAGTTGAGAGCGGCAAGATCGTTCCCATCGGCGTCATCGGAAAATAGCACCGAGCCCAGATGAATGCTGGGGGTTAGCATCCATGCCGACCCCCAGCATTTCTTTTGATTACATCAGGAAGTGCCATGATCAGTGAAGTAATTCCCAACCTGCTCCACTCGGTGCCCGTGGACGACACGTGGATCACCTTCGACGTAAACTCCTTTACCCAAAACTTTTGGAGTTCCACCTTTGACGGGCTGACCTTCGGGGCCATTTACGCGTTGGTTGCCCTCGGCTATACCCTCGTCTACGGCGTTCTCAACCTCATCAACTTTGCCCACTCCGAGGTGTTCATCACGGGCTGTTACGGAGTGTTCTTTACCCTCAGCGCCCTGAATTTCGGCCCCTCTGCCCCGACGCTGGGTTTTTGGGCCATCGTGGGAAACCTTGTCCTCGCCCTCGTCGTCGCCATTATCGCCTCAGCCTTGATGGCAGTGATCGTGGAACGGGTGGCTTATAAACCCTTGCGTCAGCGCAAGGCGCCTCGCCTGGCATTCTTGATTACCGCCATCGGTGTTTCCTTCGCCATTCAATACACCATCTACTGGTGGCGCGGACCGAGCCCGGAAGCTGCGCTGACGATGTTCCGGCCGCTCGCAATTTTCGACGTCTTCGGGACCATCGTCGATTCGCAGCAGGTGGTTATTGTCGTCGCTGCGATTATCCTCATGATCGCCACCGATCAGTTCATTAGGCGGTCCCGGACCGGCCGAGGCATCCGTGCCGTGGCGCAGGACCCGGATACCGCAACCTTGATGGGTGTCAACAAGGAAAAGATCATCGTGACCACCTTTATCATCGGCGGTATCTTGGCCGGAGCAGCTGCCTTGTTCTACGTCATGAAAATCCCGTCCGGCGTGCAATACAACGGCGGATTCATCCTCGGCGTCAAAGCCTTCGCGGCCGCTGTCCTCGGAGGCATCGGCAATGTGCGCGGTGCTTTGCTGGGCGGCCTGCTGATCGGTTTGATTGGCAACTACGGCCAGGTGCTCCTGGGCAGTTCCCAATGGACGGACGTTGTCGCGTTCGTGGTCCTGGTGTTGGTATTGATTGTGCGACCCGAAGGTGTCTTGGGTAGCTCGCTAGGAAAGAGTAAGGCATGAGCACAACAGACGGCCCCACACTTATTCCCGATGATGCTTCAGCACAGGAGATTGCCGACCGCGAAGCCAAGATGCGGCGCCGCAAAGGCTGGTTCCCGGGACTGAGCGACAAATGGAATGCGCTCCCGCGCCAAACCCAATGGCTGATCCTGATCGTGGTCGTTGTCATTGCGTACTTGCTACCTATCCTCAATCCGCCGCTGATCACGACGGAACCGGGCAACAATTGGCAAATTGCGCTCGCGCAAATGTCTGTCTATGCCCTGGTGGCTGTGGGCTTGAACGTAGTGGTCGGCTATGCGGGCCTTCTTGACTTGGGCTACGTGGCATTCTTTGCCCTGGGTTCCTACACGGCAGCAATGTTTACCAGCCCGGACTCGCCGTACGTGCACATTCCCTACTTGTGGACGCTTCCGCTGGCGATGGCAATCGCCATGTTCTTTGGCGTGGTCTTGGGTGTTCCAACGCTTCGCCTCCGCGGCGACTACCTGGCCATCGTCACGCTCGGCTTTGGCGAGATCGTGCGCATTCTGGCCACCATCATTCCGGCGATGAAAGGCCAGGTTGGTTTCCAGAACGTTGGCCACCCTCCGGGAACGGATTCAAGCGGCCAACCAATCTTCCTGAACTCGAGCGGAACGCCGTGGTACTGGTTGACGCTGACCATCATCATTGTGGTGCTCTTGGCCGCCGGAAACCTGGAGCGCAGCAGGGTGGGACGCGCGTGGATTGCCATCCGTGAGGATGAAGACGCCGCGGAAATCATGGGCGTCCCCACGTTCAAGTACAAGGTGTGGGCCTTCGCGATTGGTGCTTCCGTGGGCGGACTCTCGGGTGCATTGTTCGCCGGCCAGGTAGGTTTTGTGAACAACCAGAAATTTGATATCGCAACCTCAATCCTGTTCGTCGCTGCTGTTGTCATGGGCGGCACGGGGAACAAGGTCGGTGCCGTTCTTGGCGGTTCCTTGGTGGCATATATTCCGCTCCGCTTTACCGCGATTGCAGAGTTCAAATATTTGATCTTTGGCGCGGCGCTGGTGATCATCATGATTTTCCGCCCCGGCGGCCTTCTGCCGGCACGCCAGAGCCTCCTCGCGTACGGACGCCTGGCTTACAACAAGCTCAAGGGCGCCCTGGGCGACATCCCTGCTTCGGGCAAAGTCGTTTTAGAACCGGGAAAGGGGGCTGACAATGAGTGAAGCGATCGAACCGGATATTGATGTCCACGCACTCAAGGAGCAGGGTGTGGACCTAGAGGTCGCCGGGAAGGTGGCCCCTGAGAGGGACATTGTCACCAAGGTGGGCGAAGCCTTGGTCCAGGTCCAAAACCTGACGATTAAGTTCGGTGGCCTGACGGCTTTGGACAATGTCACGTTCGATATCAACCGAGGCGAAATCCTCGGCTTGATCGGTCCTAACGGTGCCGGCAAAACCACGTGTTTCAACGCCATGACAGGCGTGTACAAACCAACTTCGGGAAAGGTCCTGCTGGAAGGCCAGTTGCTCAACGGACTGCCGCAGCACAGGATCACCAGACGAGGTTTGGCCCGGACCTTCCAGAACATCCGCCTTTTTGGTGAGATGACAGCTTTGGAAAACGTGGTTGTTGGTCTCGATGCACGCCACCGCACGAGCATCGGCGGGGCACTCCTGCGTCTGCCGACACATGTCCGGGAAGAGAAAACTGCCATTGATCGCGGTATGGCATTGCTTGAGTTCGTTGGCATCGCTGATCATGCCCATTTCTTGTCGCGGCACCTTCCTTATGGGTACCAGCGTCGCCTGGAAATCGCGCGGGCACTGGCCACAGACCCTAAGGTCCTGTGCCTGGATGAGCCTGCGGCCGGGTTCAATCCCGCGGAAAAAGAAGAACTCATGGCCCTGATCCGGACCATCCGTGACGACGGCTACACGGTCCTGCTCATTGAGCACGACATGAAGTTGGTCATGGGCGTGACCGACCGGATCGTGGTCCTGGAGTTCGGGAAAAAGATCGCGGATGCCTTGCCCAAGATTATCCGCGATGACCCGAAAGTTATTTCCGCCTATCTCGGGGAGCCTGAAGATGACCTTGCTTGAGCTGAAGAACGTTTCCGTCCACTACGGCCGGATCCAAGCCATTTCGGACATGTCATTCAGCGTGGATGAGGGCGAAATCGTCTCGCTCATCGGTGCCAATGGCGCCGGCAAAACCACCACCATGAGGACCATCTCCGGATTGCTGACTCCCTCGGCTGGCTCCATCACCTTCGCCGGCCAGGATATCACCAGGATGAAAGCGCACATCCGCGTCGTCCAAGGTATTTCGCAAGCTCCTGAGGGACGCGGAATCTTCCCTGGCATGACGGTGGAGGAGAACCTTGACATGGGTTCCTACGGTCGCAAGGACCGGACCAAGGTGGCAGACGATTTGGAGCGCGTCTTCGACTTGTTTCCACGGTTGAAGGAGCGCATCAAGCAGTTTGGCGGCACCATGAGCGGTGGAGAACAACAGATGCTCGCGATTGGCCGGGCGCTGATGTCCAACCCCAAGCTGTTGCTCCTGGATGAACCTTCCATGGGGCTCGCTCCGCAGTTCATCCGCCAGATCTTCAAGATTGTCACCGAGATCAACAACCAAGGCACCACGGTTCTTCTGGTGGAGCAAAACGCCAACCAGGCCCTCGCCCGTGCTCACCGTGCTTTTGTCCTGGAAACCGGGTCAATTACGCACAGGGGAACCGGCAAGGAACTGCTCGCCAACCCGGCGGTCAAGGAAGCGTACCTCGGCGTCGGATAGCCGCATGTGCCGGCACCCTCACAACAAACAGGGTGCCGGCATCAGCGGCGGTGGAACTTTCGGTGCGGACTAAGCGTGGGAATTGGTAGCGTGAACTATCACTTCGCACCCACGGCAAGAAGGACACCCACCATGGCACTCGGCGGCAACCCGATCTTCAACGGAAAGAATTTCCGTGGAGCCACACAGGCTCCGCCTGTTCCCAGCTACTCCCACGGCCAGAACCAGTACGGCCAGCCCCAGTACGGCCAGCCCGCCTGGGCGGCACAGCCGCAGATGACCAGCGATCAGCTGCAGCAGATGTACAACCAGCCCGCAGCCGGTCCGGCCGAAACCGGCCGTATGACTTTCGACGACGTCATCGTCAAGACTGCGGCCTGCCTTGCGGTGCTGTTGCTTGGCGCAGCCGTCACGTTGTTCGTGGCTCCCGGCATGGCAAGTCTCCTCATGATTGTCGGAGCGCTGGGCGGCTTCGCCCTGGGCATGGTCAACTCCTTCAAGAAGCAGCCGTCCCCGGCGCTGATCCTGAGCTACGCCGGACTTGAGGGCTTGTTCCTCGGTGGCCTGACCCGCCTCCTGGATGGCATGTTCCCGGGAGTCGGCCTGCAGGCAGTCATTGGTACCCTCGCGGTGTTCGGCGTCACGTTGGCTCTCTTCAAGAGCGGCAAGGTGCGCGCCACCCCCAAGGCAATTCGCTTCTTCATGATCGCGACGCTCGGCTACCTCGTCTTCGCAGTCATCAACATGGTCCTGGTGTGGACCGGCGCCGTCCAGTCGCCGTTCGGCCTGAGCAGCAGCGTGCACATCTTCGGCATCCCGCTGGGCGTTTTCATCGGCATCCTGGCGATCGGCCTGGCCGCGTTCTCCCTGGTCATGGACTTCACGAGCATCGAACAGGGTGTCCGGCAGGGCGCTCCCGAGAAATACTCCTGGACAGCCGCTTTCGGCCTGACCGTCACGCTCGTGTGGCTCTACGTGGAGATCATCCGCCTGCTGGCGATCCTGCGCGGCGACGACTAACCAACGCGGGTTGGTCTTCGAGCGGCTTACGACAGCCGCTCGAAGACCACCGCCATGCCTTGCCCGCCACCGACGCACAGCGTCGCCAGTCCCAAGGTGCCATCCCGTTCGCGGAGGCCATTGAGCAAGGTGGTGGTCATGCGGGCGCCTGTCATGCCAAAGGGATGGCCAAGGGCGATGGCGCCGCCATGGACGTTGAGCTTCTCCGGATCGATGCCCAGTTCGCGGGCGCTCGCCACCACCTGGACAGCGAAGGCTTCGTTAAGCTCCACGAGGTCAATGTCTGCCATGCTCAGCCCCGCCAAGGCCAGCGCCCGGCGGGACGAATCCACGGGTCCCATGCCCATGAGCTCCGGGGAAAGGGCGCTGACGCCGGTCGAGACGATGCGTGCCAGCGGTTCGAGGCCAAGCTCCCGGGCCCTGACATCGCTCATGACCACCACGGCGGCGGCGCCATCGTTGAGCGGGCATGCATTCCCCGCGGTCACGGTCCCTGCCTTGCGGAAGACCGGCTCCAAGGAGCTGACGGCTTCAAGCGTGACGCCGGCGCGGGGTGAATCGTCGCGCTCCACCACGGTGCCGTCCTTGCGGGTGTACGGCGTGATTTCCCGGGCATAGAAGCCGGAGGTAATCGCCGCCTCGGCGCGGTTCTGGCTCTGGACCGCCCACAGGTCCTGTTCCGCCCGGCTGATTCCGTGGCGCGTGGCCACGTTCTCGGCGGTCTGCCCCATCGCGATGTAGACGTCCGGCATCCGTCCACCCATGCGGGGATCAGTCCACGGCGTGTTGGACCCGGCCCGGGCCGCCGTGCGGGCACGCGCCGCTTCAAACAGGGGGTTATGAAGGCTGGTGTCCGTTTCCCCGGCACCGACCCAGTTCTGGTAACGGGACACCGATTCGACCCCCGCTGAGACGAAGGCATGGCCTTCCCCGGAGCTGATCGCATGGAAGGCCATCCGCAGGGTCTGCAGGCTCGAGGCGCAGAAGCGGTTGATCGTGGCCGCGGGGACCGTGTCCAGGCCGGCCAAGACGGTCACCACCCGGGCCATGTTCGAACCCGCCTCGCCGCTCGGCTCGGCGCAGCCAAGGTAGAGGTCATCGAGGCCGCGGCCGTCCAGTGCTCCTGGATCAAAAGCCGGAATCTTCGCCAACGCAGCAGTCACCATCGCCGCCGCGAGGTCGTCAGGACGTTCGTCCTTGAGGGACCCTTTGAAGGCCCGTCCAATCGGGCTTCTGGCGGTGGAAACGATGACGGCCTCAGTCATGCCCCCAGCTTACGCCGGGGCCCGCTCGCCGAAAGGCGAGCGGATGCACCGACGTCAGGCGAGGCGTGTGGCCCCGGCGGCCGGAGTCACGGTGAAGATGTCCGGGGTCGTGAAACCTGCCGCCGCGAACGCGCGTACGACGGCGTCGCGCACCTCCTGCTCGTGGCCCACCGGGGTGAGGGCGATGGCTGAGCCGCCGAAACCGCCTCCGGTCATCCGGGCACCGATAGCGCCGTGGGCGCGGGAGGTTTCCACCGCCAAGTCCAGCTCCGGGCACGAGATCTCGAAGTCATCGCGCATGGACGCATGGCTCGCATCCAGGAGCCTGCCGATGTGGGCGGGGCCCTCCGTGGTGAGGCGTTCCACGGTCTGCAGCACGCGGTCGTTCTCCGTGACGATGTGCCGCACCCGCCGGAAGGTGGTGCTGTCCAGGAGGCCACTGGCTTCCTCCAGGTCGCCGATGCCGACGTCGCGGAGCGCCGGGACGCCCAGTACTTGGGCCCCGAGCTCGCAGGAAGCCCGACGGGAGGCGTAGCCGCCGTCCGCATGCGAATGGGAGACCTTGGTATCGATGACCAGCAGCACGAGCCCTGCTTCCTCGGCGTCGAAGGGGACCAGTTGGACGCTCTGGTCGCGGCAGTCCAGGAAGACCGCATGGCCCTTTGACCCGCGAAGCGACGCCGACTGGTCCATGATTCCGGTGGGGGCGCCCACGAACTCGTTTTCGGCCCTCTGCGTTGCGAGGACCATGTCTTCGGCGCCCAATCCCGCACCCGTCAGCTCATTGAGGGCCGAGATGACTGCGCATTCGATGGCGTGCGACGACGACAGTCCCGCGCCAAGGGGGACATCCGAATCCATGAGGAGATCGAAGCCCGGGACAAGGATGCCGCGCTGTTGCAAGGCCCAGGCCACACCGAGCGGATACTTCGTCCAGCCCTTGGCCGCTTCCGGGACCAACATGTCGACGTCGGCTTCGACCAGGCCCTGCCCGCCGAAAGTGGACAGTAGCCGGACGCGTGAATCACGGCGGATCCGGACTGCAACCTTCGCGGTCTTGTCGATTGCGAAAGGCAACACGAAACCCTCGTTGTAATCGGTGTGCTCGCCGATCAGGTTCACGCGTCCCGGTGCCTGCCATACGCCGTCGGGGGCTGAACCGAAAGTCGACTCGAAAAGCCCGGACAGGGCACTCACGGCCGGGGCGTCGGGAGTGGAGGTCATGCTGGGGCCCCTTCCGGAATAGCGTGCTGCGAATCGCTGGCGACGGCGCGCAGCCGTTCTGCCACGGATTCGGGCGTGGTGTCGTTGATGAAGGCTCCCATGGCGGCCTCGGAACCGGCAAGGTACTTGAGCTTGTCGGCGGCACGGCGTGGGGAGGTGAGTTGCAGGTGCAGGTGGCCGGACGGTCTCAAGGCAGCATCGAGGGGTGCCTGGTGCCATGCGGAAATGTACGGCGTGGGAGTCGGATACAGGGCATCCATGCGCTTGAGCAACTCAAGGTAGACGTGGGCCAATTCGTCGCGTTCTTCGCCGCTCAAGGCGGCGAGGTCTGGAACTTGCCGATGGGGGACGAGGTGCACCTCCAGCGGCCAGCGGGCGGCGAACGGCACGTAAGCGCTGAAGTGCTCGCCTTCGAGCACCATGCGGCTCCCGTCCCGCCGTTCGGCCTTGAGGATCGAGGACGTCAGCGATTCCCGGCCCTTGGAGTTGTCGAAGTGCTGGCTGGCAGCGGCGCCAAGGCTTGCCGCCCGCGGCGTGACGTAGGGGTAGGCATAGATCTGTCCGTGTGGGTGGTGGAGCGTTACCCCGATGTCCGCGCCCCGGTTTTCGAACGGAAACACCTGCTGGATTCCAGGGAGCGCGCTGAGCGCTTCGGTCCTGTGCGCCCAGGCCTCAATGACAGTGCGGGCCCTGGTTTCGCCAAGCTCGGCAAAGGATCCGGTGTGGCTGGGGGTGAACGAGACAACTTCGCAGCGGCCGTAGGCGGGGCCTTCCGTTCCCCATGCAGGGGTGCCTGGAATCGTGCCGACCGCCGGGCCCAGTGAGGGGAAGCGGTTCTCGAAAACCACGACGTCGTAGTCTGGCGCGGGAATTTCCGAAGGGTTCGCGGGAGTGGTGGGGCAGATCGGACATTGGTCCGCGGGCGGAAGATGGGTGCGGCTTTGGCGGTGTGCCGCGACGGCGACCCATTCGCCGCTCAGCGCGTCGTAGCGCAGCTCGCCCGGATCAGCTCGCGGCGGCAGATCTCGGTGATCCGTCAGCGAGCCGGGATCGCGCTCCGGCGAGCCGGCGTCGTCGAAATAGATCAGCTCCCGGCCATCGGCGAGGCGTGTGCTGGTAAGGCGAGTCATGGATTCATGGTGCCACAGAGTGCTCAAAAAGGCAAAATATCTAACAAAAAAGAACATTAAGGGTGGGGTCAAGCAAGGCGCGGCATGCAGTACGGTGGTGCCATGCCTCCCACCACACCGATTTCCGCGCCGGGCGAAGAGACCGTATCCCGCCGCTTTGCCAGCGGACGCCAATTCGAGATCCGCCGCGGTGACGCGCTCGCCGTCGTGACTGAGCTCGCCGCGGGCTTGCGGTTGTTCAGCCGCGACGGCGTCCAGCTCACCGAGAGCTACGGGGACGGGCAACTACCGCCCGGCGCTACCGGAATTACCCTGGCTCCGTGGGCCAACCGGATCGAGGACGGGATCTGGTACCTCGACGGAAAGAAGCAGCAACTGGACATCACGGAGGTGTCCCGCAACAACGCGAGCCACGGGCTCCTGCGCAACTCCTCCTACGCCCTCGTGGCGGAGGACGAATTCTCCGTGACCCTCGAAGCCGTGATCTTCCCGCAGCATGGCTACCCCTTCCTTGCCCGGCACCAGGTCCGCTACGAGATCGACGCCGAGCTCGCACTGCGGGTCTCCCAAAGTTTCATCAATGATTCGGCGGCACCCGCGCCCTTCGTACTCGGGGCACACCCGTATTTGCGCGTCGGGGACGTTCCGCCGGAAGAGATGGTCCTGACTGTCCACGCCGGCACACGGCTCGTGGCCGACGAGCGGCTGATCCCGCGTAGTTCGGTGCCTGTCGAGGGCGATTTTGATTTTGGCGGCGGCCGGAGCGTGGGCGGCCTGGATGTCGATGTGGCATTCACGGATCTGGAGTTCGACGGCGGCATCGCCCGCCAAACGCTGTCGGCGCCGGATGGCCGGAGTGTCTCCTTGGAGCAGGACGAAAACTGCGCCTACGTCCATGTCTTCGTCACGGATAACTTTCCTGGCCGCTCGAAAGCAGTTGCGATCGAGCCCATGACCGGTCCCGCCAACGCCTTCAACTCGGCGGAGGGGCTCCGGTGGCTTGAACCAGGCGGGACCTTCACCATGAGGTGGGGAATTGTGGGCATGCTGTAGATGGGTTTCCCATCCGGCACTCCCTGCGGAATTATGGGGGAATGACGCCAGCACAGGACGCCACGCCATCAAGTGACCCCGTTTCGGCCGTGCCCAGGCCGGTGTCAGAGCATCACATTGCGCAGGACATCCCGTATGGAGTGCGGATCGCTGCCGCCTGGGCCTGGCGGGTGGGCCTCATCTTGGTGGTAGTTGGAGCCCTTATTTGGCTGTTGGGGAAGGTCAGCTTCCTGATCATCCCGCTCATGGTTGCTTCCCTTCTTGCCGGCTTGCTCTACCCGGTCACGCGGTGGCTCAGGAAGTTCAAGATGCCGCAGGGGGCCGCCGTTGCCGTCACCGTGGTGGGGTTCCTCGGGGTCATTGGTGGAGCCCTGGCGTTGGTGGGCCGGCAGCTCGCCGTAGGATTCGGCGAGTTGTGGCAGGAAGCGCTCGCGGGCATCCAGCAGATCCAGGCGTGGCTGGCCGAAGGGCCGCTGCATCTGACCGCAGACCAGATCGACACCTACATCCAGAGCGCCACCTCGGCCCTCCAGAACAACAGCAGCAGCATCCTCAGCGGCGCCCTGTCGTTCGGCAGCACGGCCGGGCATTTTGCGGCGGGCATGGTCCTGGCCCTCTTCATCCTGATTTTCTTCCTTCTGGAGGGATCGAGGATCTGGCGGTTCATTGTCGGGCTCCTGCCCAGGACTGCGCGCGCCGCCGCCGACGGCGCCGGCCGGCGCGGTTGGTCGTCCATGGTCAGCTACGTGCGCATCCAAATGTTTGTGGCGTTCGTGGACGCTGTGGGGATCGGCGTCGGCGCAGCGATTATCCAGGTTCCCCTCGCACTGCCGCTGGGGGTCCTGGTGTTCATCGGTTCATTTATCCCGGTGGTCGGTGCCCTTGTGACGGGAGCCATCGCCGTGCTCCTGGCTTTGGTGGCCAATGGTCCCGTCAACGCGCTCGTCATGTTGGCCATCGTGCTGTTCGTGCAGCAGCTCGAAAGCCATATCCTCCAGCCGCTCATCATGGGCAAGGCAGTATCGTTGCACCCTGTCGCCGTGATCTTGTCCGTGGCAGCCGGTTCCTACCTGGCCGGAATCCCGGGAGCGCTCTTCGCCGTTCCGCTCCTCGCCGTAGCAAATACGGCGGTTCGCTATATTGCCGCGCGGACGTGGGAACATGATGAAGGACTGATGACGGCGTACGCCGGCGCAGGGATTGCACCACCGGACTCCGATGAGGAACCCACCATCGAGGAGATCCACCGTCCCGGCGCCGACGCGGGCGCACGGTCCAATAGCGGCGAAGGCGCCGCAGGTCAGCACGCGGCTGCGGAACGGACATTCCCCAAGGATGCCGCAGAGCACACCAACAAAGGAGACTAACCCGTGAATACCCTCGATACCCTGCCCGTCACCCTGGACGATGTCCTTAAGGCGCGGGAGCTGCTCGAGGGCATCATTACCAAGACACCCATCGAGTCCTCGCGGGCTCTCGGAGCGATGGTAGGCGGAGAGGTCTTCTTCAAATGCGAGAACCTCCAGCGGGCAGGTTCCTTCAAGGTCCGTGGCGCCTACGTGCGCATGGCGCGCTTGTCTCCCGAGGAAAAGAAGCGCGGCGTGGTCGCGGCTTCGGCAGGCAACCACGCACAAGGCGTTGCAGTTGCGGCGAAAAGCCTGGGGATCAAGGCACGCATCTACATGCCGCTCGGTGTAGCGCTTCCGAAGCTTGCTGCTACCCGCAGCCACGGCGCCGAAGTTGTCCTCCACGGACACAACGTCGATGAGGCCCTGGCCGAAGCCCAGCGCTACGCGGACGAAACAGGCGCCGTCTTCGTCCACCCCTTCGACAACGTCGACGTCGTGGCGGGCCAGGGCACCGTCGGGCTCGAAATCCTGGACCAGGTCCCCAACGTCGACACCATCCTCATGGGCGTTGGCGGCGGCGGCCTGCTCGCCGGCGTCGCAGTGGCCGTCAAAGCGAGGGCCAGGGAGCTGGGACGCGAGATCCGGATCATCGGCGTGCAGGCCGAGAACGCGGCCGCCTACCCGCCGTCGCTCGCCGCTGATGCCTTGGTGCCGCTCAAGAAAGTTTCCACCATGGCGGACGGCATCGCCGTCGGACGCCCCGGCCAGCTGCCGTTCAGCATCATCCGCGAACTCGTGGACGACGTCGTGACCGTGAGCGAAGACTCCTTGGCCCGGGCGCTCATCTTCCTGCTGGAGCGCGCCAAGATGGTGGTCGAGCCGGCCGGTGCTGTCGGCGTCGCAGCCCTCATGGACGGCAAGATCGAAAACCCGGGGACCACCGCCGTCATCCTTTCCGGCGGAAACATCGACCCCATGCTGATGCTCAAGGTGATCCAGCGCGGCCTCTCAGCAGCCGGACGCTACATGACCGTCCGCATGATGCTGGACGACCGGCCCGGTTCCTTGGCCACGATCGCCCGCATCATCGCCGAAAACGATGCCAATGTGACCGGCCTGGACCACACCCGCGTGGGCGGCGCGATCAGCATGGGCGACGTCTCCATCACCGTCAACCTGGAAACCAAAGGCCACGAGCACAGTGAGCAGGTCCTGGCGGCCCTTCGCGCCGAGGGCTTCCACCCGATCGTGGTGCACTGACGGGCTGCTGACCATGGCGCTTCACGGCAACGGGGACGGGCGGATACCGGCCAAGGAATCACTGGCCATCCGCGCCAAGGGCGGATTGCTGTTCATGGGTGGCTTCGTGGCGCTGCTGGCTGTGATCGAACTGGTCAACACCTTGATGTCGCACAGCCTCAACGTCATCTTCGGGCTGCGGCCGCGGAGCGTGGACGGGGTTTTCGACATCCTGACGTTCCCCTTGCTCCACGCCAATTTCGGCCATCTCCTGTCCAATGCGCTGCCGTTGGTCATCTTCGGATTCCTGGTGTTCCTATCCGGTCTCCGGGTGTTCCTGACGGCTTTGGCGTTTAGCTGGCTAGGCTCAGGCCTTGCGGTGTGGCTCATCGGCGGGGGAGGCGTGACAGTGGGCGCTTCGGGCCTGGTCTTCGGACTGTTTTCTTTCCTGTTGGTGCGCGGGTTCTTCAACCGCAGCTGGTGGCAAATCCTGCTGTCCGTCGTGCTTTTCCTGGCGTATGGCAGCATCTTGTTCGGCGTGCTGCCCAGCGTGATGGGTTTCGTTTCCTGGCAAGCGCATCTTGGCGGGGCCGTCGGGGGAGTGGTGGCCGCAGTGCTGCTGCGCCCGCGTCCCCGCGCCGTGGCCCTGCCCAACTAACCCTGTAGCGCAGCCCAACTAGCTCGCAGTTGTTGTCGTTTTGGCGCGTCTTAACGACAACAACTGCGAGCTACTTGGGGGGAAACAACGACAGCGGCCCGCCCCGCGAAGGGGTGGGCCGCCGTCGTTGTTTCGCGGAACTATCAGCCGGCGAACGGCTTGGCGGAAACGATCTCCACCGGAATTTCCTTGCCGTTGGGGGCGACGTAGCTGATTTTGTCGCCTTCCTTGTGGCCCATGATCGCCACGCCGAGCGGGGACTTCTCACTGAAGACGTTGAGATCGGAATCGCCGGCGATTTCACGGGATCCGAGCAGGAAGGTCTCTTCGTCACCGGCAATGCGGGCGACGACCACCATGCCCTGCTCGACGATTCCGTCATCGGCCGGAGCTTCGCCCACCTGGGCATCGCGCAGGAGCGCGGTCAGCTGGCGGATGCGGGCCTCGATCTTGCCCTGCTCTTCCTTGGCGGCGTGGTATCCACCGTTTTCCTTGAGGTCGCCCTCCTGACGGGCGGCTTCGATCTTCTGTACGATCTCCGCACGGCCAGGGCCGGAAAGGTGGTCCAGCTCTGCCTTCAGGCGGTCAAATGCGTCCTGGGTAAGCCAAGCTGCAGGCGCGCTGTTGGTGGTCGACACGGACTTCTCCTTATGGATCTGACAAGCAAAGACCCCGCCGGTGCAGGCCACTCGTGGAACTCAGCAACCAACTCAGCGGGGTTAAGGTATTGATCCAGTGTAGTCAATGGTGTGGACAAACCCAAGCTCACTGAGTCGCGGGTCACACCTTTGCTATTTGCTGCCGTCTACAATCCAGCAGTTGTCCACGACGGCGGACACGGCCTCGGACTCGGTGCGCAGGGTGGTCCTTTGGGCGGTTGTCTGGCCGCCGTCGGCCCCTGCTTTGGGGGCGTTCGGGCCGATCTCGACGACTTTCCAGCCGACCACCGCGAACTTGGAATCCATGGCCTTGACCGCGCATTTCGCGGTGGCATCCGGGTTCTTGGTGACCTGGAAATCGACCGACAGCTGGGTGGCGTCGGTGGCGCTGTAGCCGATGTCCTTGAAAGACACAGACGACTGCGAGGAAGACGTGGTGACCCAGAACAAGAGCCCGATGGCCACGAGGAGGACGGCGATGACCATGTTCCGTTTGGTTTTCCCTCCGAAGGTGCGCTTTTGGCTGCCGTAGCGATTGGCTAGGCTGGTAGTTGCCGGCAGCGCCGTGCCCGATGGGTCTTCCGAAGTCACCCACCTAGTTTAGTGGGCTTCCGGCGCCTTCCCGCACACAGCGGAGCGGCACGCGTTAGAAACTCCTGATCAGTTCACAGTCGTCAGCAAGCCCAGAACAGCATTACCTGGAAAGAGGAACCGTACCGGATGAGCACATCCACCAGCCCCGACACGCAGCTCCGGCTGCTCACCGTCCATGCACACCCGGACGACGAGTCAAGCAAGGGCGCGGCAACAATGGCGATGTATGCGGCTTCCGGCGTGGAGGTCATGGTGGCGACGTGCACTGACGGTTCCCGCGGGGACATCCAGAACCC
Organism: Arthrobacter sp. SE2; assembly: GCF_058244265.1. Lineage (NCBI taxonomy): Bacteria > Bacillati > Actinomycetota > Actinomycetes > Micrococcales > Micrococcaceae > Arthrobacter > Arthrobacter sp. SE2. Next base: position 374,293 of record NZ_JBZAYA010000002.1, on the reverse strand, counting down.
GGCCATGGAGTCCGCTCCGCACCCGAAGCGCGACATGGCAGGCGCGCGCCGCTTGGAAATGAAGCAAGCTGCCGCGGTCCTGGGAATCAAGCAGCGTTGGTTGGGTTTCGTCGATTCAGGACTGCCCGACGGCGATCCGTTGCCACCGTTGCCCGCCGGCTGCTTTGCGCTTCAGCCCCTTGAGCGGGCGGCGGCACCGCTGGTCCGCTTGGTTCGCGACTTCAAGCCGCACATCATCGTGAGCTACGACGAAAACGGCGGCTACCCGCATCCGGACCACATCATGGCCCACAAGGTCGCCGTCGAAGCTTTCCACGCTGCCGGTGACCCGGAGCGCTACCCGGGGACAGGCGAAAGCTGGGCGCCCAGCAAGCTGTACTACGATCGGGCCTTCAGCCCCGACCGTTTCCGCGCCTTGCATTTCGCGCTCGAAGAGGCGGGCCTGCAATCGCCTTATGCCGAACGCCTGGCTTCCTGGCTCGAAGCCGATGCGGAAGGCCATACTCCGCCGAGGCCGATGCACCAGACCACTACGCAAGTGGATTGCGGTGACTACTTCGAGGCCCGTGACGACGCACTCAGGGCGCATCGGACCCAGATTGATCCCCTTGGATTCTTCTTCGCGGTATCCCCGGAGATGCAGCGCAGGGCCTGGCCGTGGGAGGACTACACGCTGGTCGACTCCCGTATCCCGGCTGAACTGCCGGAAAAGGACCTGTTCGCAGGGCTAAGATAGGATCGCCGGCGATTTCTATCAAGCGTAGAAGTCGCCACCGGCTGGAAACTCCCATAGAAGGTTTGAACCGTGCACCACTTTCTCATCGCCCTGGCCACGACCCCGTCGCCTACCCCGACCCCGTCGCTGCGCCCCGGCTTGTCGGAAGACCAGGTGACCCCGGGCACCTGGGGTTTCGTCCTGACTGCCTTCATCGTGGTGCTCACGACCTTCCTGATCGTTGACATGGTGCGCCGGATCCGGCGGGTACGGTACCGCGCCCAGGTTGAGGAGGCCCTCGTCGGCGAGGCCGACGGCGCTGAGGCTGAGGGCACTGAGATCGACGGCACCGCGATCGACGGCGCCGGGACCGGCGGCGTCGGAACCGGCGGCGTCGTCCCGGGCAAGCCGGGCGTTAAAGAATCCGACGGCGATGCCGGCTCCGGAGCCCGCTGACCCGGGCACCACCCGGGAAGGGCCGGGGGCGTCCAACGCCCTTGGCTCGGAGCCGTCCGCCTATCTCCGCCAGCATGCGGACAATCCGGTGCACTGGCGGCCGTTCGGCGATGAGGCCTTCGCGTTTGCGGCGGCCCGTGATGCACCAGTGTTTTTGAGCATTGGCTATGCCGCGTGCCACTGGTGCCACGTCATGGCTCACGAGTCGTTCGAAGACGAGGACATAGCCGACTATCTGAACGCCCATTTCGTGGCCATCAAGGTGGACCGCGAAGAACGCCCCGACGTGGACTCGATCTACATGGCAGCCACCCAGGCAATCAGCGGCGAGGGCGGCTGGCCGATGTCCGTCTTCCTTACTCCCGACGGCTTGGCCTTCCATGCAGGCACCTATTTCCCGCCGACCCCACAGCCGGGAAGGCCGTCCTTCCGCCAGGTGCTTGAAGCGGTCCACGAGGCGTGGCTGGAACGCCGCGACGCCGTCGAGCAGAACGCGCGACGGCTCGCCGCCGGCATGGCCGACGCCCAGCTCGCCGCGGCGGTGTTCCTCGACCGGCCGTCAGAAAGCCTGGACAGAAGCCTGCTATCGGAAGCTGTGCGTCTCCTCGCCCGCTCGGAAGACCCCGACGACGGTGGCTTCGGCGGCGCTCCCAAGTTCCCGCCGTCGGCCATTCTTGAGTTCCTGATACGGCACGCCGCCGTGCAGTCGGATACCTCGGACGCCGCCCGCGACATGGCGGGCCGCACTCTCGCCGCCATGGCCGGTTCCGCACTGTGCGACCAGCTCGACGGCGGCTTCGCCCGGTATTCCGTGACCGCGGATTGGTCCGTGCCGCATTTCGAGAAGATGCTTTACGACAACGCCCAGCTTCTCCGCGCTTACGTCCACTGGGTCCGGCTGAGCGGCGACTGGGTCCTGCCGGCCGGCGAGGCCGCGAGTGTTGCGTCCCGGGTGGCGGACTGGATGCTGGATTCACTCGGCGTGGGCCATCCCGCGACCCCGGGCGGACTCGCATCCTCGCTCGACGCCGATACCGTGGTGGACGGAGTGCATCATGAAGGCGCGTCCTACCTGTGGACTCCTGCAAGCCTCGAAGCCGTGCTTGGCCCGGGGGACGGCGCGGCCGTGGCCCGGCTCATGAACGTGGGGTCGTCCGGGACTGTCTCCGAGCTTGGATCTCCGCTCCATCCCGGGCGCCGGCTCTCCGGCGCGGAATCGCGGTTGTGGAACCGCGTCAGGCCCGCCCTGCGCGCCGCACGCTCGGCCCGCCCCCAGCCGGCCCGGGACGACAAGGTCGTGGCGGGCTGGAACGGCCTGGCCATCGCCGCCCTTGCCGAAGCCGGCGCAGTCTTGGACAGGCCGGAACTGGTGACCGCGGCGGAAAGCGTTGCCGAGTACCTCATGCGCGTGCATTGGCGTCCGGCGGCCGGCCTCGAAACACTCAGTGCCTCAAACGCCGGCACCTCAAAGCCCGGCACCTCAAAGCCCGGGGCGGGGGTGCTGATCAGGGTCTCGCACGACGGCGTTGCGAGAGGGATCAGCGGCCTGCTGGAAGACTACGCGTTTTGTGCCGAAGGCTTTCTGGCTCTCTACGCCGTGACTGGCCAGCGGAGCTGGTACGTGTTCGCGGAGGAGCTGATCAGCGGAGCCTGCGCGCGCTTCGTGGCGGACGGCAGATTGTCGGACTCTGTGGGGGAGTCGGCCCAGGTATTCAACGCGCAGGGCCAGCACGCGGGCCTGGACCCCTTCGACAATGCGGCGCCGAGCGGGGCGGCGGCCTTTGCCGGAGTGTTGCTGAGCTATGCGGCGTATTCCGGTTCGCACGAGCACCGAGCCATGGCAAGCAGCATCCTCTCGCTCCTGCCGCCGATAGCCGGGCGGGCGCCCAGGGTGGCGGGATGGCTGCTTGCGACCGCCCAGGCGGCCGTGGCTGGTCCCATAGAGGCCGCCGTATCCGGCCCTCCAGGCCGGAAGCAGCGGGAACTCCATCGCGCTCTGTTGGCTTCGCCGAGCCCCGGGCTGGTGGTGGCGGTCCAGCTCGGTATGGCTGGCGAAAAAGCCGACGACGACGGCGCGCCGCCCGGGTCCCGCGCCAAGGAACCGGAGGTGCCACTGCTTGAGTCCCGCACGGCTGCTGCGGACGGCTCGCCACAGGTGTATTTGTGCCGGGGGATGGTGTGTGACCTGCCGCTTGGCTCCGTTGAGGAAATCGTGCAGCGCCTTGACGCGATGACGGAGGCCGCAGGCTAGCTCAGCACGGCAATCATGATTGCGGCGAAATGTGCGGCGAAGGCCAGCACCGTGAGGGCGTGGAAGAGTTCATGGAAGCCGAAGTTCAACGGACTGAAGTTGGGCCTCTTGATCCCGTAGAAAACGGCGCCAGCGATGTAGAGGGCCCCGCCCACACAGATCAGGATCGCGGCCGGAACGTTCGCGGCGAAGAACTCCGGCAAGTAGAACAACGCCCCGCAGCCCAGTGCGACGTAGATGGGCACGTAGAGCCAACGTGGAGCGCCAGTCCAGAGAACCCGGAACAGCACTCCCAGCAGCGCTCCGGACCAGATCACCCACAACAGGAGCACGGCCTTGGGACGCTCCAGGAGGGACCACGCCAGGGGTGTGTAGCTTCCCGCGATCACGAGCATGATGTTGGTGTGGTCCAGGCGTTTGAGGACCATCCTGGTCCTCGGCTCCCAATTGCCGCGGTGGTAGACCGCGGACACGCCGAAGAGCAGTACACCCGTCAAAGCGTAGATGGCGGAGGCGATTTTGCGATCCGTCGTAGGCGCCATCGTCACCAGGACGATCCCTGCCGCGACGGCGAAAGGCGCGACCACAGCATGTATCCAGCCGCGCCACCTTGGTTTGATTGTGAGCAGCTCCGACATCGTTAAAGCGTAACCCGCGGGCGGATAAGTTACTGCCGAGTAGCACGTTTTGCGATCGTTTTCCGCTGCTCAGGTGTGCCGACTGCCCGCCTTGGGAAGGTAGCCTTGGTGGTGCGCCTACGGCAGAAGTCCGGAGGTGCCGATCGTTGTTTGGCTGAAGGGTTGGCTGCCAACCAGGCTGGCCGCCGTCGTCGTTTGTTTCGCTTTTCACATGCTGTCCAAAGGAAGTCAGGTGAGTGTCCGGATGGAGTGGCCCGGCTTCCTCTACGGCTTCTACGAGCGCAAACTGCTCCGTTCGCTCGAACAAGAGAAGATTCCCCGGCACATCGGCGTCATGGTTGATGGCAACCGCCGCTGGGCGCGGCAATTCAACGCTCCCACCAGCGAAGGCCATCAAGCGGGCGCGGACAAGATCCACGAATTCCTCGGCTGGTGCCAGGAACTCGGAGTCAAAGTCGTCACGCTCTACATGCTCTCGACGGACAACATGAACCGTTCCGGCGAAGAACTCGAACTGCTTATGGGAATCATCGCCAACACCCTTGATCGCTTGGATGACGACGCCGATATCTCGGTCCACGCCATGGGTGCGCCGGAGCTCCTTCCGGACTATCTCGCCGAGCGGCTCAACAAGCTCACGGCCCGCACACCGATCCGCGAGCGGCTCCATGTGAACGTGGCCGTCGGGTACGGCGGACGGCGCGAGATCGTTGACGCCGTGCGGGAACTGCTGCACGACGCCGTCGCGCACGGCCGCGACATCACCGAGCTGGCCGATGAGCTTTCAGTGGACGATATCTCGCGTTTCCTCTACACGCGCGGCCAGCCGGACCCCGATCTGGTAATCCGCACGTCAGGTGAACAGCGTTTGTCAGGTTTCCTCATGTGGCAAAGCGCCTACAGCGAGTTCTATTTTTGCGAGGCCCTCTGGCCCGCGTTCCGCAAGGTTGATTTCCTGCGGGCCCTGCGGGACTATGCTGGCCGCCAGCGTCGCTTCGGTTCCTGAGACGGTGAACTTCCCGGTGCGCTCCCGTTTACGGGAAGTTCACATGTTGTCTACACGAATCGCCGTTTGGGCTAACCGGAAATGTAATCGCACGGGAATACGTTAATCCCATCAGTAGGCAAACCGCCTGCTGATCGGGGAGGCCAGTAGATGGAGCGAATCATCGCACCAGTTACGTGGGGGGCCGCGCCCGGCCTTCCGGCCGAGCCGCCTCACGAATAAGCCGGGTTCGCCCGGGGCTGGAGTCGATGTGGCTATTTCTGAGCAACTGCCCGTAGTCGTTTCCGACGGGGAAAGTTCAGCTACCTCTCGCACCAAGCGGGCCAACGATGGGCGGACGGCAAAGTCCGGAACCCCGACAGGCCGAAGCTATGTGATTGACACTTCCGTATTGCTTTCCGATCCGCACGCCCTGTTGCGCTTCGCGGAGCACGAAGTCATTGTCCCGATCGTGGTCATCACCGAATTGGAAGGCAAACGCCACGATCCCGAGTTGGGCTACTTCGCCCGCAAGGCCCTCAGGCTCCTGGATGACTTGCGCATCGAGCACGGTGGCTTGAATCAAGCCATCCCGATCGGATCCGACGGTGGCACGCTGCGTGTCGAGATGAACCATGTGTCAACCGAAGTGCTGCCGGCAGGATTCCGCGGCGCGGACAACGACAGCCGCATCCTGGCAGTCGCCAAGAACCTCGCCAACGAAGGCCACAACGTCACGGTCGTCTCCAAAGACCTCCCCATGCGCGTCAAAGCCTCCGCGATGGGGCTGTTCGCGGACGAATACCGCAATGAACTCGTCAAGGACTCCGGCTGGACCGGCATGGCAGAGATCGAAGCCAGCGAGGATGAAATCACCACCCTGTACGGGCACGAACCGGTTTTCATCCCGGCAGCGGCCGAGCTTCCCGTCAACACGGGCCTGGTGCTGCTCTCGAACCGGGGCTCCGCCTTGGGCCGCGTGGGCGCGGACAAGCAAGTGCGGCTGGTCAAGGGCGACCGTGATGTCTTCGGACTGCACGGCCGCTCAGCTGAGCAACGGCTTGCGATCGACCTGCTCATGGATCCCAGCGTCGGAATCGTCTCGATCGGCGGCCGGGCGGGCACTGGAAAGTCGGCCCTGGCATTGTGTGCGGGACTCGAGGCCGTCTTGGAGCGCCGGGAACACCGCAAGGTGATTGTCTTCCGGCCGCTGTACGCGGTGGGCGGACAGGAACTCGGGTACCTGCCCGGTTCCGAGGCAGAGAAGATGAACCCCTGGGCGCAGGCGGTCTTCGACACCCTCGGTGCACTCGTCAGCCAGGAAGTCGTTGAAGAAGTCATGGACCGGGGCATGCTCGAAGTCATGCCGCTGACCCACATCCGCGGACGTTCACTCCACGATGCGTTCGTGATCGTAGACGAGGCCCAGTCGCTCGAAAAGAACGTGCTCCTCACGGTCATGAGCCGCATCGGCCAGAACTCCAAGATCGTCCTGACCCACGACGTCGCCCAGCGCGACAACCTCCGTGTCGGACGGCACGACGGCGTTGCCGCCGTCGTCGAGACCCTCAAGGGGCACCCGCTGTTCGGCCACATCACCCTGACCCGCTCCGAACGCTCGCCTATCGCGGCCCTCGTGACGGAACTGCTTGAAGGGGCGGAAATCTAAGGCCCCATTGTGCGGAGGGCCGTGGCCGGGTTCGCCGGGCCACGGCCCTCGGCTTGTGCCTTTCCTACCGACGCTCGCTCAGATATGTCGGGTTTCCTGTTGACGCTCGCTCACGTATGTGGGGTTTCCTGTTGACGCTCGCTCACGTATGTGGGGTTTCCTGTTGACGCTCGCTCACNCAGATACCTAGAAACCTGGCTGTGGCCTCATGGCCTTCTACCTTTAGCTTCCAATCGGGCCGGATGAAGGAGCCCGTGGGGAGGCGAACGCGTTGGACTTCCACGACGTTGGTGCCCCATTGGTCGCGGTAAATGCCGTTGGGTTCATAGCCGAGGCTGGCGGAAACGCCCAAGGATTGCTTGTTCCAAATGGCAGCTTCGGAGGTCGCTACTTCTGCGTTCAGGTAGTCGAAGGCGTAGCTGACGGCGGCCGCCCGCATCTCCTTGCCGAGGCCTTGGCCTTGCGCGCCTTTCTTGAGCCAGGAGCCGGTGGAGACAGTCTTCAACGATGCGAAGTCTTTCGCCTCCACATCCTGGCAGCCAATGAATTCGCCGTTGTGCCAGATGCCGAGGAGGAGCGTCCATGATTCCGGAGTCATTCCTGCGCGGCAACGCCAGTACCACCGGGCCATGTTGGCACCCAACTCGTCTTCGGACAGTTCAGTCCAGGGATTGCTGAAGGGGGACCTCCCTGGCTCGTGAATGCCGCTGAGGGCTGCCCCGACCGCTGCGGGGATGTCAGCGTCTTGGATGGGGCGCAAGACCAAACGGGGCGTGGTCAGGGTAAGACCGAAGGTGGGCCAGATGGCGCTTAGCTCGTTCATCGGGGAAGCCTAGCGGACAGGCCGGGAAAGCGTGTCATCTGTCGACCGGGGCCACCGGAATAGTGAGCGGGCGTTGGGCGGAAGGGGCGTATAAGTGAGCGGGGGTTCCTGGGGGCCTGCCCTTACGAACGGGGGCCGATGTCCCAGCTAATGTGCTTCCGGACGTCGGTGAGGTTCATCGATTCGGCGAGGAACAGATCGTCCAGCATGTATTCGTCCACGCCCAGAATCCGCATCCAATGCCCCTGACCTGCGGTATCGCCGTCGAGCGATTGGCTGGAAACGCACACGCCCGTTCCCGAGTCCACGCGCAAGAGCGTGCGTCCGGGGAAGCAGAGCGGCGTCGCCGCATCAGACGCCACGTAGCTGGATCCCGGCGTCGCGATGGTTTCGAGAGCCGGGCGTCCTTCGTGATCCACTTCCCGGATGGGGCCGAACGACACCCGGTTGGACTCGGGAAACTCCATCGGCACGGGAGCGTTCCCGGCGAGCTCGACAGGATCGAGGGCTGCCGCGAGCCGACCGTTCCCGAACGACGGTTCGCCGTAGGCCGCTTCGGGACGCCGGCGGACCAAGCCCGCGGAGTCGTAAACGGGGGTGACCAAGTGGGCCGGCAACAGCCACGACTTGCGCTTGGAACCAAGGTAAAGCCCGTCGCGGGAGTCGTTGATGCCCGTGGTGCTATGCAGCAACGCGCCATCGACGGTTTCGAGCCGAAGCGCTCCCGGGCGGCGCAGCCATGCACGCACTGTTGCATCCGGGTTGTCCGGCCGGTCCAGATACTCAAACCTCAGGCTGGTCCATTTCCACGGGGAGGAACGGCAGAGGTTTCGGAAGGTGGAGGACATGTCGGCGTCGGAATTGCCTTGGATTTCTGCACTGTAACGCCCCATATCCACAGTCTAAGGGTGCGTGACCGGCGCAGCTTTGAGAAAACCGATAACATCCGAGGGTGATCCGAAGACTCGGCGAATTGTGGGGGACCAGTGTCCCGGCCTTCTGGCTGCTGCTCGCAGCTTGCGTGTACTTTGCGGTCATGGCTGCCCGCCTCACGGTCATCGACGTCCGTCACCACCTGCTGCCCAACCGGATCGTGTTCCCGTCCTATGCCATCGCCGGTGTATTGCTGCTCGGCGCAGCGGCAGCTGTCACCCTGTCCAGCGGCGCGGCAGCGAACCTTAGCGCCGGAGCGGCAGGGTCCGCGACCGACGGCGGTGCCTCGTTCCTGGGGGTGCCCGCCTTGGGAGTCGTGGCCGGGGGAGCAGTGCTTTGGGTGTTCTACTTCATCCTGCGATTGGTGTACCCGCCCGGGATGGGCTTCGGCGACGTCAAATTGGCCGGTGTGCTCGGCCTATACCTTGGCTACCTGGGGTGGGCGCATGTTTTCGCCGGAACGTTTGCGGCGTTCCTCTTCGGCGGGCTGTGGAGCCTCGGAGTCCTGGCCGCCCGGCGAGGAACCCTGAAATCATCAATACCATTCGGGCCGTTCATGCTGGCCGGTGCCGCCGCGGCGATGTTTGCCCTGCCGGCGTGAGGAGCAGTGAACAAGGCGGAGCGAGAGGCGACCGTTTTGAGCAGCCTTGTCCGCTGTCATTCGGGCATCGCCGGTGGGATACTCGCCCTACTAGCGGATCCGATCCGGAAGGGGAGGCAGTGCTCTTGTTGATGATGGCTGTTTCAACGGAAGCGGGCTAGGCCGTGGCGATCCCGGAATTCATCCGGGAAATCCGCGAGAAGATCGGCAACGACCCGCTGTGGCTACCCGGCGTTAGGGGCGTAGTCCTGGATGACGAGAACCGGGTCCTGCTGTGCCAACGGGCCGACAACGGCCGGTGGACCTTGATCACCGGAATGCTGGAACCGGGGGAGCACCCGGCCCCCGGTTTGCTCCGCGAGATCTTCGAGGAGACCGCAGTTGTGGCCGAAACCGAGCGCATCCTGGCGGTGGGCGTGATCGGCCCGGTCACGTACCCCAACGGAGACGTGTGCGACTTCCTGGATATTGCCTTCAAATGCCGTTATGTCTCGGGGGAGGCCCGCGTCAACGACGACGAGTCAATCGCCGTCGGCTGGTTTGCCCTCGACGAGTTGCCTGAGATCAGCGCCGGCCACCGCGAAACCATCCGACTGGCGTTGGAGCCGGGCTCCGCCGTCGCGTATCAGCGCGATTGACGGGCCGCGAGGATCGCGCGGGCAGCGAAGAAGCAGGCCGCGGCACCGCAAGCAATTGCGCCGAACAGGGTCCACCATTCGCCCTTGGCGGACGCTATGGAGACGGCCAGAAGCCCGAAGAGGACCGCCCCTAATCCCCATCGAACGGACGGGCTGATGTTCGCGGATTCTTCGGGCTCTGAACTCATGGGTTCCAGCCTAAGCCAAACGCTCCCACGTCCGGCGTTCGGACCAGTGGACATGCCCGGCTTTGCATCCGGGCACTGGGCATATTCCCCATATGTCCACTCGTCCGAGCCAAGGCCGGGCATGTCCTGATGTTAGCGCCGGGCGAGCTCACCGTCATTGTCGCCCACCGGGGCGGACTCCGGCTCAGCGGCTGGGTCGACGGACGCCCCGACGGCCCCCTCGGAGGTTCCTCCGAGGCGTTCGGCTTCAAGGCGTTCCGCCTCCTCGCCCCCGACTGCCTCGCCCCGGGCCACCATTCCGGCGGTGTCGGAGAGCGGGATCTGCTTGAGGGTGATCGCGAGCAGGAGGGCGATGGCGATGAACGGGATCAGGTACCAGAACACGGGTGCCAGTGAATCGGCGTAGGCGTTGACGATGGCGTCCTTGACCTGAACCGGCAGTTGGGCCAGCGTCTGAGGATCAAGCTTGCTGGTGGACTGTGCAGCCTGTGCAGCAGAAGCCCCGGCGCCTGTGAATGCCTTGGTGAGGGACTCGGCCAGCCGCGTGGTGAAGATCGAGCCGAAAACGGCCACGCCCAACGAAGCCCCGACCTCGCGGAAGTAGTTGTTGGTGCTCGTTGCCGTGCCGATCTGCTCGGCCGGAACCGCGTTCTGGACCACCAGGACGATGACCTGCATGATCAAGCCCAGGCCTGCGCCGAAGATGAAGAGCTGGATGCAGATGACCCAGATCGGAGTCGCCGCGGTGAGGGTGGTGAGCCACAACATCGCAACGATCGTGAGGCTCGCGCCGAGGATCGGGAACATCTTGTACTTGCCGGTCTTGGAGATGCGGATACCGGAGTAGATGGACGTACCCATGAGTCCAACCATCATCGGCAGCATGAGCAGGCCGGAGACGGCGGCTGAGGTACCGGAGGACATCTGCAGGAACGTCGGCACGAAGGCGATGGCGGCGAACATGCCCAGGCCGAGGGTGAAGCCGATGGCGGTTGCGTTGATGAAAATCCGGTTCTTGAACAGGCTCAGCGGAATGATGGGGTCTTCGGCCTTGCGCTCCACGAGGACGAAGAGGAAAGCAGCAAGCACCATGCCGGCGCCGAAGGCCCAGGTGAGCGGGGAGTCCCAGCCCTGATCCTTCTTGCCGCCGAAGTCAGTGAAGAAGATCAGGCAGGCCGTGGCAGCGGACAGCAGCAGGACTCCAAGGATGTCGATGCGCTTTTCGGCCTTCTTGTTCGGCAGGGTGAGCGTGAACCAAGCGATGGTGAACGCTGCAATGCCGACGGGGATGTTGATGTAGAAGGCCCATTCCCAGGTCAGGTGATCGACGAAGAAGCCGCCAAGAAGCGGACCGGCCACGGCGGAGAGGCCGAAGATGGCACCAAGGGGGCCCATGTACTTGCCGCGTTCCTTGGCAGGCACGATGTCCGCGATGATGGCCTGCGACAGGATCATCAGTCCGCCGCCGCCCAGGCCCTGGATGGCGCGGAAGATCACGAAGCCCCAGAAGTCGGTGGCGAAGGCACAACCGATGGAAGCTACGGTGAACAAACCGATGGCAACCAGGAACAGGTTCCTCCGGCCCAGGATGTCACCGAACTTGCCATAGATCGGCATGACGATGGTGGTGGCGAGCAAGTAGGCCGTGGTGATCCAGGCCTGGTTCTCCACGCCGCCGAGCTTGCCGACGATAGTGGGCATGGCCGTGGACACGATGGTCTGGTCCAGGCTGGAGAGCAGCATTCCGGCGATGAGCGCCGAGAAAATGATCCAGATCCTTCTCTGGGTCAAGAGCAGCGGTGCGGCCGCTTTGGTCTTGAGAGTGGTACTCACGGTTGGTCCTTCTGGGGTTCGACGGGGTTGGTGTCCAGTGGTTGGGCGAAGAGCGCGCGCGCCGCGTTCAGGTTCTGATCCAGCAATTCGCGGTAGGGCCGGGTGTTCTCTTCGGAAAAGAACTGTTGGCTCGTCTTCTTGGTGACGGCGCCGAAAACCGCGGCGGCCATGATGATCTCGGGGTGGTCTGCGGTGAGGCCTTCCCGCGCGGCGATGAGTTCGGCGAAATGGCGCTCGCGGACTTCGCCTTCGCGGGTCAACCGGCCCAGGAGCTGGGGCTCGGCTGTGACGGCTGCGATGAGCTGGCGGATCTCCGAGGGGCTGACGGTGGACCGCTCAAGGACCGCCAGGGTGAAGTGGCGCAGTGCGGACAGCAGCGAGTCGGAGATCGTGCCGGTGGCACGGGCGGGGTTTCGGCTGAAGGCCTCCAGCGCCTCTTCGGGAAGCTCGTCGGAGAACGAGCCGATCACCGCGTCTTCCTTGGTGTGGAAGTAGTTGAAGAACGTCCGCCGCGATATTCCGGCCTCTTCGCAGGCTTCCTCGACGGTGAAGCCGCTGAGCCCGCGCTGGGCCGTCAAAGACCGTGCGACGGCGGTGATCGCCGCGCGGGTCTGTGCGCGCTTGCGCTCCCGGAGTCCGCCATCGTTAGTTGCACTATTTTCCACAAAGTAAAGTTTTGCACTTTCCTAGCAAAAGTGCAAGAAAATTTGAATGGGCGGAAACGACGACGGCGGCCGGCGCCTTCCGTGGGGAAGGCGCCGGCCGCCGTCGGGCTGGCCAGCGGGGCTGGAGGGAGACTAGGCCTTGTGGGCCGGGCGGGTCATGGTGGTGACGTCGAGGGCCTTGTCGAGCTGCTCTTCGGTCAGTTCGCCGCGCTCGAGGTAACCAAGGGAGATCACGGCTTCGCGGATGGTCAAACCCTCGGCAACGGCCTTCTTGGCGATCTTTGCTGCCGCTTCGTAACCGATGAACTTGTTCAGCGGGGTCACGATGGACGGGGAAGCCTCGGCCAGGAAGCGGGCGCGCTCCACGTTGGCCGTGATGCCGTCGATCATCTTGTCGGCCATGACGCGGCTGGTGTTGGCCAGAAGCCGGATGGATTCGAGCAGGTTGGCAGCCATGACGGGGATACCGACATTAAGCTCGAAGGCGCCGTTGGTACCGGACCAGGCGATGGTGGTGTCGTTGCCGATGACCTGGGCGCAGACCATGATCGATGCTTCGCAGATGACCGGGTTGACCTTGCCGGGCATGATCGACGAACCCGGCTGGAGGTCCGGGATGGAGATCTCGCCGAGTCCCGTGTTGGGGCCGGAGCCCATCCAGCGGAGATCGTTGTTGATCTTCATGAAGGAAATGGCGATGTTGCGCAGCTGGCTGGAGCCCTCGATGAGGCCGTCGCGGTTGGCCTGGGCTTCGAAGTGGTCGCGCGCCTCGGTCAGCGGCAGGCCGGTGTCGGCCGCGAGGAGCTCGATGACGCGCTCCGGGAAGCCTTCCGGGGTATTGATGCCGGTGCCGACCGCGGTTCCGCCCAGGGGGACCTCGGCGACGCGGGGGAGGGCGGCGTTGATGCGCTCGACGCCGTAGCGGACCTGCGCGGCGTAGCCGCCGAACTCCTGGCCCAAGGTCACCGGAGTGGCGTCCATGAGGTGGGTGCGCCCGGACTTGACGACGTCCTTGAACTCCACGGCCTTGCGGTCCAGGGAAGCAGCCAGGTACTCGAGGGCCGGGATCAGGTCGTTGATCAGGGCCGACGTCGCGGCGACGTGGACCGATGTCGGGAAGACATCGTTGGAGGACTGCGAAGCGTTGACGTGGTCGTTCGGGTGGACAACCTTGTCGCTCCCGGCGGCCGTGAGGGCGCGCGTTGCCAGCTCGGCGATGACCTCGTTGGTGTTCATGTTGGACGATGTACCCGAACCGGTCTGGAAGACGTCGATGGGGAAATCGCCGTCGTACTTTCCGGCGGCAACCTCATCGGCAGCGTTGGCAATCGCCTCGGCGAGCTCGCCGTCGAGCACTCCCAATTCAGCGTTCGCCAGCGCCGCGGCCTTCTTGACGCGGGCCAAGGCCTCGATGTGTGCGCGCTCAAGCGTCTTGCCGGAGATCGGGAAGTTCTCCACAGCGCGCTGCGTCTGGGCGCGGTACAGGGCGTTCACAGGAACGCGAACTTCGCCCATCGTGTCATGTTCAATACGGAACTCGGCCGTGTTGGATTCTTGAGTGGAAGTCATGGGGCTAGCTTATGGCGAGCAGCCGCTTGACCGAAAACCGGCGGAGCAAAGCTACGGCCGTTGTGTGCCGCCCCTTCGGGGGCGGCCCGGCATCCGGCCTAGAGCTTGCCGATCCCGGAAACAAGCGCCGCGCGGCCTTCGTCCAGTTTGTAGGAAAGCCCGACGACGGCGGCCCGGCCGTCGTCGATCGCGGCGGAAATCACACGGGAACTGTCGGCGAGGCGGCGGGCCGTCTGCTTGACGTGTTCCACGACCATCTCGTTGACGTCCGTCTGCTCGTTGCGCATTGCGGTGAGGACGGAGGGCGTGATGCGTTCCACGAGGGAACGGATGAAACCCGCGGGCATTTCACCGGTCTCCACTGCGCTCTTGGTCGCGGTCACTGCGCCGCAGCTGTCGTGGCCAAGGATCACGATGAGTGGGACATGCAGTTCGGAGATGCTGTATTCAAGCGAGCCGAGGACGGCGTCGTCAATCACCTGCCCGGCCGTGCGGACCACGAAGGCATCGCCGAGGCCGAGGTCAAAGATGATCTCAGCGGCCAGGCGGGAATCCGAACACCCGAAGATCACGGCAAATGGATGCTGGTCCTCAACAAGGGAGTTCCGGCGGGAGGCGTCCTGGTTGGGGTGCAAGGATTCCCCGGCGACAAAGCGTTCGTTTCCTTCGCGCAGACGGCGCCAGGCAAGGGCAGGAGTCAGATAGGTAGCCACGGCGCTACTTTACGGCTTAGCGGTGGCAGGCTGTGAAACTGTGTCGCCCGGCTTCGTGCTTGCGTCCGCGGAAGCGACGGGAGCTGCGTCCATTGCCTTGACCACGGCTGCGGCCAATGTGGAGAACTCGTCCAGTCCTGCGCTGCCGCTCAGGATGATGGTGGTGCCGCGGTAGTTCAGGACCATGCTGCGGTTGCCCTTGGCCGTGTCATGGAGCTCCCAGTCGTGGCCGCCGGCGCTGCGTGTGCCTGTCACCGGAGCGCTGCCGGCCTGCTGGAAAATCCAGGTCGGATTGGCCTTGCGGGTCTGGACAATTCCGATGAACGCCTGCTTGGGAGTGACGTATCCGACTTCCCATGTGGGTACGCCGTCGCCGGTCCCGGATACCCAGCGAGCGTAGTTCGGACTAAATGTGTCGCCGGTAACCGGCGCCACGGGTGTGAAACCCGCCACATCTTTCGCGTTGGCTGCGGTTGCGGCCACATCCACGTTGGGCTTGTAACCGTTGCTCTTTGGCGCCGGATTCATGAGCACGATCGGCAGGAACGCCAACACGCAGAGGAGCAGCGCAATGAGCATGCCAATGACCGAGGCGTTGGCCCTTTTGGCTGCTTTGGCCGCGATTACGGGCTTGACCGCAGGCTGACCGGCGTCGCCGGCACCAGCTGCGCCCGCGCCTTCGCTGCCGGAGGGGGCGGCGGCAATTGCTTTGTCTTGCGTTTCACTCACGCTTCAATAGTCTCCTATCCAAGCGGCTAATACACATCGGCCGGTCCGCGCAAGGGGCGTTCCGGGAGTTGGTCATCCCATGACCGCGGCGCCCCGCCCCGACTATGATCTCTTGTAGAGGAATCATTCAGGCCGCCAAGCCCAGCCATTCCTGGTCCCACGAATCGCGTCATCGAAGAAGAGGTTCACGTGTCTCCAGCGCCAATGTCCCAGAAGTATTCCACGATTTCGCCGGCGCTCGCCGTCGGGACCGATGAGCCGGACCGCAACCTGGCCCTCGAACTTGTCCGGGTTACCGAAGCCGCCGCGATTGCAGGCGGCCACTGGGTTGGATTCGGCGACAAGAACAAGGCAGACGGCGCCGCCGTTGACGCCATGCGCTCCTTCCTCCACACCGTCCATTTCAACGGCGTCGTTGTCATTGGCGAGGGTGAAAAGGACGAAGCACCGATGCTCTTCAACGGCGAGCACGTCGGTGACGGCACCGGACCCGAGTGCGACGTCGCCGTCGACCCCATTGATGGAACCCGACTGACTGCCCTGGGCATCAACAACGCCCTGGCCGTACTGGCAGTTGCCGAACGCGGCACCATGTTCGATCCCTCAGCCGTGTTCTACATGGAGAAGCTCGTCACGGGTCCCGAAGCCGCCGACATGGTGGACCTGCGCCTGCCGGTGAAGCAGAACCTGCACCTGATCGCCAAGGCCAAGGGCGTCAAGGTCAACCAGCTCAACGTCATGATCCTCGACCGCGACCGCCACCGTCCGTTGGTGGAGGAAATCCGCGAAGCCGGTGCCCGCACCAAGTTCATCATGGATGGCGACGTTGCAGGCGCCATTGCGGCCGCACGTTCCGGCACCGGCGTCGACGCCCTGATGGGCATCGGCGGCACCCCGGAAGGCATCGTTGCAGCGTGTGCCATCAAGTCCCTCGGCGGCGTCATCCAGGGTCGCTTGTGGCCCACGAGCGACGACGAGAAGCAGAAGGCCATCGACGCCGGACACGACCTCGAGCGCGTCCTCTCGACGAACGACCTCGTCACGAGCGATAACTGCTACTTCGCAGCCACCGGCATCACCGACGGCGACCTCCTCAGGGGCGTGCGCTACTCGAAGGACAAGGTCCTGACCCAGTCCATCGTGATGCGCTCCAAGTCCGGCACCATCCGCTTCGTCGACGGCGAGCACCAGGCCAGCAAGTGGGAGGGCTACGCCCGCAAGTAACCCCTGGCTTAGTGCAAAAGGGCGGCACGATCGCTCGGCGGCTATCTCCTCGTTCCTCGTCGATTCTGACGCCGCTGTCACGATCCCACCGCCCTTTTGCGTGCCCGCAGACTTCCGTCGGGCTAACTGGGAGAAAGGTCCGCGACGGCATTGTCACGTTGTCGCGGGGACTGCGCCTGCCGTTGCACAGCACGGGAACGGTCGCGGAACACTTGCGGGGCCATATAGAGCTCGACCCCGAATGTTGCCTGAGCCATGGCTCCGCCGCGCGGGTCCACCTGGCTCGCCCGGGCGAGAGGTGGAAACCGCGGAGGCGGAATGTTGTTGGGCACCAATTCACGTTCAAACCCGGTGAAGTGGTAGTGCTCGACGGCGTCCGGCTCAGCTCGCCTGCCCGGACGTGGCTCGACTTGGCCCAAATGATGAGTATCGACGACATTGTGGCGGCAGGCGACTCGATCGTCGTCGAGCACGGGGAAAACCATCCCAGGCCGCGCGAGGCCTTGGCGACCATTGAGGAATTGAAGGCGATGGTCTCAGCCCATCCCGGTATGCGAGGCGTCCGCAAGGCCCGGCTGGCCCTGGATCTGGTTCGAGTCGGCGCGGATTCGCCGCAGGAAACGCAAATGCGCCTCATATTGCTGCATGCAGGGTTGCATGAACCCGCGCTGAACCACGTCATCCTCAACGAGTGGGGCGCTCCCGCTGTGTGGCCCGATGCCGCTTACCTCAAGGAGCGGGTCGCCCTCCAATACGACGGGCGGCACCATGGGGATGCTGAGCAGTACCAGCGGGACATCAGGCGCCAGGCGTTGACGGAACGGCTGGGTTGGCGCGAAGTCCGGGTCCACCATGAGGATTTGCTCGGGCCCCGGCCGGAAGTGGTGGAAAAAGTCCGGCGGGCGCTGCGGGGAGGCCGCGAGTTGGCAGCAGATGCCCGCAAAATCGGATTTTGAGGTCATCTGCTGCCTGTTCGCGCTTAGTCAGCGGAGCTTTTCGCGCAGCTTCCGGGCCACTTGGTAGGCGCCGTAGCGGAGCTTGTTGACGGGAAGGTCCCACGTGCCTGGGTAGGCTATTTCGCGGCCGCCGAAGGACTTCTTGAAGGCGGTGAATCCGGCCCACTTGTGGTCAGGCTCGTCCTCCGGGGCCACGCCCCACAGGTCGACGTGCTTGAGCCCTTTGTCCTTTGCGTCCGCCATCAGCGTCACGAGCAATGGAATGCCCGCGCTGAGCTTGCGGTGCGTGTCATCGAGCGCCGCGTGGGCGTAGGTGCGCGTGTCGACGGAGTCGTACGCCAGGGCAGCGGCAATGGGTTCGCCCTCGAGTTCGGCGATGAACAGGGTGGCGGCACCGGCGGGCATGAGGGAGCGGGCCACCGAGCCGAGGTAGTCGTCGCTCTGGGGCTTGAAGCCGTTGCGTGCGGCAGTCATGTGCAGGAAGTTGAGAAGCACTGAGATCTCTTCAGGATCCTGCGAGGACCGGAAGGTGACACCCTTCTTGTGGATGTTGCGGTACAGGTTCCGGTTGGTGGGTTTCATGCCCGCGAGGACGTCCTTGAAATCGCCGCCCAGATCCACAATCCAGCTCAATTCCGGCTGCTGGTTTGACGGCGCCGGCTGCAGGCCGCGTGCCCGCAGGATCGCACCGGCTTCGGTGGCTTCGAACCCGGCGGTGACCGGTTCCATCCGGACAAACACCGCCCGGCTCTGGCGCGCGATCGCCACAAGTGCGGCTACAGCTTCGTCGAAGGCCTCCAACGAATCGGCCACGGGTCCGTAAGGCGTGTAAATGACCTTGCCCGCGGGGTTCTTTTCCTCCACAGCGAGGAAACTCCAGCCCGGGCCGGACTCCTCGTGCACGGTACGGCCGAGGGATCGCTGGAAGGACGCCCATGCGGACGTCTGCAGGAAGTACTCCACGCTCTAGTTCCCCAAGCCTGTTGTGACGGCAAAGGCGACGCTGGTTCCCGTTGCGCCGGCAATCGGGTGCACCATGACGGGCTCTTCGGATGCCGGGATGAATGCACTCCCGCCGCGCTCCACGGCGAGCTCGCTCTTGGGGGAGTCGAGCACCACGGAACCCGAAACCACGACGACGACGGCGGGACCGGCCTGGGCCATCGGCACGGGTTCCGCTCCGGGAGCCAACTCGATGCGCTGGAGTTGGAATTCCTTGAAGGGCGGCACATAGAGATCCTGGCCGAATCCGGAGGTCCTGGGTTCGATTCGCGGTACGCCGAGGGAAGCGAATTCGATGGTCTTCAGGAGCTCGGGGACATCGACGTGCTTAGGGGTGAGCCCGCCACGGAGCACGTTGTCCGAAGCCGCCATCACCTCCACGCCGAGGCCTTTCAGGTAGGCGTGGACGTTTCCGCCCGGCAGGTACACCGATTCGCCCGGGGACAGGAAGACAAGATTCAAGAGCAAGGAAATCAGAACACCGGGATCGCCCGGGAACTCACTGTTGATGTCCACCAAGGTGGAGAGCTCCGCAGCGTGCTGACCCATCGGCGCGCCCGATTTCAGGATGGAAACCACCTGATCCGTCGCGGCGGAGACGGCATCCCCGCCGGTAATCAGCCGGGTGAACGCAGCTTTGAGTGCCGAGGGCTCATCGGACCCGGAAAGGTCCGCGATAACTCCGGTGATGACATCAGGAACGTCGACGGCGGCAAGGTCCAGGAGGGACGCGAGGTGCTCGAAGACACGCTGCGAATCGGCCGCGGGACGGAAACCGCAGAGGGCGTGAAACGGGGTCAGCGCGAAGATCATCTCCGGCTTGTGGTTGTCATCGCGATAGTTGCGCTCCGGTGCGTCCGCTGCCATACCCGCGGCATTTTCCTTCGCGAAGCCGTCCCTGGCCTGCTGCAGGCGAGGGTGGACCTGCAATGACAGGGGCTTGTCGGCTGCAAGGAGCTTGGTGAGGAACGGCAAGCGGGGACCGAATTCAGCCACGCTCGTTTCACCCAGGAAGTGCACGGGATCCACGTTGATCAGGGCGTCCAAGGCGACGGAAGACCCATCCGGACGGGTGGCCACGGACGGCGAGTCCGGGTGCGCTCCGATCCACAACTCTGCCTCCGGACCACCCGAGGCGGGCCTTCCCAGCAGAGCGGCGATCGCCGTCGTCGATCCCCATGCATAGGGGCGGAGAACATTCTCAAGCTGGTACACGGCAGGGGATCCTTGTCATTGCGGAGGGTTCATTCGGGGTTGCCGGGGATGACCTTCTAGCGGCAGCTCCGGGCTCTTAGCGGCTGCTGCGGGCGGAGACGTTCGCGGTGGAGAAGACTTCGGCGACCTTGTCGCGGAGCCTGGCCCCTTTTTCGGTAGCGGTGTTGTTCAGCTCCCGGGCGAATTCGAGCAGCTCGCCACGAAGCCGGACGGCCAGCTCGTCAGTTCCGGACGCCAGTATGCGCACTGCCAGGAGGCCGGCGTTGCGTGCGCCGCCGATGGAAACCGTGGCCACGGGAACGCCGGCGGGCATCTGCACGATGGACAGCAAGGAATCCATGCCATCCAAGGTTTTCAGCGGTACCGGGACGCCGATGACGGGCAGCGGGGTGACAGAGGCGAGCATGCCCGGCAAGTGGGCGGCGCCGCCTGCTCCCGCGATGATGACGCGGATGCCGCGCTCATGGGCGTTCTGGCCGTAACGGATCATTTCCGTGGGCATGCGGTGGGCAGAGACGACGTCGGCTTCGAAGGGGATGCCGAATTCGGCCAGGGCGTCCGCCGCGGCTTCCATGACAGGCCAGTCGGAGTCGGAGCCCATGACGAGGCCTACGATCGGCGCGGCGTTCGCCGCGCCCGCGTTTCCGGCATCCATGTTTCCTGCGCTCATGCGGTCTCCTCTGAGGTGGTCTCGGCCGGCATGCGGCCGTCGCGGATGATGTCGGCCACTACGGTGGCCCGGCGTCGGATGGAGTCGACGTCCGCGGTCGAGTTGCCGACGAGGTTGACGTGCCCGATCTTGCGGCCGGCCCGCACGGACTTGCCGTAGCAGTGGACCTTTGCAGCAGGTTCGTAGGCGAGGGCCTTGGGGTAGGCGCTGTAGAGATCCTGGTTGTCGCCGCCCAGGAAGTTCTTCATGACCACCACCGCGCCCAGGGCATCGGTGGCACCCAGCGGGAGGTTGAGGACTGCGCGCAAATGCTGTTCGAACTGGCTCGTGACGGAGCCGTCCTGCGTCCAGTGGCCGGTGTTGTGCGGCCGCATGGCGAGTTCGTTGACGAGGAACCCGACTCCGACGCCGGGCGTTTCGAAGAGCTCCGCAGCCATGACGCCCGTGACTCCGAGTTCATTGGCGATTCGCAGCGCTGCCTCTTCGGCTGCCGCAGCGACTTCCACGGGAATGTCCTGGGCCGGCGCAATCACTTCGTCGCAGACTCCGTCCACCTGGACGGTGTGGACTACCGGCCAGGCGCGGGATTCGCCGTCGGGGGTCCTTGCGACGAGCGCGGAAAGCTCGCGGCTGAAGTCAACCTTCTCTTCGGCCAATAGCGGGCTCATGGCTTCGAACCAGTCCGTGGTGGTGCGTGCGTCCTCGGCGGAATGGACGATGCGCACGCCCTTGCCGTCATAGCCCCCGCGGGGGGTCTTCAAGACAATCGGCCAGCCGGTCTGCTCGCCGAAAGCGATCAGGTCTTCGACGCCGTGGACGGCCGCCCACGCCGGATTGGGGAGCCCCAAGCGGTCGATCGCGGCGCGCATCACGAGTTTGTCCTGCGCGTGCACCAAGGCATCGGGGCCGGGCTGGACGTTGACTCCGGCCTCGATCAGGGCCCTGAGGTGCTCGGTGGGGACGTGCTCGTGGTCGAAGGTCATGACGTCCAAGCCCTCCGAGAACTCCAGAAGGGCGGCGAGGTCCTTGTAGTCGCCTATGGGAGCCGTTGCCACGGCCTGGACTGCGGAAACGCCCTCACCTTCGGCAAGGACCCGGAGTTCAAAGCCGAGAGCAGTTGCGGCCGGGGCCATCATTCGTGCGAGCTGTCCGCCGCCCACCACGCCAATTACAGGAAAAGTCACAAGGTTCAGCCTACCGAACCAGCAGCCGGTTCCCAGATTCTGCTCGCACCCGGGTCATTGGGAACCCGGATCGAGGCCGCCGGCGCGGATTAATTCGGCAAGCTCCAAGGAATCGGAGCTAAAATGGAGCCTTCGGCCCATCGGCCCCCTAGAACAACGGCCATGGAGGGTCATGATCAACTCACTTGCAGATCGCATCCGCGGGCTCGCCTCGCTTTTTTGGCGCGAAGTAGCGAAGTTCGGCGCTGTAGGCGGTGTTGCGTTCGTCATAGATAACGGCTTGACCTACTATCTCATGCACGGCCCGATGACGGACAGTGAGGCCAAGGCCCGTTTCGTCGGCGCCACCGTGGCCACCGTGTTCTCTTGGATCGCCAACCGCTTCTGGACATTCCGCCACCGCCGCCAGGCGAACGTGGTGCGCGAGTTCGTCATGTTCATCATCATCAACGGCATTGGCATCGGAATCTCCACAGGCCTGACCGCCATCGCCAAATACGGCATGAACATCCAGGACAAGAACGTCCTGTTCGCTGCCGGAATCGTCGGCATCCTCGTCGCCACCGTAGTGCGATTCTTCGCTTACCGCTTCCTGGTGTTCAACAAGGAACTCGACGAAGAGCCGGCCTTCTCGCATGACCACGAGATCATCGAAGCCCACCACAAGGCCAAGGCCAAGGCCATGCATGCCGCTAGCACCGCGGCTGACTCCGATGAAGGCGAAGACGCGGTCAAGCGCCGCTGACGCGCTCGTTGTCCAGCAGGTGCTGGGTGACGTCAACGTCCTGGTGCACGAGGACAACTGAACCGTCTTTGTTCCACGCACCCAGTGCGTCGGCGAGGGCCGACTCCAAACCGTCGGCCGCGCGTACCAGCAGGCGCACGCCCGCGTCGTGTTCCTTGGCGAATCCGTCCAGCAACTCCCCGTGCGAGTGTCCGGTTTCGAGGCGGCGCAGGGCCGGCATTGCCGCGTCCGGTTCGGCGTGCGCCATGAACACGTCGCCGTGGGAGCGCACCTCAGCCGCGTAGTCGACGACGCCGACCGGCAGCTCTCCCGGCCAGCGCATCGCGAGTGCCGCGAGCGGTACGGCGACGACGGCGTCGAAGCCGGCTCCGGCACCGACGTCGGGGGTGTCCGTGACAAGCAGGTCGGCGCTGCCGCCGTCGAGCACCAGCTCCATCCCCAGCTGCCACCCGGCCAGCGCCCACACGAGGGACTTCCAGTGGGCCGGTAGATCCAGGCGAAGGCTCATGCCCGGTTCGGCGTCGAACTCGTCCTGGAGCAGGTTGCTGGTCTTGGCCACCCAATTGTCGAGGACCCTCCCTGAGAGCTCCACCCGTTCGGCGTCCGGCCCGTACCAGGTCAGGCGGGGGGATGTGGCGTGTCCGGAACGCAGGGCTGCCATCAGGTTCATCGCGGGGGTGCTCATGGCTACATCTTGCCACGGGGCGCCCTACCCGGCGCCGGGACGTGTGAATTGCACCACACGGGGGCCAAGGTGCGGCGACAGCGCGGGCCCCGGGAGCCAAGTGATTTCCCTGAAATTCAATGAAAATACATCTTAATTGATGCGAAGCTTCCGTTTTTCCGCGGAGGCGCTCGGATGGTGCGAAAAAATCGCGGGCGTGGCGTGACGGTAGTTAGTACGGAAAGTTGATTATTATCCCGGCGTGGCTTGACGGCACGGTAGTTACACACGTGTAATTAGATATCGAACGCCGCTGCGGGAGTATCGGGTACATAACCGAGTACCGAATGAGCACGGCAGCAGCTGCACACATCAGGAGGGACGCCATGGGGCAAGCGTTGCGTATCCAGGAAGATGCAGTCGTCGCGGAATATGCGTCGGTGAAGTACCGGTCGCGCGAAGTTCCGGGGGATTGGTATGTTGACCCGGCAGATCCGCAGGCGGCGGACCGCTATATAGAGACCACTCGGGAGTCGCTGGAAGACGAGGCAACAGCCTTTCTTGCTGCCCACGAGGCTCTTGTGGGAGGCGCGCCGGCAGATCCGGAGGACGATCTCGACGATCCTCCCATGGAGCTGCGCCGTCCGCTCGACAACCCGGCACAGCCGGTATGGATCGGGCTTCCGCGCCAGGGGGACTTCGACGACGAAGGCGAACTTGGCTGGCAGACGGACGCCTTGTGCGCCCAGACGGACCCGGAGGCGTTCTTCCCCGAGAAGGGCGGCTCCACCCGGGATGCCAAAAAGGTTTGCGGTGCGTGCAATGTCCGTTCGCAGTGCCTTGAATACGCACTCGCCAACGATGAACGTTTTGGTATCTGGGGCGGGCTCTCCGAGCGTGAACGCCGCAGGCTGAGGAAGCGAGCGGTCTGATTCTCAAGGCAGTACACGTTACCGCCGTCGTCGTCTCGCATGACGGCGGTAACTATCTCCCCAGAACCCTGGCGGCTCTGCTGGACCAGACGCGTCCGGCAGATGTCGCCATTGGCATTGATACGGGCTCCCGCGACAAGTCCGCCGCATTGCTGCAGCGGGCCCTCGGCAAGGCCAATGTCACCAGCACGGGCGAACACAAAGTGGGTTTCGGTGCGGCCGTCATGGCCGGCCTGGCCCGCTCGGCGCCACCTTCGCAGGAGCCAGGAGCCGTGGAGTGGATCTGGTTGTTGCACGACGACGCCGCTCCCGCTCCGGATGCACTCGCCGAGCTGCTCCAGGCGGTCGAGCGCGCCCCTTCGGTCACTGTCGCCGGCTGCAAGCAGTTGGCCTGGAATGCGGAACGCAGGCTCATCGACGCCGGCCTGTCCACGAGCCGATGGGCCGAACGGCTGACGCTCATTGAAGCCGACGAACTCGACCAGGGACAGTACGACGGGCGCACGGACACTTTCGCGGTGAATTCCGCAGGCATGCTGATCCGCCGCGATGCCTGGGAGCAGCTGGGCGGCTTCGACGCCGCGCTTCCGGGCGTGGGAGACGACGTCGATTTCTGCTGGCGCAACTGGCTTGCGGGCAACAGGGTCGTGTTGGTTCCAGCGGCGCGCATGTTCCATGTGGAGCACCGTCCCCACAGCCTGGCGACACCTGCGGCCGCACGCAAGAGCCAAGTCCATTTGAGGCTCACCCATGCTTCGCCGTGGAAGGTTCCGCTGCACGCGTTCGGCGCGTTGCTCGGGAGCATGGTCAGGCTCATCTTGAGCATCCTGGTCAAAGAGCCCGGTCACGGCATTTCCCAGCTCGGCGCCACCGTTGCGGCGCTCGGCCGTCCCGGAGCGATTCGGCGCTCCAGGCTGAACGCGGCACGGACGCGACGCGTGCCACGGTCAATGGTCAAGGGTCTGCAGACTCCGCGCCGCGAGGTTTGGGCCCACCGCCGGTCCCTCGTCGAGGCGATTGGCGCAGACGAATTCCAGGAGACGGATTCGCTGGCTCCGGAACCGAGCGGCGACGCCGGCGACGATTTCGTGGCCCTCGCGACGAATGAGCGGGGTTGGATCGGCACGGGCGCGGTGGCCGCTGGATTTGTTGCGCTGGCTGCTTCCATCGTGGGGCTGTTAGGGCTCCTGGGGGCAAGCGGGGTGACGGGCGGAGGCCTCTTGCCGTTGTCCGCCGCAGGCGACATCTGGCGGTCCGCGTCCACGTGGTGGATCGGCCTGGGTGCGGGCTTGCCCGGACACGGGGATCCCTTCGCCTACATCCTGTGGCTCGTGTCATTGCTCGGAGGAGGCGCCTCCGGCACAGCCATCGTGTGGCTGTTGTTGCTGGCCATGCCGCTGTCCGGCCTGGGCGCCTGGTTTGCCGCGGGCGCGATGACCACGCTGCGCCGCTACCGTTTCATTGCCGCGCTGATCTGGGCCGGAGCGCCGGCTCTTCAAGTCGCCTTGAACCAAGGAAGGGCCGGAGCCCTCCTGGCCCACGTGGCGATGCCGCTGCTGGTGCTGGCCCTCTTCCGGGCCACTGGATCGGCCCTGGGGCGGGACACTGCGTTGGACCGACAACTGAATCACCATCGGATCCAGCCATCCGGCTACGCCGCAGCCAAGCCGTTGATGGGCAAGCCGGGCGTCAACGGCACTCCATCGTGGACGGCTGCTGCCGCGGCCGGCCTGGCGCTGGCTTTGGTGACGGCCTCTGCGCCGTCCCTGCTGCCTCCCTTTGCAGTCCTCATTGCTTTTTGCGGCATCGCCCTGGGGCGGCGCGGGCGGACCATTTGGTGGTCACTCCTTCCGAGCGCCGCGCTTTTTGCACCGTACGTCCTCTCGGTCCTTGAACGGCCCCGCACCCTGCTGGCCGATCCAGGCCTCCCGCTGGGGTTCGAAGCCGCACCGTTGTGGCAGCAATTGCTTGGCCAACCCTTGAAATTCGACGTCAACGGCGGATTGGCCGGCTTGGCACTATTCGGCCCGTCGGGTATTCCGTGGGCGCTGGCGCTTGCCCTGCTGCTCGGTGCCCCGGTCCTGCTCCTGGCAATTGCCGCACTCTTTGTGCCCGGAAGGCGGTCGCGCGTCACGCGTTTCCTCTGGGCCGGGGCCCTTTTGCTCCTCGCCTGGGCATGGCTCGCCGGACACGTGGCAACTGGTGTCGATGGCAACCTGCTCGTCGCACCCTTCACGGGGCCGGCAGTTTCCGCCGCCGGGTTCGCGTTCCTGGGAGCGGCGTTGATCGGCGCCGATAACCTCCTCCAGCTGAAAGCCAAGGCAGAGGATGGCCGCCCGGTCCAGCGTGCGGCAGTGCGAATCGTCTCCGCTGTAGCAACGCTTCTCCTCCTTGCCGGACCCCTGGCCAGCATGGGCCTGTGGGCAACCCAGAATGTCCTGGCCAGCGCAGACACCTCGCCTTCGGCCAGCGGCGCGCTTGGCACGCCGCGCCTGGTCCAGCCCTCAGGACCGGGCACCTTGCCGGCCACCGCCGTCGACCACGGCCAAGGGCCGGAACAGACCCGTACGCTGGTCATCACCGCCGGTGAGAACGGTGGCTACACGTCATCCCTCATGCGCGGCGCCGGGACGACATTGGACTCGCTCTCCACTGTCGCCGCGGGCCGTTCCATCGTGGGTTCACCCGGACAGGAACGCCTCGCGGCCGACGACGACGCTACCGCGTCCATCCGGAACGCCGTAGCGACGATTGTCGCGGGAACAGGCGTCGATCCCCGGCCAGGCCTTGAGCAACTCGGTGCTGGATTCGTGGTTCTCAAGTCAGCCGACACCGCTGCCCAGCTGACGGCCAACAGGATCGATTCCGTCCCCGGCCTGGTGGCCGTGGGAAAAACCGATTCCGGGTGGCTCTGGAGGGTCACGCCGCTCAACCAAGCCGCAGCAGCCGACGCCGAGACGGCACACCGCGTCAGGGTGGTGGATGCCAAGGGTGCCGTAGTTGCCCTCTTGCCCTCCCTCGGAACCTCTGCCGCCGGCGACATCCCGGCGGGCGGGGACGGACGCCTGGTAGTGCTCGCTGAGCGGGCAGACACCGGTTGGGGCGCTTGGTTGGATGGCCGCCAACTGAGCCCGACGACGTCCGGATGGGCCCAAGCTTTCACCCTGCCGTCTACAGGCGGCCAGATCGAGATCCGCTACACCACAGTGTGGGAGCCTTGGCTCAGCATTCTGAAGGGCGTAGTGATTGGCTTGACCGTCCTGCTGGCCATCCCCATGCCTGCCCGCAGGCCGAAAGCCGGCCTCCTGAAGGAACAAAACTCCCTCCGTAAGGAGTACAGCAGTGTCTGACAACCAAGGCCCGGCACCCGAGCTCAGAGCGGGGTCAGGGAAGCGCGGCCAGCGCAAAGCCCAGAACCAGAACAAAGGCCGGAACAAGAACAAAGCCGTTGTGTTGGGAGCTCTTTCCGCGACGTTGCTCCTCGCTGCAGGGGCCGGAATGGTGTCGGCAGCATCCATCCTGCCGTCCCCGTCGGGAAGCAAAACGCTGGACATGTCCCTTGCGGATGTCCCGGCGGGCAGGACAACCGCAGTGTGCCCGGCGCCTCCCCGTCTTGCAGAAGGAACCGCCGCGGGCACCGACAGCCAGTTCAGCCCGGTTTCGCGTTCGGCAAAGAGCTTCCTGGATGCGGTGGTGCTCAGCGACGCCTCCGGATCCGTTCCGGGGAGCAACCTCGCCTCGCTCGGGGGCTCCGCGATCGCCGACATTGCCAAGCCTCCGGCTGCCGCCCAAGCCCCGGCGTCGGGGCCTCCCGTGCTGAACGCCGGCGTCGTGGCCCAGAGGCCCGCGGGCGACGTCACCGTGGTAGGCGCCGATCCCATCAGTGGCCAGAAGGCCGCGGTGGCGGGCTTGATGAGCTACACCGCGGGCGACGGCGACCTCCGCGGGCTGGCGGCGGCACCCTGCCAGCAGCCGATCAACGATGCATGGCTCCTGGGAGCAAACACCGCACTGGGCCGAACGGCGGTCTTGAACATCAGCAATGCCTCGGGCACACCGGCTACCGTGAATCTCGAGCTGTTCGGTGCCCATGGACAGATCCAAGCCCCGGACAGCCGTGGCTTGCTGGTTTCGCCTGGAGCCACCCGATCCATCAACTTGGCCGGACTGGCCCCGAACGAGGGTCAGCTCTCGGTGCATCTGCGCAGCAGCGGCGGCCCCGTCGCGGCAACCATCCAGCAGAGCGTCCTCCGGGGCCTCACGGCCGGTGGTGTCGAGCTCATTACTCCCGGTGCCGGCGCCGCCGATGCCCAGGTCATGACCGGGGTGGATGTCCAGGACCCGGCAGCCGTGAAGTCACTCGCCGACAAGCCCGGTTTTGGCGACGTCGTTCCGGCCTTGCAGATCACCGTCCCCGGTCCGGTGGACGCCGTCGTGGACGTGCGTTTGTTCGGGCCGAACGGCCAGCGCGCCTTGCCCGGCGGGGGAGCGGTGACCGCCAAAGCGGGTTCGGTTACCGAAGTGCCGCTCACGGGCGTCCCGGCCGGCATGTATACCGTCAGCGCTACTTCGGATGTTTCCTTCGCAGCGTCCTCCCGGGTAACGCGGGGGCTCAAGGCCGAGGATCCCGTTGATTTCGCCTGGTCTCCGGCAGCAGTCCGCTTGGGTAGCCAGCATGTGATGGCGGTGCCCCAAGGCGGAACCCGCTTCCTCAGCTTCGGCGTGCCGGCGGGCCGGGCCACGGTCAGCTACACGCCGGTCACCTCTGACGGCAAGGTACACAAGACCCAAACGGTCGACATCGCCGGGGGGACCACCGCGGTCATCGGCGTTCCGGATAAGTCCGACGGCGCCGCGGTCTCGGGCTACATCGTGTCGGCGTCAGGGGACGCTGCGTATGGCGCGCTTGTCCTCGGCCAGGGCGATCAACCCGGCGTTTCGGTCCTGACCATCCAGGATGGCGCT
This sequence comes from Arthrobacter sp. SE2, assembly GCF_058244265.1. NCBI lineage: Bacteria > Bacillati > Actinomycetota > Actinomycetes > Micrococcales > Micrococcaceae > Arthrobacter > Arthrobacter sp. SE2. The sequence goes on along the minus strand of NZ_JBZAYA010000002.1, from coordinate 345,330 downwards.
GCGGGCCACGAAAAAGTACAGGTCACGCTCGGCTACTGATAACGACGGCGGTAAACGGGGTCCAGGGTCTCCGGCGGGACTCCGAGCATCTCGGCGGTGTACTCGACGACGACGTCGTGCACCAGGTCCTGGAGGTCCTCGCGGCCGCCGGTGGTGTGTTCGACGACGCGCCGATAGATGGTGATGACGGGTCCTGCGCCGTGGGCTGCCGGGGTGTATGAGCCTAGCGGCGCCGCGGTTCCCTCTGCCACCAGTTGCTCAAGGTTCGGCGGGATCTCGTCGACGGCGAACGCCACGCCGTCGAGCCGTTTGCCCCACATGTCCTGCAGCCGTTCGGCGGAATCGAGCACGAGGTCGTCGAACCTTTCGGCACGCGTCCGGTAGCCGGGAAGGTTGGGAAGGATGATTTCCCCGCGCAACCCCCGGCCGTGGCGGTTCCTGCGGCGCTCCCTGAAGCCGCGTGCGGATGTGCCCGTCGTCGTCGTTTCCTGGCTGTCCCCGGTGTCGGACAATTGGACTGTGAAGCCCGGAACGTGGTGCTGTGACTGCATATATCGACTTTAGACCCGTGATTCCGCCAACGCGACATAATGCGCGCAAAGGGGCAATGCACCGCGTCGCGGGGAAGTGCGGCTAATCTGGGATGTTGTGGGTGCAATTCGTCAGTGTTCCAGATCAGCCTGCCGCCAATCCGCGGTGGCTACTTTGACGTACGTTTACGCGGAGTCCACGGCGGTGCTGGGTCCGCTGGCGACATATGCCGAGCCGCATTCCTACGATCTGTGCGCGCAGCATGCCGAATCGCTGACTGTGCCGCGGGGCTGGGAAGTCATGCGGCTCGCCATGCCGTCCTCACCGCCTCAGCCCGGGCCGGACGATCTCCTTGCCTTGGCGAACGCCGTGCGTGAAGCCGCGTCGGCGCCGGCCGCGCCGGAACAACGCGCAGTCCGCGCTCCCTTTGACGGACCGGCCCCTGCGGAGGGAACCAGGCGCCACCTGCGCATCCTGCGCGATCCTTCCTGACCCCTCGACGACAGTCACTGCGCGTCCGTTGCCCTTGTGTACTGCCCTGTGTGTCGCCTTATGTGTCGCCGCTCCCGGTGTGACAAGCTTTGTGACACCGTGCGCTGCGCCGCCGGGTTGTACTCTGGAAGCTGCCATATCTGTCCACAGCGGCGTCCGCGAGATGCCATCCAGGGAGCTTCAACCATGCCAAAGGTCAGTCCTGAATTGTTGTCCATCCTGCGGTGCCCTGTCACCGGGTCCCCGCTGGAGCAGGACGGCGAGGAACTTGTCACGATGGCCGCTGCCGCCTCGGGTGAGAAGCTCCGCTATGCCATCCAGGACGGAATCCCCTTGCTGCTGCCCCCGGACCTGCTGGCAGCCGCCAACGCCGCGGCCTCAGACCAGCACGACGCAGGCCAACACGACGGCCCCCGCCACGCCTGAGCCCCCCCTGACTCGACCATCCGGTACTTCCAAAGGACTTCCATGACTTTCGACTACAAGGTTGCAGACATCTCCCTGGCTGAAGCCGGGCGCCACCAGATTCGCCTGGCCGAGCACGAAATGCCTGGCCTCATGTCGTTGCGCGCCGAGTTCGGTCCGAGCCAGCCGCTCAAGGGCGCACGCATTGCGGGATCCCTGCATATGACGGTGCAGACCGCGGTGCTCATCGAGACGCTGACAGCCCTCGGCGCCGAGGTCCGCTGGGCCTCCTGCAACATCTTCTCTACGCAGGACGAGGCCGCTGCCGCGGTCGTGGTCGGCAAGGGAACCGTCGAGGATCCCCAGGGTGTTCCCGTGTTCGCCTGGAAGGGCGAGACCCTCGACGAATACTGGTGGACGGCGGAGCAGATCCTTAGCTGGCCGGGCGCGGACGCCAATCCTGAGTTGGGCCCCAACATGATCCTCGACGACGGCGGCGACGCAACGCTGCTGGTCCACAAGGGCGTCGAATTCGAAGCCGCAGGCGCGGTGCCGACCGCCACGGAAAGCGATCCCGAAGAGTATGCACTCGTCCTGGACGTGTTGAGGAAGAGCCTTGCCGCCGACCCGAAGAAGTGGACCCGCATCGCGGCCGGCATCCGTGGCGTGAGCGAGGAAACCACCACGGGCGTGCACCGTCTCTACCAGCTCGCCGAACAGGGCAAGCTCCTGTTCCCGGCCATCAACGTCAACGACTCGGTGACCAAGAGCAAATTCGACAACAAGTACGGCATCCGCCACTCCCTGCCGGACGGCCTCAACCGCGCCACCGATGTCCTCATGGGCGGCAAGGTCGCCGTAGTCTGCGGCTATGGCGACGTCGGCAAGGGCGCCGCTGAGGCGCTCCGCGGCCAGGGTTCGCGCGTGATCGTGACGGAGATCGACCCCATCTGCGCACTCCAGGCAGCCATGGACGGCTATCAGGTGGCCAAGCTGGATTCGGTCTTGGAGCAGGGCGACATCTTCATCACGACCACCGGCAACAAGGACGTCATCATGGCCTCCGACATGCTCCGCATGAAGAATAAGGCGATCGTGGGCAACATCGGCCACTTCGACAACGAGATCGACATGGCCGGACTGGCAAAGGTCCCCGGCGTCCAGAAGGTGGAAATCAAGCCGCAGGTGCACGAGTGGGTGTTCCCCGCGGCCGACGGCCGCGAAGAGCGATCGATCATCGTGCTGTCCGAGGGCCGCCTCCTGAACCTGGGCAACGCGACCGGCCACCCCTCGTTCGTCATGAGCAACTCCTTCGCGAACCAGACGATCGCCCAGATCGAGCTGTGGACCAAGAAGGACCAGCCGGAGGCCGAGCGCGAATACTCGAACCAGGTCTACGTGCTGCCCAAGATCCTCGATGAGAAGGTCGCCCGCCTGCACCTGGATGCTTTGGGCGTGGAACTAACCGAGCTCAGCAAGGAACAGGCGGAATACCTGGACCTTGACGTTGCCGGGCCGTACAAGCCGGAACACTACCGGTACTGAGTACACCGGCTGGGGCGCGCCGAAGCGGGCTCCCAGCCAATATCAAGCCGCACCGTTTAGGATGCGGCTGTGGGGCGTGAGTCTTTTGGGGGCGTGAGTTTTGGAGAAAACAGGAATGGGTCTTAATCCCGACGGCGAGCAAGCGGACACTTTCGAGCATGTGGACGCTGCGCGGCTCTTCGACGTTGAGCAGGACAGCGGCAGTGCCCGACACTTGGACAGGACGCACTTGGACACGACGCCGACGAGGCGAAGCCGGTTCCGCAAGGTCGCCTGGATCGTGGTTGTCTGCCTCATTGCCGCGCTCAGCGGCACGTTCGCCGCAGTGGCCCCGCATGCGGCCAGCGCAGCAATCGAGTCCGAGGGATCATCAGGTGAACGCGGCGAGGCGGCAGCAGTGCTGCCCGTCGTGAAGCCTGCCACCGTTGTTGCCTCGCCTGCGAGCGGGGCCAAACAGGTGAACCCGGCTGCGCCCGTTACGATCAGCGTCAAGGATGGAACCCTGGACAGGGTCTCCCTGACGAGCGCCCAAGGGAAGACCGTTGATGGTGCGTTGACCCCGGACGGACTGAGCTGGACCGCATCCACGCCCCTCGAGTTCAACTCCTCCTACACCTTCAATTACACCGTTGCGGATGCGGCCGGACGCCTAACGTCGAAGACTGGATCCTTCACGACGGTTTCCACGCAGAACGAGGCCGACGCCGCCATGTACCCCCTGGACGGGGCGAAGGTAGGCGTGGCGCAGCCGCTGCAGCTCACGTTCAGTGAACCCGTGGTCAACAAAGCCGCCGTCGAGAAGGCCATCAAGGTGACCTCCACGTCGGGCCAGGTCGGGGCCTTCCACTGGTTCAGCGACACCATGGTGCGTTACCGTCCGGAGAACTTCTGGGCGGCGAACAGCACCGTCACCGTGGACCTCAAGCTGTTCGGGGTGGACTTCGGCAACGGCCAGATCGGCAACTTCAACAAGACGAACACCTTCAGGATCGGCGATAAGAAGGTGGCGGTGGCCGACGCGGTTGCCCACACGTTCACGGTAAGTGTCAACGATCAGCAAGTGGGCGAGTGGCCGGACACCATGGGCGACACCAGGTTCCCTTCCGCGCGCGGCTACTTGGTGCTCATGGAAAAGTACCGGGTAGAGCACATGGACGCCTCGACCATCGGCCTCAAGCCGGGGGATCCGGCTTACTACGGACAGCTTGACGTCAACTACGCCACGCGCCTGACGCCCAGCGGCGAGTTCATCCACCAGGCCACCGACTCTGCCCTGCCGTACATCGGTGTCACGAACCTCTCCCACGGCTGCATCGGACTAGGACCCGACGGTGCGAAATGGGTGTTCGACAACATGACAACCGGAGACGTCGTCCAGGTGGTCAATACCCAGGGTGACTACGCCAATTTCGACGACGGCTTTGGCGACTGGAACATCCCTTGGGCCCAATACGCCAATTGAGCAACACGCCAGCTGGCAGGGCGCGCCTTTCGGCACTGTCCGGGACGCACCAGTACCACCGGTAGACTTGGCGGGTCAGTCTTGGGGGCTGGCTTTCTGCCGGGGGATGTGGAGTTGCTGTGGCGTCGCAAAGGAAGCGCAAAGCCGGGAAAATTCTCGGAATCATGGGGATGTGTGCCGCTGTTGCGGCCGGAGGAATCGGCGTTGCGACCGCCCCGAATTGGCTGCAAACGGTGGTCGAATCAGAAGCGGGATCGCCGCAACGCACGGATGTCGGACTGGGGTCCGCCGTCGTCAAGGCAGTGGAACTGGGAATTACGCCCCTTGACGGTGCCCGCGAAGTGAATCCCGCCGTCGGGCCATCCGTGAAGGCCGTGCACGGCACGCTGAAGGACATTGAACTTGTCCCGGCCACGGGCGGCAAGGCTGTCAAGGGAGCCATCAGTGCCGACGGCAGCACCTGGTCCACGCTGGATCCTTTGGGGTTCAACACTGAGTACCGTTTTGGCTTCACCGTTGTTGACGGCGCGGGCCGGGAAACCCGGAAGACCCAATCCTTCACCACGGTTTCCACGCCCAACGAGGCCAACGCCATGGTGTTTCCCAACGACGGTGCCAGCATGGGTTCGGGCCAGCCCATCGAAATCAACTTCAGCGAGCCCGTGGCGGACAAAGCCGCCATGGAACAGGCCGTGAAGATCAGTGTTTCCTCGGCCCAGAAGGTGGCCTGGCGCTGGTACTCGGACCGGAAAGTTCGTATCCGCCCGGAGACCTTCTGGGCAGCCAACACGAGCGTCACAGTGGATATGCCTCTGTTCGGCCGGGATTTCGGCAACGGAATGATCGGCAACTCGGACGTCTTGGCCACGTTCACGACCGGCCCGCAGCGGATAGCGGTGGTGGACGACGCTACCAAGACCATGAACGTGTATTTCGACGGCGCGCTCGTCAAGACCGCTCCCGTGACCCTCGGCAGCCCGGATTGGCTCTCGCCCACCGGCTACGCCGTGATCATGGAGCAGGAGCGCCACTCCAAGTTCAACGCGGGCAGCATCGGCCTCAAACCGGGTGACAAAGGCTACTACGCACCGCTCGTCGTCGAGCACGCCAACCGGCTCACGAACTCAGGGGTCTACGTTCACCAGGCGCTTCCATCGGCTTACGGAGCCGTCGGCGCGTACAACGTCTCGCATGGCTGTGTTGGCTTGCTCCCGGCCGATGCCGCGTGGTTCTTCAACAACATGCGTACGGGGGACGTGGTGCAGGTGCTGAACACCGGCGCCCCCGCCGTGGAACCGCTAGAAGGCTTCGGCGACTGGAACATCGCCTGGGCCGGCTACGCGAAGCGCTGAGCGCTGCCGGGACTAGCCGCAGTTATGCCCGACGGCGTTGCTCACCCTGCGTGCCGCGCGCTTGGCTAGCGCGTGAACGGAAGCCTGTTGAGTCGATCGCCGACAACGGCGCTGCGTTGTTCTGCGCGGCGCAGCCGTTCCAGGTCCCGGTTTCGCCGCTCGCCCAAAACCGCGTGCAGGTAGTCTTCCGGCGTCGTTCCGGGCGGCGGCGATGGGGCGACGTAAGCCGCCAATTCGCTCGCGAGGGCCGCGGCCATGCGGGCGCGCGAGTCCGACGCCATCCGCCAGGCCTGCTGGACGAACTGTGATGCCCGCCGCGCCATCCCGTCCGGAACCCTGCCGATATCCGCGAGTCCCACCCACGCCTGCAGGTACGGAGGGGCATAGGGGAGGATTTTGGGTTCAGCGGGAACGCGCTGCCTGAGCGAATAGGTTCCGGCCACAACGTCTCCGAGCCTCTTCGACTTGTCGTTGAACAGTGCCACGGCAATGGCCAATCCGCCGAACGTCGCGTAGATCTCCAGGAAGCCGATCAACCCGCGGATCACCGCGTGCCGGAAACGGATGGATCCGCCGTCGTCGCGCACAATCCGGAGCCCGGTAGCCAGCTTGCCCAGCGAGCGGCCGCGGCTCAGCGTTTCCACCGCCACGGGGACCACCACGAGGCACAGCACCACGCTGGACAAGGCCATCGCGCGGCCCGCGGCCACGTCCACATGGGGTGCCGCCATACCGAGCAGGAACAACAGGCCCAACAGCAATACAACGTGAGCCACGACGTCGAGCATGAGCCCAAGTGCCCTCGCCCCGAACGATGCCGGCCGCAGTTCAAGGACCACGGCCTCGCCGGTAATGATCGAACTCAAGCCCGCCCCCAAGCATTGCCACGACGTCTGCAGGACCGGACGGCTCCCGCTGGATCGAGTCTAACCGCGGCCACGGATGCGGAGGAGGGGTCTGCTTGTATGTGGGACTGTTTGGGGAGGGTTGGGACTAGGGTGGAGCCGTGGACATGGATGCCTTCTCTGTCGTGAACGGGACAAAATGGTCCCGCTTGCACGAGCTCGCGCACAAACGGCGCCTTGACGGTGGTGAAGCCGACGAGCTTCTGCGTTTGTATCAAGTGGTGTCATCACACCTGTCCCTCATCAGGTCCGTGGCCCCGGAGAGCGCACTCTCCGCCTCTTTGTCGGCGGCCCTCGCCCAGGCCCGTACCCGCTTCACCGGGGCGCGGTCGAATTTCATGGAAGACCTCGCCCGCTTTTTCGTGGTGTCCCTGCCCGCCGCGTTCTACCGCTTGCGCTGGCTCACGGTCTGGTGCGGGGTTTTCTTCTGCCTTGTGGCCGGCGCCTACGCCCTCTGGATCGGAACGTCTGCGGACGCCTTGAGGGCCCTCGGAAGCAGCACTGCCGTGAAGCAATACGTCGACCATGACTTCGTCGGCTACTACTCCGAGAACCCCGCTGCGTCCTTTGCCGGCGCCGTCTGGACCAACAATGCCTGGATAGGGGCGCAAGCCGTGGCCTTGGGCATCACCGGTTTCTGGGTGCCCTACACGCTGTTCGCGAATGCACAGGGCCTGGGAGTCGCAGCGGGCGTGTTTGCCGCCACCGGCAAGATGGACGTATTTTTCAGCTACATCCTCCCGCACGGCCTCATGGAGTTGACGGCCGTCTTCATTGCCTCCGCGGGCGGCCTCCGCATTTTCTGGGCAATGGTTTCCCCGGGCCCGCGGCGCAGAATGCAGGCAGTCGCGGAAGAAGGGCGTTCCCTGATCACGGTGGCCCTCGGCCTGGTGCTTGTCCTGTTCGTTTCCGGACTCGTCGAGGCGTTTGTGACGCCGAGCCCGCTTCCCGTGTGGGCCAAGATCCTGATCGGTTCGCTCGTTCTCGCGGCATACTGGGTCTATGCCTTGGTGCTGGGCGGGCGGGCATTCCGTGCCGGCGCCACTGGCGACCTTGACGCAAACGACGCCGGTTACCGGGAGATTGCCGCCTGACGGCACCCGGGTCCGGCCGCAATCCGACGTTCGCCGGGGTGGCTCATCGTCTCTCCGCGAGGGCTGACGGTAGGCTCGAAGGCAGAGAAGATTGCCAGCGGACCGTTCCTGCTCCGGCATGTGAATCCTACGGAAGTGAATCCAAGTGACCGAGAAGAGCCCGATCCCCAAAGACCCGGACGCGGATATCCACGACGACGGCGACGAGCCGGCCTTCGAATGGATGAAGCCCGCCCCCAAGTCCGCGGCCGCTGATGTACGCCCGGCAGGGGCCGCTGACGGAGCCCGGGACTCTTCGGCGAAGCGCGTGCCAGAAGAAGGCAAACAGGGAGCTGGGTCCGCGTCAGGCGCAGTTGCAGGCGAAGCTGCACGGCCTCTCGCTGAGCGGCCCGTCGCAGCACAACAGCCGGAGAGCCGGGCAGACCGCAAAGCCGCTGAGGCTGCGGAGGCCGGGCCGGAACCGGCCCTCTTCGCAGAGCCTCTGCCGACGTCGGCCCTTCAGGTCCGCCCGCCGGAAGCCGAGGTGGAACGCCGCAACCACGAGCGGGAGCAGGCCGCCAAAACCAAGCCTCTGGCGCCCCGCATTTTCCAGGTCCTGCTCGCCGCCTTCTACCCGGTGGTCCTCCTGGTGCTGGCAATCCGCGCCGTCGCGAGCCCGCTGTTCCTGTGGGTGGAGTATTACCGGCCGGGCTTCCCCGGAGACGGCTATGGCTTCAATGCCGATGACCGGATGACGTATGGTTCCTATGCCCTGGACTATCTCAGTAACTGGTCCGGGCCGCGCTACTTGGGCGAGCTTGTCAACCATAACGGCGAGAAGCTGTTCAAGGAGGGCGAAGTTTCCCACATGGCCGATGTCAAGACGGTGATGCTCTCCGCATTCGGCGCCGGCGCCCTCATGATCATCATTGGCATCATCGCGATGATCTATCTGCGCAAACGAAGCACGGGCGGCATCCGCCGCGGACTCTTTGCCGGTTCGATCGTCACCTTGGTCCTCATCCTGGGACTGGGCACGCTTGCGGCACTGGGCTGGCAGCAGTTCTTCACGGACTTCCACCACATCTTCTTCGCCAACGGCACCTGGACCTTTGCACTCGACGACACGTTGATCCGCTTGTTCCCGGGACAGTACTGGATGGACTCCGGAATTGCGATCGGCGCCTTGGTCTTCATCACGGCCCTGCTGACCCTCATCTTCACGTGGCCTACCCGCCGTCGTCGCGGACTCTCTGCCAAGAACGAAGCCTCTGCGGACGACAGTGTGGATACCGACCCGGAGATCCGCGCGGAGGCCGGCACGCCGGAGAAGTAGCACCGCCGCAAGAACGAAGAAGCGGCCCGCCCGGAATATCCCGGGCGGGCCGCTTCTTTGTGTGCGTGCCGTCCTGACCATCCGGGCAGACCCTTAGATCCAGGACGGCATCCACATGCGCATGCGCCACTCCTGGTAGCTGATCACTTCTGCCGTCCACACCGGATAGAAGAACGCCGACAACAGCACGGCAAGGACCACCACAAGGCCAACCACGTACAGGCCGGAGCGGCGGCGCCACGGAGGAGCCCCGCTTTTGCCGAGCACCAGTCCCAATCCATAGACGAGAGCCAGCACGAGGAAAGGCTCGAAGGAAAGCGCGTAGAAGTAGAACATGGTGCGCTCCGGATACATGAACCACGGCAGATACCCGGCGGCGACGCCGGCCAGGATGGCCCCGGCCCGCCAGTCGCGCCGGCCCGCCCACCAGAACAACACCACGAAAAGCGCAATCGTGGCACCCCACCAGATCACCGGGTTGCCGACGGACAGGATCGCCGAAGTGCAGTTGGGCAGATCGCAGCCGGGGGTTCCCTGCTTGGGGGACTCATAGTAGAACGATGTGGGCCGCCCCATGACGAGCCAGGTCCACGGGCTCGCCGAATACGGATGGGGCGAGCTGAGGCCTTGATGGAAGTTGTACGCCTCCATGTGGTAGTACGCCAAGGAACGCAGCGGCCCGGGAATCCATCCCCATGTATCGGAGGGATTCGTGTCCGCCCAGTGGCGATAGTAGGCGTCCTTGGAAAGGAACCAGCCGGTCCACGTCGACAGGTACACGGCTCCGGCCACCGGGATCATGGTGAAGAACGCCGGAATGCCGTCCTTGATGATTCCGGCGCTGGGCCAACTCCGGATGCCCGCGATACGCCGCGCGCTCATGTCCCAGAACACGGTCAACAGGCCGAAAGCGACGACGAAGAACAGTGCCGACCACTTGGTTCCGACCGCCAAGCCGAGGCACACACCGGCCGCCAGCCGCCACCAGCGGAATCCGAGCCACGGCCCCGAGGCGAGGTGCAACGCCGTCGGCCGGCCGTCCTTGGAGGCGTCTGCCAGCGCGGCAAGCCGTGCCGCCAGCCGTCGCCGTCCGTCGTCGCGATCCATCAGCAGGGCGCCAAAGGCTGCGAGCAGCCAAAACATCAGGAAGATGTCCAGCAGCGACGTCCGCGACATGACCAAGTGGTGGCCGTCGACGGCGAGCAACAGCCCAGCAGCCGCGCCCAGGATGTGGGAACGGAACAGCTTCAGGGCGATCAGGGCGATCAAGGCGATGGAGAGGGTGCCCGTCAGGGCCGCGGAAAACCTCCAGCCGAAGGAATTGTCCGAGCCAAAGAGCCACATCCCGAACGCGATCATCCATTTCCCTACGGGGGGATGCACCACGTACTCGGGGGAGTTGAGGAGGACGTTGGGGTTGCCTGCATTGAAGGCATCGTTGGCCTTGTCCGGCCAGCTCCGCTCGTATCCGCTGACCAGGAGCGAGTAGGCATCCTTGACGTAGTAGGTCTCATCGAAGACGAGGCTGTGCGGTGCGTCGAGGCGGACAAAACGTAGGATCCCGCCGATCACGGCAGTGATAGTGGGGATCAGCCAGAACCACAGCCTCAAGGACGGCGGATAATCCCGCCAGCTTTGGATGCTGCCAATGAGCCGCGTCCGCAGGGCCTCGGCCGTGAAAGCCTCCCGGGGCCGTATTAACCAGGTTTGCGGGGCGGGGCGCACGGAGGTATCGGTCACTCAGCCCATGCTACCTTTTGCCGCCGGTAGCTCCCTGAAGCGGTAGCCGGGGCATTAGGCTTGTTGGGTGACTGAACAGCTGAGCTCCCCGGATGAAACCACCGTTCCCGACTCGGCGGAGTCCCTTGGTGTACAGGCGCTGCCCGCCCTGCCCGACGGCGTGGGCCGGATAGTGCTGGCCGCCACTCCCATCGGCAACGTGGGCGATGCCTCCAGCCGGCTCATCGAGTTGTTGCAGACGGCAGACATCGTCGCCGCAGAGGACACCCGGCGCCTGCATCGTTTGGTCCAGTCACTCGGCATCACCGTGTCCGGCCGGGTCATCAGCTACCACGAGCACAACGAGGCCGCCAAGACCGAGGAGCTGCTGGATCACGTACGGGCGGGCAAGACCATCATCATGGTGAGCGACGCCGGAATGCCCGCAGTGTCCGACCCCGGCTTCCGCCTCGTGGAGGGAGCCGTGGCAGCAGGGCTGTTCGTCACAGCTTTCCCCGGCCCGTCCGCCGTCTTGACGGCCCTCGCGCTATCGGGGCTGCCCACGGACCGGTTCTGTTTCGAGGGATTCCTTCCCCGCAAAGCCGGCGAACGCAGCTCCCGGCTTGCGGACCTCGGCAACGAACGCCGGACCATGGTGTTCTTCGAGGCACCGCACCGGCTCGAGCCAATGCTCCGTGCCCTTCACGAGCGGTTCGGTTCGGACCGCCGCATCGCCGTGTGCCGCGAGTTGACGAAGACCTACGAGGAAGTCATCCGGGGAACCGTCCGCGAACTGCTCGAGTGGGCTGAAAACAACGAAGTCCGCGGCGAGATTGCCGTCGTCGTGGCCGGCGCCCCAGAACAGGCGCCGGGCAAGCCCGAAGACCATGTTGCCGCGGTCAATGACCTTATTGCCAAGGGCATCAGGCTCAAGGAAGCGGTAGCCGCGGTGGCCGAGGAGGCCCGCATCAGCAAGCGCGAGCTGTACTCTGCAGTGCTCGCGGCGCGTTAAGGCAGTGCTCGCGGCGCATGGGTGCCGCGCTCGCGGCGCGGTAGCTTCCGCCCAAGCTGAGGCTGTGCAACTGCACAAACTCTTGCTCCCGCGGCAGTGCGCGAAGGCGTAGACACTGCTTCGCGCCGGGCAGTACCGTGACAGTAATTCCACAAAAATCAAGTGTTGGTGCATCTCTACAACGGTGCGCCGACTGACGAAGGAGTCACTGTGACTGTTACCGCCGATCGCGAAAGCGAACTTCTCGCCTCCGTTCCCACGGGGCTGCTCATCAACGGCCAGTGGCTGCCTGCGGCATCCGGCAAGACGTTCGACGTCGAGGATCCCGCCACGGGCAAGGTGCTTGTGAGCATCTCCGACGCCGGGGCGGAGGACGGCGCCGCGGCGCTGGACGCTGCTGCGGCCGCCCAGGCCTCCTGGGCCCGTACCGCTCCCCGCGAGCGTGGTGAAATCCTGCGCCGCGCGTTCGAGCTGGTCACGGCACGCGCCGAAGACTTCGCGCTGCTGATGACCCTGGAAATGGGCAAGCCCTTGGCTGAAGCCCGCGGCGAAGTCGCTTATGGAGCCGAGTTCCTGCGCTGGTTCTCCGAAGAAGCCGTCCGCGTCAGCGGCCGCTACTCCGCGGCCCCGGACGGCAAGAACCGCATCCTGGTCCAGAAGAAGCCGGTTGGTCCCTGCCTGCTGATCACCCCGTGGAACTTCCCGCTGGCCATGGCTACCCGCAAGATTGCCCCCGCGGTTGCCGCCGGCTGCACCATGGTGCTCAAGCCCGCCAACCTGACCCCGCTGACCAGCCTGCTCTTCGCGCAGGTCATGCAGGAAGCCGGCCTCCCCGCAGGCGTGCTCAACGTCATCCAGACCTCCACGGCAGGCGCAGTCACCGGGCCCCTCATCAAGGACGACCGCCTGCGCAAGATCTCCTTCACAGGTTCCACCGCCGTCGGGCAGTCCCTCATGCGCGAAGCCGCGGACAAGGTCCTGCGCAGCTCCATGGAACTGGGCGGCAACGCACCGTTCGTGGTCTTCGAGGACGCCGACCTGGACAAGGCCGTCGAAGGCGCCGTCGCGGCCAAGATGCGCAACATGGGCGAGGCCTGCACCGCAGCCAACCGCTTCATTGTGCACGACTCCATCGCCGACGCCTTCGCCGATAAGTTCGCTGCCAAGATCGCCGCGCTGAACACCGCGCGCGGTACCGAGCCGGACTCCACGGTCGGCCCGCTGATCGACGGCAAGGCCCGCAACGGCGTGCATGCCCTCGTGTCCGACGCCGTTGCCAACGGCGCGATCGCCGTCACCGGCGGTGCCCCGGTGGACGGCCCGGGCTACTTCTACCAGCCCACCGTGCTCAAGAACGTGTCCGCGGACGCCCGCATCCTGAAGGAAGAAATCTTCGGACCGGTGGCCCCGATCATCACGTTCAAGAGCGAAGACGAAGCCATCAAGCTGGCCAACAACACCGAATACGGCCTGGTTGCCTATGTCTACACCAAGGACCTGAACCGGGGCCTCCGCGTCAGCGAAAGGATCGAGACCGGCATGCTCGGCCTTAACGCCGGCGTCATCTCGAACGCCGCAGCACCTTTCGGTGGCGTGAAGCAGTCCGGCTTGGGCCGTGAAGGCGGTTTCGAAGGCATCGAGGAATACCTCACCACGCAGTACGTCGGCATCGCGGATCCTTACGCCGACTAGCAAGGCCTTCGGCAGACCTCTCGCAACGGGGAACTGCCGTTGAATGAAGGCAGGGCACTGAACCTTTGGGTTCCGGTGCCCTGCCTTTGCCGTTCCAAGCCCAAGTAGCTGGCAGTTAATGTCGTTTTCGGGGCTCATAACGACATCTACTGCGAGTTAGTTGGGTCAGCGCCGCCAGCGGATGGCTTCGAACAGTCTCTGCACGGATGCTGCCGAGCGGCGGGCTACGGCCGCGGAAATGCCACCCAGCCAGCGGAAAGGTGACCACAAGAGCTGGAACCAACGGGACATCAAGGACGGCGGGAACCAGTCCGCGCGGAAGACCGCGAACCAGGAGGCGTTGCGCCGGAACGCGGCCCGGACAGCCGTGATCCGGTCCCCGGCCGGGTTCGCTTCCTCCGCTGTAGTATTCGCCGGGATGCCCGCCGGGGGACCATAACGCTGCCGTTCGAAGTCTCCGGTGAGCGATGCAAGCGCGTGCTGGCCGGCGTCGTCGGCTCCCGACGGCGACGCTGCCGCCGCCGGCCCTCCGAGCGCAACCGAGTTGCTCAATCGGGCCGCGAAATGCCGCGGCGTTTCGCTGGGCACGGGCGGTACGCCGAAATCCGTGGCGAGGTCCTGGAGCTCAGCCCATGCCAGGACCGGGCCATCCCGGGGCTCGGCCGGGCCGGCTGTGCCTCCCGAACCGGGATGCTTGGCCCGTGCCGGCCTCAGGCGCCGAGCCCGGATGCCGGAGCGGACCAGCCGCGGGGAGGCTGCCAATACCGCCAGAAGTAGCGCGGCCGCGGTGACGTACAGAATGGTTGCGGAGCCGCTGGCCGTGCCTGATCCGACTCCCGGACCCGAAACGGGGGGTACTGCAGCGGTGCTCGGCGCGGGAGTCGAGGAACCCGGTGTCAGGTTTTCGTCGTGCAGGTTCGTGCTCGGGCCGCCCGCTGCGGCAGCCTCGCTCGCGTAGGGCGGAACGACGCCGCGGGAAGGGGTTGGTTCGAAGGCGACCCAACCGACTCCCTCGAAATAGAGCTCGGGCCAGGCGTGGGCGTCACGGGCATCCACCTGGTACTCCGGCAGCGGTTCCTGTCCCGCCACGGCAACTGTGGCCCCTGTGGCATGGCCCGGCGCGTAGCCGACGGCGATGCGGCTCGGGATTCCCTCCAGCCGTGCCATGACGGCCATCGCAGAGGCAAAGTGGACGCAATAGCCGCTCTTCTGCTGCAGGAAATCGGCCAGCACGGACATGCCGTTGCCGTCATAACCGCCCTGCACCGGAGCCTGCAGGGAGTAGCTGAACTGGGACGAGCGCAGATAGTCCTGGATGGCCATCGCCTTGGCATAGTTGCCGTTGGCGCCGGCAGTCACTGTCTTGGCCGTGTTCTTCACAATGTCCGGAACATTGCTTGGCAACTGGATGAAATCCTGCGAGATGGACGTGGGCTTGGCGTTGTCCTGGCTCAACGTTACGGAGGTCAGGGCCGGCAGCGCCGAAAACACCGTGTACTGCTGGTTCCTCGTGGTTCCGTCCTCGCCGCGGATGCTGAGAGTCGCCGGATCCCACGACCAGCGTCCGCTCAGACCGTTGACGGCTGTCGGGGCATAGGGGACCGGCAGGTACGGACTGGTGAATTGCCCGGTGTCGACCACCGTCACTTGGCGCACCAGCTCGGACGGGAGCGGGTAGTCCGGCGCCATCCGGCCCGGCCCAATGCGCCGTGAGGCTTCGCGGTCGTCCGGTGCCCACGTATCGCCGTCGAACTTGTCGATGGTGACGGAGCGCAAGTAGACCGGGGCCGTGGAACTCGTGGCATAGGTAATGCTGCCGTCGCCGGTGGGATTCCGCAGGCTGTTGCCAAGCGTGATCATGGGGTTCAGGCCGTTGGAGACGCCCCAGGGATTCAACCGCGAACCGACCGGAAACGTCCCGCGCTCGAAGCCCGGAACGGCCAACGGCAACAGGAGCCCCAGCGCCAGGGCCACGCCACCGATCACCATGGATCGTTTGAGCTGCCCCGTGCCATGGGCGTTGTCCGTCTGCAACCGGGAGTCCGGCGCGAACCACTGGCTGCAAGCCAGGATCAGGATGAAGCCGACGGCGGCAGCGAGGAATCCGGGCAGCCCGCCGCCTTGCGGCTTGATGGTCGCCGGGAACACGAGGACAACCAGCAGGCCCAAGCCGCTCGTCGCAGGCATGCCGAGCGGGACCGCCAGGGCGTCGACGAGGACAGCAACCAAGCCCAGGGCCGCGCAGGCGACGAACACGATTCCTGCGTTCGGTGAGACGGGTGCCGTCTCCGAGACCACGGTTTCGCCTGCCCGTTTGAGGAACTGACCCAGCGTGTCAAGGGTCGCGCCGGAGGGAATGAAGCCCGCGATGCTTTCCGGCCGGAAGAACGTGAAGTCGAGGATAAACACCAAGGCGAGCAGGCCGCCCAAAGTGGTGAGCACAGGGTGCACCCTCAAGGCGCGCAGGACCGCCAAGGTCAATCCGACGACAAACACCGTGGTGATGGCGGGAACCAGCCAGGCCCAACCCCTGAAAACCCCGTTGAGCGAGAGCGAGGCTCCGAGCACTGCGACGGCGATGGCCGCCGACATTGCCCAAGGGTAGGCTCCGGGCCCTGGCTTCCGCCGGGCGCGGGGCGCCCTTCCCTGACCATGGGCACTTCCCTGACCGCTGGAGGCAGGGTCACTTGTCCCTGCCGGCTCCGGGCCCGCGGACGGTCCCGGAGGGCCGTTCCTGGAGGTAGTGGTCATCGTGGCACCGCCGCGCCACGCCGGACGTCCATCGCTGCGGCAGCGGCCGCGAGGATCTCTCCTTGATCGAAACCGGCCCATGCAGCAGTAAGGTCCGTTCTCGAACTCACGGCCACGGCACGCCAGCCACCCAGCTTCAGGGCTTCGATGACGGGTTGGACATGGTGCGGGTGGTCGGTGACCACCAGGGCAAAAGCGTTGGCCCCGTAGCCGGCGGCCGGCGCCAACGCGCGGGCCTCGGAGAGCGGCATGTTGCCGAGCAATGCGAGGACGGGGCCACGCAGGCGGTGTGCGGCCAGCTTGTCCATGAGATGGTCGTCGAAGGGCGCCTCGGCACCCTCGACGACGGCGGCTTCTTTGCGCCTGCGCTCGCCGTGGACATGCCGTGGGCCGCTGAGCTGGATGGCGGCGAGGCTTTCGGCAATGGATTGCAGGCCTCCCACACCGCTGAATTCCTCGGTTTCGGGATATGGCGCGGAGCGGGATGTGCGAAATGCGGGATGTCCGGCGGCATCGAGGAAACGCAGCGAATAGTTGCGATCGGCAAGGTGGGCGCTGATCGACATCGCTGCCGTCACGACCCATTCGAAGTTCTCACTGCTCACCAGTTCAAATGCGTCTTCGTGCGCGGGGCCGAAGACCGCGGCCGAGCCCGACACGAAAGCGGAATAGCGCTGGTCCAGGATGATGGTCGCCTCGGGCGTGGTGACGGATTCCTCCTGCCGCACCATGAGTTCGCCGTGCCGCGCCGTCGCGGCCCAATGGACGCGCCGCATGGGGTCGCCATGCCGGTATTCGCGGGTCATCACATCGTCGTCGCTGGGATTTGCGCGGATCCGCGTGGCCGTCACGCCGTCGTTTCCGCGTGCGCCGGCCAGGCCTGTGGCGGGTAGTTCGACGGCGGCGGGCGTCACGGTGAGGATGTCGCCGTCATCGATCTCGTGCCGGTGCAGCGACAATCCGAAGGGATCGCAGAACTCGGCCGTGACCGGACCGATCCTGAACTGGCCGCGCTTGCCGGAGCGCAAGTGGTACTCATAGCGGCTGGTGCCGCCGGAAGCGGCACGGGCGGGAAAGCGAAAGGCCGGAGGTTCGCCGAAGCGCGGCGGCAACTGCTCTTCCATGATCACCGGCCCGGCCGCTGCGCCGGTCCGCGCAACTGCCAAGCGCACCGTGGCCGTGGAGGAAGTCTCCACGGAGGAGGGATGGAATTCGCGGAACACCTGGAAACGCGGCTTGAGGATGCGGACGCCGGCAAGCGATACCAGCGGCAGCACTAGCAGCAGGATCCCGAGGGCCAACAGATCCCGCCTGCCCATGATCTGGGCAAGCAGCAAAAAACCCACACCACTGGCCAGCAAGCCCCAGCCACGGGTAGTGAACAGATGCTTCGGAAGTAGATCGATCAGCGCCATGCCTGCCCCCTCTTTCGCTCTCCCTAGCTGCCGCGGCGTTCCGCGCCAGCGTCTTGGCTTACCGGGAGGGAGGCCAGGATGGCCCGGATGATGCTCTGTGGTGTATCACCGGAACTCGCGGCCTTGCGGTCAAGGATGATGCGGTGTGCCAGAACGGACTCGGCGACGGAAATGACGTCGTCGGGAAGGACGAAATCCCTTCCGTCGAGGGCAGCGGTCGCTTTGGCCGCCCGCAGCAGTTGCAGGAGGGATCGCGGGCTGGCTCCGAGGCGCAGGCGGGCGCTGTCCCGGGTGGCCCGGCCCAGGGCAACCGTATATTCCTTGACGGACTGCGAAACGTAAACCTGCTGCACCGTGGCGATCATCGCGGCGACGTCCGCGGAAGTGACCACCGGCGTGACTTTGGCGAGGGGTGAGACCGCCTGATGCGTCTCGAGCATCTCGATCTCGGAGAGCTTGTCCGGGTAGCCCATCGAGATGCGGGCCATGAAACGGTCCCGCTGCGCCTCCGGCAGCGGGTACGTTCCTTCCATTTCGATGGGGTTCTGCGTCGCGACAACCATGAACGGTTCGCCCAGCTGGTACGAATGGCCGTCCACCGTCACTTGGTGTTCCTCCATGCACTCGAGGAGGGCGGACTGCGTCTTGGCGGAGGCGCGATTGATTTCGTCTCCGATCACGATGTTGGCGAACACCGCACCCATCCGGAACTCGAACTGCCTTGAGGACTGGTTGTAGATGGAGACGCCGGTGACGTCCGAAGGAAGGAGGTCCGGGGTGAACTGGATCCGGCTGACCTTGCAATCGATAGTCCGGGCGAGGGTCTTGGCGAGCAGCGTCTTGCCGACACCCGGCACGTCCTCCACCAACAGGTGGCCTTGGGCGAGGAGCACGGTGAGGGCAAGCTTGGCGGCCTCGGCTTTGCCGTCGATGACTTTGTTGATGGCCGCCAGGATTTTCTCGCTGGCAGCGTGGAATTGCTCAGGATCCATGACCGTCGGCTTGTGCCCGTTGAAGGATTCGCGCTCAGGCGGCAAGGCAACCACGGCCTCGTCCCGTAGCAACTCTTCATCAACGGTGCCGTGTCGCTTTGAGTCCATGGACAATCCCCTCAGCCATGACAGAACCCCGGCCGGGCCGCGGTGCCCTGGCCGGGATTTACCGCCTTTTGTACCAGACTACCCAGCCTAGGGCCGCCGCAGACAGAGGCATGTTCCGCTGGAAGGGATACAGGGGTGATCAGGGAGGAATACGTGAGCGATCAGGAAGGCATCAGCAGGGAAAGATAGGGTGGATCCATGTGCAATTCCCTCCCGCCGGCTTCCTACCGCGCGCCTGAAACCGGCGATTCCCGCAAAGAATACCCGCCGGCTCCCGAACCGCTTCCGGTCCCCGTGATGGACAACCACACGCACCTCGACTTCCGGCACGGCCTGCTCGAAGTCGCGGTGGCGGATGCCCTGGACTCAGCCGAAGCCGTAGGTGTCCAGGGCGCGGTGCAGGTAGGTTGCGACCTCGAGTCATCGCGGTTCACGGTCCAGGCGCTTGAAGCGGACCGGCGGCTCCTTGGAGCTGTCGCCATCCACCCCAACGATGCCCCCGTTTACGCGGGCCGCGGAGAGCTGGAATCGGCGCTCGCGGAAATCGAGGAGTTGGCGGCCCATCCGAGGGTCCGTGCGATCGGTGAAACCGGGCTTGATTTCTTCCGCACCCATGGCGACGGACTGGTGCACCAGCGCCATTCGTTCCGCCGCCACATCGATATCGCGAAGAGACTGGACCTCACCCTCCAGATCCACGACCGTGACGCCCACGACGACGTGGTCCAGGTTCTCCGGGAGGAGGGGGCTCCCGAACGGGTGGTGTTCCATTGCTTCTCGGGCGATGAAGAACTCGCACGGATCTGTAATTTGAACGGCTGGTACATGTCCTTTGCGGGCACTATGACGTTCAAGAACGCCGCAAATCTGAGGGACGCGCTGGCCATCGCGGATCCGGAGCTGGTGCTCGTCGAGACGGACTCCCCGTTCCTCACGCCGCACCCTTACCGTGGCCGTCCGAACGCGAGCTACATGGTGCCGTACACCGTCCGTTCCATGGCCGAAGTGACCGGAACAGAGCTATCGATGCTGTGCTCGCAACTGGCTCAAAACACCATCGCCACCTACGGATCTTGGGACTAAGCAGCATTCACGATGCATACCCAGTATGTAAAAATCTTGGTCACTTTATAACGCTTCGGTTACAGTGGGTAACCAGTAGCCGGGGTCGGGGAAGGCCTTCGGACAACTAACTCCGTTCGCAATTGGTGTTTTCAGTTGAATTGAGTGTGGCGGCGCACAACTCCGCTGCAGTCCTCACGCATGCTTCGGCCTGCATCCGGGACCGCGGCAGGAGGCCCCTGTGCGCTTTTCCCCGTGCCCGGATGGTCCAAAAGTTACGGGCAAACATGGTCAAGTTCTTCACCACGGGCGGCAAGTTCAGTTTCGTCAAGGTCGGTGCGCAGCTGCTGGTGCTTTTGGCACTGGTGCTGGGAGTAGTTGCTTTTACGGGCAACAACAAATCAGTCACCCTCAACGTCGACGGCAAAGTGAGTTCCGTCCAGACCTTCGGCAATACCGTTGACCAGGTGGTCAAGGCAGCCAAGGTTGATCTGAAGGCTGAGGACCGGGTTTCCCCGGCCTTGGACACCTCGGTGCAGAACGGCTCCATCATCAACGTCAATCTGGCCAAGGCCGTAACGGTCAGCCTTGATGGCGCCCAGCGGACGGTCAACACCACGGCCCCGAACGTCGAAGGCCTCGTCTCCGAGCTCGGCGTCGCGAGCGCATCGGCCGTCTCCCAGCCCAAGGACACGCAGCTGGCCGTCTCCGGATCCTACATTTCGATCCTTACCCCCAAGACGATCAGCCTGATTGTCGACGGTCAGAGCTCTTCAAAGACCACGACGGCGGCCGACGTGGGAACCGTCCTCAGCGATGCCGGCGTCTCGCTCGGCGCGAACGACCGGGTTTCGCAGCCCAACTCGGCTCCCGTTGTCCAGAACATGGTGATCAAGGTTTCCCGGGTGGACACCAGCAAGACCGCCACCGAGACGGAGAACGTCCCCTTTGACACGGTCACCACGGAAGACTCCACTCAGTTCAGCGACCAGAAGACTGTAACCCAGGAAGGGGTCCTCGGACTGCTCAGTAAGACGTTCAAGCTCGTCCTGGTAGATGGTCGCGAAGCTTCCCGGTCTTTGGTCTCCTCTGACGTCACCGTCAAGCCGGTCTCTGCGAAGGTGACGGTCGGAACCAAGGAGCGCCCGAAGCCCGCCCCCGCCGCGGCTGTTGCCTCAGGACCTACCGGCGCACCGAACGAGGCAATGTGGGACAAGATTGCACAGTGTGAGTCCGGCGGGAACTGGGCCATCAACACCGGCAACGGTTACTACGGTGGCCTGCAGTTCGATATCCAGACCTGGATCGGTTCCGGCGGTGGCGCTTACGCTCCCAACGCAGCCGCCGCCAGCAAGGCCCAGCAGATTGACATCGCCAACCGCGTCTACGCGCAGCGCGGCCTCGGACCTTGGGGCTGTGGCTGGGCAGCTTCCAGCTAAACGAAATGAAATTGGCCGGGTCCGGAATCTTCGGGCCCGGCCTTTTCGCGTGCCGAAGATGGGGAGCGGGCGCTCCCGCTAGTCGCTCAGACGATACGATACCTAGGTGACTGAACCGAATTCCGAACACGCCGCCGTCGCACCCCTTCTGGGAGCTGCGGACATCCGACGGCTCGCCGAGGAAATCGGTGTCCGCCCGACAAAGACTCTGGGCCAGAACTTCGTCATCGACGGAAACACGATCCGGAGGATCGTCTCTGTCGCCGGTATCGATCCCGACGAAACCGTGCTCGAGGTCGGGCCGGGGCTTGGTTCGTTGACGCTCGGGCTGCTCGACGCCGCCAAAACAGTTGTCGCCGTCGAAATCGATCCCGTACTGGCCGGCAAGTTGCCGGACACGGTGCGCGCGTGGCGCCCGGAGTCCGTGGACGATTTCCATCTCGTCCTCTCCGACGCCATGAAAATCACCGAACTTCCGGTACAGCCCACGGCCCTCGTGGCCAACCTGCCGTACAACGTGGCGGTCCCCGTGGTCCTGCACCTGCTCCAGCATTTCCCGAGCCTGCAACACGGGCTGGTCATGGTCCAGGACGAAGTGGCGGACCGGCTGGCCGCCGGGCCCGGCTCCAAAATCTACGGAGTTCCCTCGGTCAAGGCCGCTTGGTACGGCCACATGCGCAAAGCCGGCGTGATCGGCATGAATGTCTTCTGGCCGGCGCCGAAGATCCACTCCGGACTCGTGTCCTTCACCCGCGGTACACCGCCGGCAACGCACGCGACGCGCGAGCAAGTCTTCGCGGTCATCGACGCCGCATTCGCCCAGCGCCGCAAGACACTCCGCGCGGCCCTCGCGACCTGGGCCGGGAGCGCGGCCGAGGCCGAACGTTTCATCGTGGCTGCGGGCGTTGATCCGACTGCCCGCGGAGAGGTGCTCGATATCAACGCGTTCGTCCGGATCGCCGAGGCACGCCACCCCCTGGACGCATGAATCCCGCAATCAGCGGTGCGATCCGCGGCCGCTTCGTCGCACGGACCGTCCGCGTCCGGGCGCCCGGCAAGGTGAACGTTTCCCTCAACGTCGGCCCCTTGCGGCCCGACGGCTACCACTCGGTGGCCAGCGTGTATCTCGCGGTATCCCTGTACGAGGAAGTAGCCGCCACGAGCACTGAGGGGCCCGGGATCACGGTCAGCATCGGTCCCTCAAGCACGTTGGACCTCGACGGTGTGGACATCCCGCTGGACGAGCGGAACCTGGCATACAAGGCTGCCGCCATCATGAGGGATGTCTCGGAGAACGCCACGGGGGTGCACTTGGAAATCACCAAGCGCGTGCCTGTCGCCGGAGGCATGGGCGGCGGCTCGGCCGATGCCGCGGCGACGCTCCTGGCCTGCGATGCGCTCTGGAACAGTGGTTTGTCCCGTGAAGAACTGGCCCACCTTGCCGCCGAGTTGGGTGCGGACGTGCCGTTCTCGCTCCTCGGAGGTACCGCCGTCGGGCTTGGCGTCGGCGACGAACTCTCACCCGCCCTGGCGAAAGCACAGATGGACTGGGTTTTGGTCTGCGCTGACTACGGACTCTCCACACCCGAGGTCTTCCACACCTTGGACAGGCTTCGGAACACCGAGGGACTCGACATCCCCGAACCGCTCGAGGTCGACGCCAAGATCCTGCAGGCGCTGCGCGACGGGAATCCCGACGCCCTGAGCAAAGTCCTTGTCAACGACCTTCAGCGCGCCTCGATCGAGCTGTCTCCGCAATTACGGGACACCATCGGGATGGGGGAGTCGAGCGGTGCCCTCGCCGGGATTGTTTCGGGTTCCGGCCCCACCGTGGCTTTGCTCGCCCACAACCCCCGGGCGGCCGAAGGGCTCGCCGAAGACCTTCGGCACCTGGGACACAACGCCCTTGCTGTGCACGGCCCGGTTCCCGGTGCCCGGATCATCTCCGATACCCTCCTTTGACAAGTCGCCCTGACTGTTCACATCAGAAAGTAGTACCCAGTGGCCCACCTGCTCGGCGGTGAAAACCTCACCGTTTCGTTCGCAACCCGCACCATCCTCGACGGCGTAACCCTTGGTTTGGAGGACGGCGACAGGATCGGCATGGTCGGGCGCAACGGCGACGGCAAATCCACGCTGATGCGCTTGCTGGCATTGCGATCGACGCCGGATTCCGGCCGCGTCACCAAACGCGGCGACGTCAATGTCGGCTACCTCGACCAGTCCGACGTGCTCGACGGCGACCTCACCGTGGGGGCCGCGATCGTCGGCGACCAAGCCGACCATGAATGGGCGGCGAACCCCAAAATCCGCGAGATCATGGGCGGCCTCGTGGCCGACGTCGATTGGCACGCCAACGTGCATGCCCTCTCCGGCGGACAAAAGCGCAGGGTCGCCTTGGCCAAGCTGCTCATCGAGGACCACGACGTGATCATGCTCGACGAGCCCACCAACCACCTCGACGTGGAAGGGGTCGCCTGGCTCTCCCGGCACTTGAAGACCCGATGGAGGGCCAACCAGGGCGCGTTCCTTGTGGTGACGCACGACCGTTGGTTCCTGGACGAAGTCTGCAACCGGACGTGGGAAGTTCACGACGCCATGGTGGACCCGTTCGACGGCGGCTACGCGGCCTACGTGTTGGCCCGCGCCGAGCGCGACCGGAGCGCATCCGTCGTCGAGAGCAAACGGCAACAGCTGGTCAAGAAGGAGCTGGCGTGGCTTCGCAGGGGCGCCCCGGCGCGAACCTCGAAGCCGAAGTTCCGCATCGAAGCCGCCAACGAGCTGATCGCCGATGTTCCTGATCCGCGCGACTCGGTGGCCCTCAGCAAGATGGCAACCGCCCGGCTCGGCAAGGACGTGCTGGACCTTGAAGGTGTCTCCCTCGATTTCAAGGGCGACGACGCCGGCCGGAAGCTCTTCGACGACGTTACCTTGCGCTTGGCGCCCGGGCAGCGGCTCGGGCTGGTGGGCGTCAACGGTGCCGGAAAGTCCACACTGCTGCGGCTGCTCAACGGCGAGATCACGCCGAGTTCCGGAAAGGTCAAGCGCGGCAAGACCGTTGTCACGGCGGTGCTCAGCCAGGACGTGAAGGAGCTCGACGATGTGTCCGACCTTCGTGTCATCGAGGTCATCGAACGTGAGAAACGCTCCTTTAGCGTTGGCGGCAAGGAGTTCACGGCCGGCCAGCTCGTGGAGCAGCTCGGGTTCACGAAGGAAAAGCAGTGGACGCCCGTCACCGACCTTTCCGGTGGCGAACGGCGCCGCCTGCAGCTTTTGCGCCTGCTTGTGGGCGAACCGAACGTCTTGATGCTCGACGAACCCACCAACGACCTCGATACCGACACTCTTGCCGCCGTCGAAGACGTCCTTGACGGCTGGCCCGGCACGCTGGTCGTTGTCAGCCACGACCGCTACCTGCTGGAACGCGTCACGGATTCGCAAATGGCACTCTTGGGCGATGGCAAGCTGCGCGGACTTCCGGGCGGCGTGGACCAGTACCTCGAATTGCGCGAAGCCGCGCTCGCGGGCGGTGCGGTGACCGGCGGCGCGTCGAGCGGGAGCGCCAGGCCGACGGCGGCAAGCGGCTCGAGTGCGGCCGCCTCCGGTCCGAGCGAAGCAGAGAAGCGTGAAGCCCGGAAGGACCTGAACCGGATCGACCGGCAGCTGGGCAAGATCGCACAACAAGAAGAGAAGCTCCATGTCCAAATGGCGGCCAAGTCCCAATCCGGCGACTTCGACGCCCTCGGCGAACTGAACACCAAACTGCAGGAACTCCTCGAAGAAAAAGAAGGCCTGGAGCTCGAATGGCTCGAGGCGGCGGAGATCCTGGGGGAGTAGGCGGGCACGCATCCTCTGCCTGCGCACCTTGGGTGCCGGCTGCCTTGGGTGCCGGAGGCGGCACTCTTCCGCGTCGCTTAGCGCGGTGGTTCCTTCCCAAAGCTCGCAAGCTCGCTTCGGGGCCCTCGGAACGCCGCTTCAACGCAAAGCGGCTACTCGCTCGCTGAGACGGTAGGTCGTCGCGAACGAGCGAACCGACACCCAAATTTGCCCGCAGCAAAGATCGAGAAAACCGATGCGCGGATTCCGGTGTCGATAGGGACTTTGCGTGTCGACGGGACACGTGGGCGTCGGAAGTCGAGGCGCGGGTCGGGGTGAAGCCCGAACGGAACGTAGGCAAGAGTGGTGCTGCGGGCCTTCGGGTAGGAGCGCATCGCGAGTCATCGGGCACTGGAGGTCGCTCAGCGACCGCAGGTGCCCATTTGCCTCGTGTCTAAGCGACGGCGAAGGGCCGTTGCGCCGTGTACGCGAGCATGGAAACGTGCGAAAGGGCCGTTGCGCCGCGAAGGCGACCACGATCCCGATGCCAAAGACGCCCTAGCCCTCGCTCCGCAGCTCCGGCTCTTTTTGCAGGCCCGTCAGGCCGTTCCATGCCAGGTTGACCAGGTGGGCGGCTACTGCGCGCTTGTCGGGCTCGCGGTGGTCCAACCACCATTGGCCGGTCATGGCCACCATGCCCACGAGCATCTGGGCATACATGGCGCCGTCGGCTGCGCTGAATCCGCGCCGGGAGAATTCGTCGGCGAGCAGGTTTTCCACGCGATCCGCCACGTGGGACAGCAGCGTGGAGAAGGCGCCTTCGGGTTGGGAGGGCGGGGCGTCGCGCATGAGGATCCGGAAGCCGTCGCTTCGCTCTTCGATGTAGCCGAGCAAGGCAAGGGCCGCCTGTTCAACGAGGACGCGCGGTTTGGCTTCGGCGGCGAGGGACTCGTTGATGGCGTCGAGGAGGATCCGGAATTCGAACTCCACAACCTGCGTGTAGAGGCCTTCCTTCGAGCCGAAGTGCTCGTAGATCACGGGCTTGGACACGCCTGCGGCGGCTGCGATTTCGTCGATGGTTGTAGCGTCCAGGCCGCGGGCGGCGAAGAGGCCCCGGCCAATTTCGATGAGCTGGGAGCGGCGTTGGGAGCCTGTCATCCGGGCACGGACAACCTGGGCTGCGGGTGCGTGGTTGGTCACCCTGGAACCCGTCGTTTGCCGGGGAAGTCCTGTGCTGTTGCTCACGCATCCATCATGCCTCATCTCAAGCGCGCAACGGCCTCGCGAGGGCTTGTCAGTGCCGCTGAAAAGGACTCAGGAATGCACCAAGTCGCGAACACCGCAATGGTCATGGCAAACTAGATTCTTGTGTGTGCGACCCGGTCAATCGGGAAGCCCGAGGACCCTGGGTCCGCGAGGGCCACGTGCGCACGGTCCGCTCTGGTGTAATGGCAGCACCCCGGCCTTTGGAGCCGTGGAGTATAGGTTCGAATCCTATGGGCGGAACTTGTCGGTGGTCTGCCGGCCCGCCTCTGAAGGCACCGTCTCTCCCGAAGCTGTCTACTGGCTGCGCGGAAGGCTGTGAATCGGCAAGAGTAGGATAGAGCAGATGCCGCAGCCGGGTTCGCCCGGACGTAACCGAGCAAGGAGAGCGACTTCGTGAGCCCCGATACTACTGGCCCCGCCGCTGTAATTGTCCTAGCTGCCGGAGCCGGTACGCGGATGAAGTCGCGGACTCCCAAAATCCTTCACGAAATAGGCGGACGCTCGATGGTGGCGCACGCCATCCTCGCGGCCCGCTCCATCTATCCCCAGCAGCTGGCCTTGGTGGTGCGCCACGAACGCGACCTCGTCGCGGCGCACATTGGACTGATCGATCCCGACGCCGTCATCGTAGACCAGGACGATGTTCCGGGAACCGGACGCGCGGTGGAAGTAGCCCTTGACGCCTTGGACGCGAAGGCCGAACTCACTGGCACGGTAGTGGTCACGTATGGCGATGTGCCTTTGCTGACCGGTTCCCTACTCTCCGAGCTTGTCGCCACGCATGAATCCGAGGGCAACGCGGTGACGGTCCTGACTGCGGTCCTTGACGACGCCAATGGCTATGGCCGCATCCTTCGTGCCGAGGACGGCACCGTGCTGGGCATCCGCGAACACAAAGACGCTAGCGACGCCGAGCGCTCCATCCGCGAGGTCAACTCCGGGATCTACGCTTTTGACGCAAAAGTTCTTCGCGAGCAGCTGCGCAAAGTGACCACGGAGAACATCCAGCAAGAAAAGTACCTCACCGACGTTCTCGAATTGGCGCGCGACGCCGGAGGCCGGGTTTCCGCCGTCGTCACCGCAGACCGCTGGCAGGTCGAGGGCGCCAACGACCGTATCCAGCTCGCCGCGCTCGGTGCCGAGCACAACCGCCGCATCATCGAGGCCTGGATGCGTGCCGGCGTCACGGTGGTTGACCCGGCCACCACGTGGATCGATTCCACCGTCACCTTGGACGAGGACGTCCGCCTCCTGCCCAACACACAGCTCCACGGCACCACAACCGTGGCGCGCGACGCCGTCGTCGGGCCCGACACGACCCTCACCGACGTTTCGGTGGGCGAAGGCGCGAAGGTGACCCGCACCCACGGTTCGGGATCCACCGTTGGCGCCAGGGCAAGCGTGGGCCCGTTCACCTACCTGCGCCCCGGCACAGTCCTCGGGGAGACCGGCAAGATCGGCGCTTTCTACGAAACGAAGAACGTGACGATCGGCCGCGGTTCGAAGCTGTCCCACCTCGGCTATGCGGGCGATGCCGAGATCGGCGAGGACACCAACATCGGCTGCGGCAACATCACGGCCAACTACGACGGCGAGAAGAAGCACCGTACGGTGATCGGCTCGGGCGTACGGACCGGTTCCAACACCGTCTTCGTTGCCCCGGTAACGATTGGTGACGGCGCGTACAGCGGTGCCGGCGCAATCATCCGCAAAGACGTTCCCGCCGGAGCCCTCACCTTGAGTGTCGCTCCCCAGCGCAATGCAGAAGGCTGGGTCATCGCCAACCGGCAGGGCAGCACCTCGGCCCAGCTGGCGCAGGCTGCGCAAGCCGCGCATGGCTCCACTGCCACCCCCGATTCCTCAAGTACTCCGGCAACCACAGAAGAGGGCACACAGGCATGAGCGAAATTACCGCACACGGCGAGAAGAAACTAGTTCTCGCCGCCGGACGGGCGCACCCCGAGCTGGCGCAGGAAATCGCCAAGGAGTTGGAAACCGAACTCCTGCCTATCGACGCCTACGACTTCGCGAACGGGGAGATCTATGTGCGCTCAGCGGAGAGCGTCCGTGGCACGGACGCCTTCGTCATCCAGGCGCACCCGGCCCCGCTGAACAACTGGCTCATGGAGCAGTTGATCATGATCGATTCCCTGAAGCGCGCCTCGGCGAAGCGGATCACGGTTGTTTCGCCGTTCTACCCCTACGCCCGGCAGGACAAGAAGGGCCGCGGCCGCGAGCCGATCTCCGCCCGCTTGGTGGCAGACCTCTACAAGACCGCCGGCGCTGACCGCATCATGTCCGTGGACCTGCACACGTCCCAGATCCAGGGGTTCTTTGACGGCCCCGTGGATCACCTCATGGCCATCCCGCTGCTTGCCGACTACATCCGCACCAGGGTCGAAGCGGACAACATCACTGTCGTCTCGCCGGACACCGGCCGTGTCCGCGTCGCGGAACAGTGGGCCGAGCGCCTGGGTGGCGCGCCGTTGGCGTTCGTCCACAAGAGCCGCGACCTCACGGTGCCGAACCAGGCTGTCTCGAAGACCGTCGTCGGGCAGATCGAAGGCCGCACCTGCGTCCTGATCGACGACATGATCGACACCGGTGGAACAATCTCCGGCGCTGTCCAGGTCCTCAAGAACGCCGGTGCCAAGGACGTCATCATCGCGTGCACCCACGCCGTCTTCTCCGAGCCTGCCGCGCAGCGCCTGGCCGATTCCGGCGCCCGCGAGGTCGTCGTCACCAACACCCTGCCGATTCCGGCCGACAAGCGCTTCCCGCAGCTCACGGTGCTGTCGATCGCACCGTTGATTGCGCGCGCCATCCGCGAAGTGTTCGACGACGGTTCCGTCACCAGCCTCTTCGACGGCAACGCGTAGTCCCCACCGCCACCCTAACCTCACAAGTTCGGCCAGGGAACCATGGCGGCGCGGGCCCACCCACCGGGTGAGCAGTCCCACCCGAACATCTGGCCCCACCCAACTAGCTCGCAGTAGTTGTCGTTCTCGAGCCTCAAAACGACAACAAATGCGAGCGAGTTGAGTCGGGTCGGGGCCGTTTTCCCTTTGGCGGGACGCGGCTGCTAAACTCTTGGGGATACCTTGGCGAGGGAGAGCACATCCGGGCTAAAACCGGATTGCGGGTCTCCGTTATCGACTGGGTCTGAATCTCCTTCAACGAAGGCGGACTGAACCTGCTGCTCAGCGGCTGGTACTCTGCCGGGCGTGGAAGGTCACCACAGACCTCCGCCCTTGCTGATCGACTTGCCGGCAATTTGCCGGCGCCACAGTAATCAAGGAGTACACATGTCTGAGCAGAAGCTCGCAGCAGAACTGCGCACCGAATTCGGCAAGGGTTTCGCCCGCCGCGCCCGTGCGGCCGGCCAGATCCCGGCCGTCATCTACGGTCACGGCGCTGAGCCCCTCCACATCAACCTGCCGGGCCGTGCCACCACCTTGGCCGTCCGCGTCTCCAACGCACTGTTGGCCTTGGACGTCAACGGCGAAGAGCACCTGGCTCTCGTGAAGGACATCCAGCGCGACCCGATCAAGCAGATCATCGAGCACATCGACCTGCTGACCGTCCGCAAGGGCGAGAAGGTTACCGTTGACGTGGCCGTCCACGTTATCGGGGAAGCTGCCATTGGCGCTGTCGCCAACCAGGAAGCCACCACGGTTTCCCTCGAAGCCGAGGCCACCCACCTGCCGACCTTTGTCGAAATCAGCATCGAAGGCCGCAAGGCCGGCGAGCACGTCCACGCTTCGGACATCGTCCTGCCGACTGGCTCGGAGTTGCTCACCGATCCGGAGACGCTCGTCATCCACATCTCGGAGGCCACCTCGGAAGCCGAGGAAGAGGCAGCTCCTGCTGCTGAGTAGTCTTTCGGACTAATCGAGGCATTAGCCTTTGTGAGTGGCCGGGTCCCCGAGGGGTCCCGGCCACTTCTTTTTCATTCCACACTCTTGATTCCCTAGGATGACTCCATGACAGACACTTGGCTGATCGTAGGCCTTGGCAATCCCGGTGCCGAATACAGCCACAACCGCCACAATGTCGGCCAAATGGTCCTGGACGAACTTGCCTCGCGGATGGGCGGAAGCTTCAAAGCCCACAAGGCCCGGGCCCAGGTGGTCGAGGGCAGGCTAGGAATCGGGGGGCCCCGCGTAGTACTGGCGAAACCGATGAGCTATATGAATGTTTCCGGAGGACCCGTTTCCGGCCTCGCCAGGTTCTTCGACATCGCTCCGGATCACGTTATTGCTGTCCACGACGAAATTGATATTCCCTTCAATACGGTTAGATTGAAGATCGGCGGTGGGGAAGGCGGGCACAACGGCCTGCGCGATATTTCCAAGGCTTTGGCTACAAAGGACTACTTGCGGGTTCGCGTGGGGGTCGGCAGGCCACCCGGGAGGATGGACACTGCGGACTATGTCCTCAGGGATTTTGCACCCTCAGAGAGGAAAGAGCTGCCGTTCCTCCTGGATGAGGCAGCGGATGCTGTTGAGGTATTGATGACTGAGGGTTTGATTGCCGCCCAGCAAAAGTTCCACCCCGTCAAGGCCTAGCGGCGGGGCCCCATGCGCACTCATTTCAATGGTTAACAAGTACTCTGATGGTTCGTCGGCTGACTAATTGATTCGCGCCGATCGCTATGATACTTTGCAAATCACTGCTGGGGGTGAAGAGGAAATACAAAAGCAAACGACCCGCTGAACGTCACGTCCGCCAGAGCTGCGAAGGTAGCGTGATCTAAATTGCGAGCAACACCGGAATCTGAAACAGAGCGACCCTCAACGGAGCGGCAAGCACTGGGCGCTGCAGAGCGTCGAAAATGGTCGTCGCTGGTCCGGCAGGATCTTCAGAACACGGTTATTGAAGCCCTCGGCGACCCGTCCTTGTATGGAGTGGTGGTGGTTGGCGCGCCGGGCGTGGGCAAAGCGACTTTTGCCCGTTCGGTAGAGGCCCGCCTCACTCCAAGGTCCCACGTACTGCACCTGCACGGCTCCACGGACGTCACCACTCCGTTTGGGGCCTTGGCCCATCTGCTCGCGAGGCTGCCAATCGATGCCGCAGATTCCCCTGGCGCGATTATCCACGGCATCTCGCATTTGATAAGTTCGGACGCCGCGGGACGCGAAGTGCTGTTGATCCTTTCGGAACTTCCCGCTTTGGATACCATGAGCACAGCACTTCTCGTGCACTTACTAATCAGTGGGACCGCAAAGGTCCTCGTCACCGTCCGCCAAGCCACAGACATGCCGGAAGATCTGGTCAGGCTGTTGAAAGACGGCCTCCTGGACGAGGTTGAACTTCAGGTCTTTTCCCGCGCGGAAGTTGCCAAATTGCTCAGCGGCGTCCTTGGGAAACGGGTGACTGCTACGGCTGCAAGCGCTTTGCACGCGTCCAGCGGTGGAAATCCCCTGGTGCTCCAAGCCATCGTCACTGAACAGCTCCGCTCAGGCAACCTGCACCTGGCCGGGCAGGTTTGGGCGATGAAGGGCGAAATCCACCTTTCATCCGCCGAAGTCCTGACCGATCTGGTCCGCTCGCGCCTGGCCAGGGAGAGCCCTGCGGTCCGGGAAGCGCTGGAGCTACTTGCCCTCATTCGAACGGCCCCACTCGCCGTGTTGTTGGACGTCCTGGAACCTGAAGTGGTTGCCGAGATGGAGTGGTCCGGCTACCTCCGCATCGAAGCGTCAGGGGCCCGCCGGGTGGCGCTGCGCGACGAGTACATGGGGGAGGTCATTCGGGGCTGGATGGACCTGCCACGGAGGAATGAACTGCGGCGGCTCGCCGCCGGGGTGATCGGCAGCATTACCCGGGACCTGGATGCCGAGGCGCTCCTGGGCTTTGCCTCTTCGACGCTGAACGTCCGCGAAACCCTTGAACCCGGGGTGGCCCTGGCGGCTGCGACGGCAGCGAACAGGCAATTCGATCCTTGGTTCGCCTTGGAATGTGCCCGGCAGATCGGACGCGAGGACAAGGAATGGGTGGCTGCCGCCCAGCAACGATGCGTTTCCCACGTCATTCTGGCCGAGCACGAGGCTGCGGTGGCCGCATTGAAGGATGTGGCGCCCGAGCAGCTTCGGCGCCTCCCGGCGTATGACTATGCGGACTATGTGCAGGAGCTCTGCAGTGCGCTGCTGTGGATTCCAGGCGGGCACCTCCAGATCCCGGGCCTCATCGCTGAGGCGGGGGAGGACCTTTCCCGCCGATCGCAGGAAGCCGGAGCGGATGCCACTGAAATCGAACGGGCGTGCGGGATGCTGAGGCTCGCGAGTTTCGAGCTCCACGTCCATCAGGGCGAGTATGCCGAAGTTGCCGAAGCCTTGGAGCAGGAGTACCGGGATGGCGTTGATCTTCAGCAAAGGCTGAGCTGCGGGAGCCTGCTGACCATGGCCTGGGCAGTACTAGGCAGGGAAATGGAGGCGATCGAGCTGGCGCGCGAGCTGAGGCACAAGATTCAGCGCGCAAAGGCACGGCCGCGGTTGCATAACTGGTTGTCCGAAGGCTTGTTTGCCGCACTCCTATGCAGCGGACAGTGGGAAGAACTTGCCCGGATGCTGACGGCGACCCTCGATCAGCAACCAAAGAACATCCACTACCTTGGCGGTGCCGCAGAACTTGCCCTTGGCGTTTCCTACACCTATGCCGGACGGGCAACAGTGGCGATCGACACCCTGCTGGGGGCCCAGGCGCAGTTGGAGATCAGGCGCAACTACTATGGACCAGCATTGGCCTACTCCGCGCTCGCTTTTGCGTACGCCCAGGCCGGAGACGTGAAGGAATCCCGGACTTTTCTCGAATTGGCGGAAAAGGGACAAGGGGAAACAGCCTGGTTCCCCGCCTGGATGGCCGAATTCTGCGTCAAGATGGCAAGACGCTGGCTGAAGGATCCCGGGGCGAAGCAAAGTCTCATCGAGTCGGCCAACCGGGATTTGGCGAAGGGACGGATCACCACGGCGTCAATCAGCCTCTTCGGCGCCACCGTGCACGGCACCGAAGAGGAGCTGCTGCTCCTGGAGCAGGTCTCATCCCGCCGCCAGGGCAAGATGGCCGCAGTGAACCGGATGGTGGCGGAGGGAACCCGCAAGAAGGACCCGAAGACGCTGCTTCTTGCTGCTTCGGTTGCCCAGGAACTGAAATTGGATGCGGTAGAGTCCCGTTGTGCCGTCCTGGCCTTGGACATCGCCCGGGAAGCCGGCGATTCAGCGTCCGCCAGGTTGGCCCAACAGCGGCTGGACCGCTTGGTCGGGACCGTGCCGGTACTACCCCTGACACCACACACTTTCGGACCCGAACTGACGGAAAGGGAGCGTCAGGTTGCAAAGATGGCCAGTCAAGGGTTGAGTAACAAAGAGGTAGCCAACCAGTTGCAAGTTTCCGTGCGCACAGTCGAAGGCCACCTCTACCAAATCTTCACGAAAATGGGAATCTCATCGAGGAGCGAGCTTGAAGGAACCGCGCAGTCATGACAACGCTGCGGCGGTGCATGGTCATGTCGGAGAACGCGGTACAAGGCCGCCCGAACCGTGGCTCGACTATGGGCATTTGCTTCCTGGAATTACCGCTGCCATCCGTGCGGATGACTGTTCGGCCGTCTTCATCGTGGGCGATTCCGGTCTCGGCGCGTCATCTCTCCTGGCCCAACTGGGAAGCGCCTTTGACGGGGAACGTGCGGTAGTCCCGATTCACGGAAGTCCGTCACTGACCGCGGTCCCGTACGGGGTACTGGCTCCTTTTCTTGCCCATCTTTCGCTTGCCGACATATCCTCCCGGGTCGCCGTGCTTCGCTCACTCTGGGATCATCTTGAGGGCGTCCGCGTAGGTACCGGACCAGCTTTGCTGCTCGTCGATGACGCGCACTACCTTGACGATGCCACATGCGCGATGCTGACCGAGCTTGTCCAGGCAGGATGGGCCAAAATCGTGGCCGCATGCATTCCACGGCCGGGAGTTCCCGGGCCGCTCTTGCGCTTGTGGCACGAGGGGACTGCCGAGTGGTTTGACCTGGAGCCTTTGACCGCTGAGCAAGGCCACGAACTGTGCGAGGCATTGCTGGGGGGAATCGTCCTGAACAGCACGAGCCATGGGTTCTGGACCGAGGCGGGCGGCAACACCCTTCTTTTGAAGACCCTTGTCCGCGAAGCCGAGAGCTCGGGTACCCTCGTCCAGAGGCACGGCGTTTGGCTCAAAACAGCCGCGACACCGGTCCACACGGTAAAGCTGGAAGCTGTGGTCAAACTTCAGCTGATGCGCATTTCGGCCGCGGGCAGGGAAGCGTTGAGTTTGATCGCATTGGCAGAACCGGTGGACGAGACGTTGATTAACGTTGTGGCCGGAGAAGCGGCCGTCCAAGAGCTCGTGGACCAGCATTTAATCAAGCCCGGGGGCAATGGGTTGCCAAACCTTCGACTCGTCAATCCGGTCTACGGAGAAGTGCTTAGAAGCATCGTTCCGGCCGCGCAGAGCCTCCAACTGCATCGGCAGTTGATCTCCCGGATGGATGTTTTGGAGGACAACCCGGACTCCTTGTTGCGGATGGTGACGTGGTCACTCGACTGCGGAGCGGACGTACCGGATCGTCTTTTGATCCGGGCGGCGGTGCTTTCGGCGAGATTACTGCAGAGCGAGACGGCACTGCGCATGGCGGGTGCGGTACAGGACATGCAATGGCAATCGGTTGCTCAGGCAGTTATCGCTCGCTCGTACTTCAATCTCGGCCGCCGGGACGAGGCTGCGGCAGCCTTGACCCAAGAAACAGTGGATGGGGCTGCCGGACCCTCCCACGTCGTATCCAGCAGCGTTCTCCGCGCGGTCACGCTTGCCGCCGTCGGGCAGTCCGCTTCCGTGATACGGGCAGAGGCCGAGGTCCTCCGCGAATGGGGCGAACAGCAGCCAGGCATCGAGGGCCAGCGGACGCCGGACGCGAAAGCCTCGGTGGCGCTCGCCGTCACCGTGATCGGGCTGCTTGCCGGCTCCGTGGACGGCGACTACAAGAGGATGGGCCCCGAACTGGAGCACGTGCTCCTTCAGTCGGGAACCGTGGAAGGCTCTTTGGCCCCCCTATTCAGGGCCCTGGCGCTGGCCCTGAAGGCAGAAATGCTTTGCGCCCTCGGCCACGGGCGGCAGGCAAGGCTGTTGGTTCTCGAGGCTGCCGGCTTGGCGCAGCCCCAGGAGAACGATGTCTTCTTCATCCCCGAATTCATTTCTGCCCGCCTCGTCATTTGCGCACTGGCTGTAGGTGACTGGGCCGACGCACAAACACTCCTCGACAGGTACTACGAATCGTCGGGTGTCTCGATGGCGACCTTCGGCGGCGCGGCCTACGTGGTGGCCGGGTACATTGCCATCAGGCAGGGAAAGTCCGGCGACGCCTTGCCCCTGCTGACTGCGGGACTCGAAGCCTTGAGGGACAGCGATCCGCAGAATCTCTTCGGACTTTGTGCCGCCATGGCTTTCTACGCCGCAGCCGGCGCCGGGTTGACTGAAGCCGAACGGTTCCGGGCGGACTACAAGGACTGGGGACAACACAGCACCCACCTTCTCGCGGCACAGGCAAACAGTTTTTTCGACGCCGCGCTTGAACTCCTCCACGCCGACGGTTCCGGCGTGGAAGGGTTGCACCGCAACGCTGACTACGCGGCGAAGGAAAACGCCACGTACCTTGAACTTCATGCCCTGGAGCTTGCGCTTGGCCTGGGCGATCTCAGCAGGCTGGACCGGTTTTGTGAAACCGCGGCTGCAACGGAGGGCGAGTGGGCACAAGCGCTCGCCGAATATGGGCGGGCACTTAAATTCGGGGGGGCTGCCCGGTATCTATCCGCAGGGGAGAAGCTACAGGCGGCCACCGTCTACCATCTAGCCGCGAAGGCTTATGGTTTGGCGTTGGCAGCACCGGATCGCGGCCGCACCAAGGAGCTCAGTGCCGTTGCGCGCGCGGGGCTGGCGCGCTGCAACGAAGAACTGGGCCAGGGCAGCGAGGAGACACAGAACGAGTCGGTAGTTCCGAAGCTGACCAGGAGGGAATGGGACATTGTCAACCTGGCGGTTCAGGGCCTCAGCGACCGGCAGATTGCGGACACGTTGCTTATCTCGGTCCGGACCGTCGAAGGGCATCTGTACCGTTGTTATTCGAAATTGGGGATCACCGGCAGGGACGAACTTGCAGGGGCCGCCGCCGTCGCGCACGGAGCGTCGAGTACAAGCTGAAGCCGGGAATTACCGAAGGCACTAGTAGTGCACTCTCGATTTCGAACGGGCGCCACTGCCAGTGACGAGTACCTGCCACCCGGGGAAAAGGTACTCACACCCGCATACGAGTATCCGGCAGTATGAAAGTCGAGTACTCACTACTGGTGTGGGCCCGACGGCTAGCTGGTTAATTGGGGGGTGTCACCACTCGATCACTGGGGGTCTCGCTCATGTTGACAGCAGGCAGTGCATCTACGGTCCATGCCGTTCGGTCCGGGGGCGGGTCCCGGTACCAGGCATTCGACGCATCTTCGGCTCCGTCCTCGCCTGATGGAACCGGAGGCAAATCGGCAATTTCGACGGCCTGGCCGCCGATTGGACCTAGGGCCGCTGTTGAAGACATAGCCGTTGCGCTGGCAGCTTCCAAGGGTGGTGTCCTTGTTACGGGCCCGTCGGGGAGCGGCAAGAGCTACTTGACTACTCGCGCGGTGAACGAACTACGCGGGCGCTCTTTCGTCGTCGTCATCCGGGGCAGCGCCGCGTTGGCGAGATCACCGTACGGCGCCCTCAATATCCTTTTGAGCGACCTTGACCCTGGATACCTGGCGCATCCCGTCCTGGTGCTGTCGGCGCTCACCAATTTGCTCCGTGAGCGCTCCGAGGGAAATCCGGTATACCTGGTCATAGAAAACGCGGCCGAGCTTGATGAGTTGGCGGCGATGACAGTGGCCCAACTCGCGAGGAACGGCACTGCTCAGCTTGTCCTCACCTGCACCGACCCGCAGCGCCTCTGCGGCGAGATCACGCGGCTTTGCGGTGATGGGTTCCTGCACCGGATAGACCTCAAACCACTGACATTCCAGGAATCGCACGCTTGGCTCGAGGCCGGACTGGGAGCACAGGTCTCTGCGTCCGGCGCACATGCCCTCTGGACAGCAAGCGGAGGCAACCCCCACTACCTCAAGATGCTCGCGGCGGAGCTCGCCGAATCCGGTTCGCTACTGAAAAGCGACGGCGTCTGGGTCCTGACTTCCCGGAGCGAACAGCACGGCAGGGCGATCACCGACCTCATCACCACGCGGCTTGGGCGAATGGGCGACGGTGAGCGCAAAGTCCTGGAGATCCTTTCGCTGGCAAGGGCCGTGCCCCTGGAATCCCTGCTGGCACTCGCCCCGGCGGACGATGTGGACTCCTTGGAAAAGAGGAGCGTCCTCGTCGTCGACGATTCGCTGCCCAGGATGGCCCGGCTCCAAAGCCAGCTGGTGGGTGACGTGGTCCGGGCGAACGTTCCCCCTGGCCGCAGCAACGAACTCCGGGGCCTGCTCCTAAGGTCGATGAATCCGGACCTTGGCCAACGCTCGATGCTGCTATCCATGGCCGCGTGGGCATTGGACTGCGGAGCCAAGCTGGGAAGGGAAGAAGCGCTTGAAGCTGCCTCGATCGCGAACCGGCAGCTTGATGCACGGCTGGCCCTGCGCCTGGTCCGGTCCATTCCAGGCCACGCGACGATGCCTGGGGCAATAGCCGAGGAAGCCCGGGCGATGATGACCCTGGGTGACGTCGCCGGGGCCAGGGACCTGCTGAGTCTTCATTTGGATGAACCCGGGGATGAATCCACCCTTGCCGAATGGGTCCGGCTCAAGCTGGCCGAGGCCGCGGTTCTTCTGGCCCTTCCCGAAACTACGGCGCAAGCGTGCGAAACGCTGGCCCACGTCCGCAAGCGGCTCGAAGAAGAAGTCGGCGAAGGACAGGACATCGCCGCCTTGCGGGAGGAACTTGTCCTGGCCGAATCGCAGGCAGCCAGCTATTCGGGTTCCTACGTCGAGATGGCAGCAAGACTGGAAGAGGTCCTTCAAGACTTTGAATCGCACGGCACCGAATTCCGCCTCCTTGCCGGAAGCTGGCTGTGCGAGGCGTGGGCCCTGACGGGACGGCAATCCGAGGCGGCGGACATGGCGGAACAGCTGATGGCTGACTGCCATGATCCCGCTGTTTCGGTCGCCGCAGCCCGGCGCGCCACATCGCGGCTCCGGTTCGCCTTCGTCCTTGCAGGACGGTGGGATAAAGAGGCGGAAATGGTCCAACCCGGCGATGACCTCTTGGTTTCCGCGGCCGAGGCACTGCCCACGGCGATCGATCTTCCCAAAGCGATCTTCCGGTGCCTGCAAGGGCGGGGCCAGGACGGTTTGGACGCGCTCATTCCGGTGATAAGCCAGTTGCGGGTCCAGGACAACGAAGGCATGCTGGATGTCGCCTGCACGGCTGCGGCCTACGCCTCGGCCTTGCAAGGTGGGCAGGAGCAGGCCCGGCGCTATCTGAAGGAAGCTTCCACCGAGCCGCGCCGGCCGACGTGGCGCAAGGAGCGGACGAAGAGGTACCTCGCGGCGTTGGCCCGGGACCGGGTCGACGGACCGGAGGCCGCCGTCGAGGAGCTCCTCCGCTTGGCCGACGCCGACCGGGACGAAGGTGCCCCCGGTCACGAGATCTTTTGCCTCAGTTCAGCCGTTCGGCTTGGCGCAGTTGCAGCGGCTCCACGGTTGTTGGACTCGGCCCTCCGGTGCCAGGGACGATTCGCCGAACTGTGCGTTGCGTATGCGCGGGCGACGATGTCCGGAAGCGCAGAGCTTCTTCTTGAGTCGGCACGGTTGGCCGAAGACATGCAGAACGACAGGTTCGCCTTCGATATCGCTGAGACCGTGTTGCACCTGGACCAGGTTCAGCTGGACAAGACGGCACTCAGGAAGGCGCGGCAACTCGCGGAGACGTGCCGGCAGCGCTTGCGCACCCCGCAAAGCGGCAACCAAGAGGGGTTGAAGCTGACTGCACGCGAGATGGAGATCGCCAAGCTGGCGGCGAACCGGGAGAGCAATAAAGGTATCGCTGCGAAGCTGCATGTTTCAGTTCGCACGGTGGAGGGGCACCTGTACCAGATCTTCGGCAAGCTGAAAATCGTTGAACGCTCCGAGCTGAGCTTCGCGCTTGGAAACGTCGAAGGTGGTGCGAAATGACTGAAGTGGTCGCGGCCGATGCGCTCGTCGGACGATACAACGTGATGGCAGCCGTCGTCGACTGCCTTCTTGACGTCAATGGTCCCGGGGTCCTGCTTTTCGGTGACGCGGGCATCGGCAAGACGGCACTGATTAACGAAGTGGTCCATGAATTGGGGCAACGCGTCCGCCCGTTCAGGGTCTTTGCCGGCCCCACCCTGGCCTCGGTACCGTTTGCTGCCTTGGCACCCTTGCTGACGGCCTTGACCCCAAGCCAGATCAACGAACCGTTGTCGGTCCTGAGGGCCGTAGTCGCGGCGTTGAACCCGGCAGGACAGCCGCATCCGGCCCCAGCCGTGCTGATCGTGGAGGACGCACATCACATCGATGACAGCAGCGTCGCTGTCCTGGCACAGTTGGCGGCAGCGGAAGCCGCAAAAGTCGTGTTCTTGTGCCGTCCGTATCCCGCGCCGCCGGCAGAGGTTTTCTCGATGTGGTCCGAAGGGCTCGTGGACCGATTCGACCTGCAGCCGCTCAACGAGCAGGAAGTCAACCAACTTTGCGCGCAGGCCTTGGATGCGCCAGTCGTCCAAGGCACCAGCGCCGTCCTTTGCAAGTACTCCGGCGGAAACCCGATGTTCCTCCTGGAACTCATCGAGCACGCCAAATCGTTGGGCCAATTGGTCTGCCGGAACGACGCCTGGATGCTTTCGGGCGAGCTCCGGGGGACCAGCGTGCGTTTGATGGACCTTGTGCGGAACCAGATCCTGATGCTGGGAGCCGCGCAGCGTGAGACCCTGGAGACCGTGGCACTGGCGGAGCCCGTCCCGCTGAATGTCGTGCAACAGGCCAGCGACTCCAGCGCCGTGGACGAACTGCAGGAACTGCATTTCATCGAGATCGCGTCCGACCGCGAGCGGCATGTCCGGCTTGCCCAGCCGTTGGTTGGCGAAGTGATTCGCCAGCTGGTCCCGACCGCCCACAGCATGACCATCCGGCGGCGCATCGTGAACCTCATGGAGTCCAAGCCCCAGACCATGGACGGACTGCTGCGCTACGTCTCCTGGGGATTGGAATCTGGCACCGAGATTCCGGACTCCGACATCCTGGAAGCGGCCCAGCTGGCCAACCGGTTGTTCATCCCCAGCTACGTGGAACGGGTAGCCGGCGCAATCAAGGATCCTTCCCTGAGGCTGGCCGCCCAAGTGGAGGTGGCGCGGGCCAAATGGTACCGGGGCGACATCCGGGGAGCGGTGTCGTCCCTTGCGGGGGTCGTGGATCGGACAAATGATCCGCGGACAGTCCGGCAGGCATCAATGTTGGCGGCCCAGCTTGCCGGGCGACAAGGCGTCGGGCCGAACGCCATCAAACAGGCCGCGTACGAATGGGAAGCAGCCCTGGCCAGGCTCGCCGAATCCCGTCAGGGCATCGGCCCTGATGAGCTGGAACGCGGGAAGCTCGGAAGCAGGCTCCTTTCTCTGGAAGGCCGCCAAACCGAAGGCCACTACATCGAGACGGAGCGTGAGCTCCGCCAGATCTGGAAAGAAGCGGACGACGACGAGTCCCGCCTCGTCGCGGGCACCCTCCTCGCAGAGGCCATGGCTGTCACTGGACGGCCGGTTTCCGCCATCCAGATTCTGATGGAGATACAGGAGATGGTCGCCACGAACGGCGACTGGAGCCTTCAGTACGCAGGGATGGTGATGCGCCGCTACATCCTGGCCTTGCAACAGTCAGGCGAGTTCGGCGTCCTGGAAATGTTCCTCAAGAACCATGTTTCCCAGGCACCAAACTCCCTGATCTATGCAGGCGGGATGTTCCACCTGGCTGCGGGAATGGTGGACCTGCGCCGGGGAGACCTGGGGGTGGCGCTGCCACGGCTTCGCCAGGCGGTCAGCATGCTGCGTGTCTCCGACATGGGAAGCGACCTGCCCGACGCCGTTGCTGCCGCCGCGTACGCGGCGTCGATCCTGAAACGCCGGGACACTGCAATGACGTACTCAAACGAATACGACGCATTGATCCGGGAAGGCTTGCATCCGTCGCTGCTTGCACAAGGTCATGCGGCAGTAGCCCGAGCCGAGCATACCGGAACGCAAACAGCGATCGCGAGACTCATGTCCCTTGCGGATTCCGCGGCCGCGGACGGAGCCATCGGCGCGGAGATAGACATCCTGATGTTGGTCCTGAGGCTGGGAGACCCCGGTGTCGCGCGTCGGCTGATAGCAGTAGCCGAGGGCAGCGAAGGCCGCACTGCGGAGTTCGCCTTAAGCGTCGGGCTTGCCCTCACGCACAAGGACGCGGATCGCCTCATTGAGCTGAGTGATTCGGCAGCCAGGGACGGGCTGGAGCTTGCCGCCGCTGACTGCGCGAGCCACGCCTTGCGGATCCTGGAGAGCAGGGGAGATAAGGCGCGCCAGCTCGAGGGACAGCGGCTCCTTAAGCGCCGAACCGCCGCCCTCGACAAGGCCGGCCCGGCGGTTGAAGGAGTCTCCCCGGATCTCCAGAAGCTGACCCGGCGCGAACAGGAAATCGCGACGCTCGTGCAGTCCGGATCGAGCAACAAGGACATTGCGCTTAGCTTGGGCCTGTCGTTGCGCACCGTTGAAGGTCACTTGTACCGAATGTTTGCGAAGCTTGGCATCAGCCACCGGGAAGACTTGATGAACGGTGGCCACGGCATGCAGGGCGTGGGCTGATCGCACGCGCGACCCATATGCCCACTGCGATGGGGTGACCGCTTCCCGGAAGCCGCCTTCCGCCGTCGTGCGCTCCAGCAAAAGGCACGCAAAGGGCGCGAGGCCTAAAAGCGAGTACTGAATCGAGTGGTTAAAAGCGCTCGGACGGGTAGTCAAAAGCCTCGGAAGGGACCGCGTATCCAAAGACGGGTAGAGCCCACTCGCGCCCGCCCTAGGGGTTCGTTAATACGCTTTTCTTGATGGCAACCGCCACTCATTTGGGGATAAGTGAGTCTCGAGATGAAGCGCAGGAAGAATTCTATGCAACAGGAAAACCTCCCGGTGATCCGGCGAGAAGTCAACTCCAATGCGACCGGTCTCCCCCATCCTGCGGGTACCCCAACAATCGAGCCGGCGGCGGGCGGTCATGTGCCCTCTGAGACCAGGGCACATCCCGCTTCGCCGCCGGCTTTCTTTCACATTGGAGACAACAGGCACCGGGAGGTCGACTGACCATGGCACCGAACACGAAAGTAAAGACCCTCAATGCACAGCCGGGTGGGAGCCCGCAATCCTTGCACACGCAGGCACCAGCTTGGTCTGAGGGCGCGGGAACACGGACAACCACACAGGACCAGGCTTTTACTTTCGACGTGGCGATCGTAGGAATGGGCTATGTCGGCCTGCCCACGGCCCTGGCGATCAACGCCTCCGGTCGGCGTGTTCTCGGCCTCGACGTGTCCGACGCCCGTCTGGCCGTGATCCGCGAGCAACGTGCAGATCTTCTGGACTCCGACAAGGAGCGGCTCAGCAACGCGCTGCTGGATCCGACCTTCATGCTTAGCAGCGACTTGTCGTTGCTTGCCCACGCGGCGGCGGTGGTTGTCTGTGTTCCCACCCCCGTGGACGAGTACTTGGTCCCGGACCTCGGTATTCTCCGGGCGGCCTGTGCCTCGGTGGTCGATTTCGCCACCACCGGCCAGTTGCTGATGCTGACCTCTACAACCTACGTCGGATCCACACGCGACCTTCTTGCCCTGCCCCTGGCTGCGAGGGGACTCATTCCAGGACGAGACGTGTTCGTGGCCTTCTCGCCCGAGCGCATCAATCCTGGCGTGGATTCGTTCTCCCACGAAGACGTGCCCCGGGTAGTCGGCGGCGTGACCCCGGCCTGCGGCGAAGTTGCCGAACGGCTCCTGAGCGCCAGCACCAAACTGGTTCACGTTGTGCCGTCTGCGGATGTCGCCGAAATGACCAAGCTGGTGGAGAACACTTTCAGGGCCGTCAATATCGCTTTGGCCAACGAATTCGCTGATATCTGCCACGAACTCAACATGGAAGTCATGGACGTCATCGATGCGGCCTCCACGAAGCCGTATGGCTTCATGGCGTTCACCCCCGGTCCCGGAGTCGGCGGACACTGCATACCGTGCGACCCGCACTACCTGCTGTGGCAATTGCGCAAGGCCCGCTTGACGGCCCCGGTGATCGAGCAAGCGA
This sequence comes from Arthrobacter sp. SE2, assembly GCF_058244265.1. Lineage (NCBI taxonomy): Bacteria > Bacillati > Actinomycetota > Actinomycetes > Micrococcales > Micrococcaceae > Arthrobacter > Arthrobacter sp. SE2. The sequence continues at coordinate 301,595 of NZ_JBZAYA010000002.1, read as the reverse complement.
TGGCCGGGATTGCAGGCAGGCCGCACCAGGTGGTGGAGAAGGCCCGCCGTATCCTGTCGGACCGCAACCACGGTATTGCCGGTGCCCGCGTCATGGTGCTCGGGGTCGCGTACAAGCCCGACGTCGAAGATCTCCGGGAATCCCCGGCGTTGGAAATCATTGCCGCCTTGATCGCCGACGGAGCGGAAGTGGCATTCTCCGATCCTTGGTGTCAGACGGCGCCCGACGGTCACGGCGGGACACTCCAATCCGAGCAATCGCCTGCCGACTGGGCTGCGGACCTGGTGATCCTGCACACGAGGCACAGCCAGATGGAACTTGACTGGCTGGCCGGAGCACCAGCAGTCCTGGACACGACGTACCGCTTGCCCAAGGCCGACAACGTAACCCGGCTCTAGATCCACCAGGTTTTCGACGGAAGCAGGAGTAATGAAAACAGCAATAACCGGTGGTGCCGGGTTCATAGGAAGCCACCTTGTTGAGTACTTGTTGGCGGCCGGGGACGAAGTCGCCGTGCTGGACAACTTGTCGACCGGACGCTTGGAGAACCTCAAAGGCGTCATCGGCCACAGGAACTTCCACTTCATCGAGGGTACGATCCTCGATCGTGACGCAGTGGACAAGGTGGTTGCGGGTGCAGACAGGGTCTTCCACCTGGCCGCCGCGGTTGGCGTGAATCTGATTGTCGACCACCCGTTGGAGAGCCTCCGCACGAATATCCACGGCACCGAAGTGGTCCTGGACTCGGTCCTGGAATCAGGTGCCTCGCTGTTGCTGGCATCCACAAGCGAGATCTACGGCAAGAACACCTCGGACAGCCTCTCGGAGGAAGCGGACCGCATCCTGGGATCCGCGCTCAAATCCCGGTGGACGTACGCTGCGGCCAAGGGTATTGACGAGGCTTTTGCCCACGCATACTGGCGCCAATTCGGGTTGCCGGTTGCCATCGTGCGGCTCTTCAACACGGTGGGCCCGCGGCAGACGGGCCGCTACGGAATGGTTGTTCCGCGACTTGTGCGGCAGGCGCTCGTCGGTGAGCCCCTGACCGTATACGGAGACGGCCACCAGACCAGGTGCTTTTCCTACGTCGGCGACATCGTTCCCGCCATCGTCCGTATTTCCGAGGAACCGCTTGCCTACGGAAATGCGTACAACCTCGGTGGTAGCTACGAGATTTCCATCCTGACGTTGGCCGAGAGGATTGTTGAACTCCTTGGGAGCGGCAGCACCATCACCTTGGTGCCTTATGAACAGGCGTACTCGGAAGGCTACGAGGACATGCGCCGGCGGGTTCCGGACAACAGCAAGTCCTTCGGGCTTGTTGGCTTCGAGCCGAAGACCACCTTGGATGAAATCATCCTCAACGTCGCGGCCGACTACAAACCGGCAAAAGTCCTGGATCCCGCAGGGTGGAAGATCACCCTCGCATCTTGAACCAACGGATGGGAAAGCCTACAGCGTACGGACAGGCGGCTGGGTGAGTGGAGTATGCGCTGACCGGTCGCCTGCCCCTGTCCAAGGAAAGATCCGACGAACCCTTTTCCAGGAGCACGATGTGAATCGCCCAGCATCCGGACCGAGGCGCCACAGCCGGGGCGGAGTGTCTGTACTTGCGGTCCTGACCCTGCTGACGGCGGCCTGCACCGGTCCAGGTCCGTCTCCGAGTCCGACACAATCAGCCACAACAGCCGGCCGGTATCCCTGGCACACCGGGATCGTGTCCACGACTTTCTGGGTTGGCGAGATCTTTGATCCCAAGGCTGCAGACGGGAGCCAAGTGATGTCGACATACGACTCCCAATGGATGCAGAGCTACGGAGGCTGTGACGGGGTCGTGACAAACGGCTGCAAGACCGAGGCGAGAACGCAGGCCAAAGGATACGCGCCCACCAGCATGACTCCGAAGGAGAACCCGTTCTACCTCGATCTTCCCTACGATGACGTCAACGATCCCACCGCGTTCGCCGAACGGGCCAGCGTCATTCCGTGGGCCAACGATCCAGGTTTCGCGGGCAATGCCCAGAACCGTTCCTTCAGCTACATGAAGAACCAGTGGGTCAGGATCCGGATGGGCAACCGCGAATGCTACGGACAGATTGAAGATGCCGGTCCGGGGCAATATCACGACAAAAATTACGTTTTCGGCTCCAATGATGCACGTCCAGTCAACAAGAACTTCAACGGAGCCGGAATGGATGTCTCGCCTGCGCTTAACGGGTGCCTTGGCTTCTCCGAGCTTGACGGCGAGTCGGACAAAGTCGACTGGCAGTTCGTGCCGCGGGACCAGGTTCCCGCGGGACCGTGGATGAAAATCGTCACGGTCAGCCAAGTGAAGTAGCATCGGCCGCCGGGGCCGTCCAAGTAACCCGGTAAAGCAGCCCGGTACGGGCAGTCCCTCGAAAATTGGAGGTATCCATGCAGTGGCTTAAGAAGCTGTTTCGACACGGCAACGGGAGGCACCTCGCCCGCCCGGCCGAAGCCAAGGACCAGAACAGGGCGGAACGTCCAAGCCAGGCATGATCGCTTGTTAATCGGCGGGGTCAAGGCAGTTTGGCGTGGAATCCTGCACTCAACAAGTCGGAGAAGCGTTGGGTTCCTTGATCGATACCGCTACAAACGTGGCTGGCCGGATCCTCAGGGGTGTCCTGCGGGCACGACATGTCCCGGTTCAAGGACCACATGGACACTCGTTGAACTCCCTTGCTGATGGCGAAGGAGTTCAATCCGCGAGCCGCATCGAGGTCGAATATCTCGCCTGGGAGATCGTTCCGGCCGATCATGGGGGTCAACCCCATCTTTCCCCAGATCTGTTCGCTGTTGAGGGTCGTTCCTGCGCGCTGATAGATGATGCTGAGCTGATCGTGGGTGGACTCGGCCGCCGAGGTTCCGGCATCGAGCATGCTCTGCGATTGACTCCGGCTTGAACCGTAGTTCATGGTCATGATGTTGACCCCGGAGAGCTGGACGCCGGCCGCGAGCATCTGGTCAACAGCTGATGTCCCGGCGTCGGTCAGCCCTTGCGGGGTGACCGGAAGGGTCAGCCAAATTGAAAGGGCGTGCCCTTCCTGGATCCGCTCCTTCTGGAGGGCAGCGATGGCTGCGGCCCGGCGCTGCCAGGCTGCGCTGTCCGCCAGATTGTCGCCCTCGATGTCAAAGTCGATAGTTGCGGGGTTGTAGCGCTCCAGCACGGCCCGGTAGGCCCTTTCCAGATCTGTTGCATTCTGGCAGGAGTTGGCGAGCTCGCTGTTCACTGAGCCGCCGAAGGACACAGCGAAGGCGCCGCCGTTTGACCGTAGCTTGGCGATACGCTCTTCGAGCTTGAGCGAAGTCTTCGCGGCATCGAGACTGTATGTGCTACCCCAACTCGGAGTGCAGGCCTGTCCAGCCATTGCCACCACAAACGCCAGCGTGACATTCTTGGTGCCCTCGCCCACGGGTGACTCGAAAGCGTACTGAGGGACCACAGTGACGTCGACGTAGCCGGAAAACCACGGGGGCTCGAGGGAACCGTTTGCGTCCGTAGTAAACCGCCACACGAGGATCCCTCCCATCCCCAGCACCACAAGGACTGCGGCAATGCAGGCCCGGGCGAAACCTGACAGCCGGCGGAGAGGTCCAAGGGTTTGGGCGGACCAGCCACGGACTTCACGTGCACTGCCTGCCTCAGGCGTAACGGAAGTGCCGCTTCCCTGTTTCCTGGACACTCTCTTCCGCCATCCTTAAACTCCGACTGCCCTGATTGCACCATTTGACCACGAACAGATCGGATTCGTCCCTGCCGCGCCCCCCGGGTTTGATCCCGATGTTTTCGCGCGTAGCGCACGAGTAGTGGCGCTGTCCCGACGTCAAGGTTGAGTGTAAAGACGGGTAGAGCCTACTCGTGTCCGTCGCCGCCTCAATTCATACGCTGATGGTGTCAGTTGGTGGAGGGCAACGGGGGAAAGACAGGTCTCGCAATGGAAACGGACGCTCTGGTCCGAGCGGCAACAGGACGCGGCGGATTTATCCGAGAAGGCGCTTACCTGGAGTTCGAGCCTGCTCTTGGGGGATTCAGCACAGTCCCTCCCATCGACCCTGCGCCAATTGACGGTGCTGCCGAACGGCAGCGCGCCCTCATAGAGAGGGCCCCTGAGCGGGGGCCGGTGGTGAATAAGCCTTTGAGACCGAGGCTTCCCCCAGTCGCCACCGGCCCCTTCAGGAACCGCGGCAGCGCGGGTTGGCGATGAGTTCCCGGGGGAAGGTTATCGTATCCGGCCCGATCCGCACTTCGAGGAAGCGGGCAGGCCTGTGGGCTGCCTCGTGGGTATCGGTGCTGCTCTTGTTGACGGGCGCCACATCGCTGATCGGCGGTAGCCAGGCTCCCCTCGTTGGGCCCGGGAACGATACCCCAACACCTTCTGCCGCCCCGCTCTCATCCGTCAGCTTGACGTTTGATGCGGGCCGGTCAAGCCAGATGGAGGCGGCCCGGATCTTGAAGGACCACGGCCTCCGGGGCACCTTTTTCATCGACTCCGGCTTTGTTGGCGCACCTGACTACATGACAACGGACAATCTCCACAGCTTGGCCGCTGATCAGAATGAAATCGGTGGCCATACGGTCACTCTTGCCGATGTGACCTCGGTAGAGCCGGACGAAGCCTCGAGGCAGATCTGCAACGATCGGGTGAACCTCACGGATTGGGGCTTCAAGGTCACCTCTTTTGCCTATCCTTTTGCGGCTTCAACGCCAAAGTCGGAAGAACAGGTCGCCGGATGCGGCTACAACAGCGCGCGTGGACTCGGCGAGATAACCACCCCGATCGACTGCGCGGGCTGCGCGGCCGCGGAAACTGTCCGCCCCGCCGACCTGTTCCGGACAAAGGCAACATCGGAGGTCGGCAGCAAGTGGACATTGGCCGACCTTGAGGCGACAGTAACGCAGGCCGAAAAGGCCGGGGGCTGGTTGCAGTTGACCTTCTACGACATCGACAACAGCGGCAGTCTCCGCTCCATCAGCCCCGCGTTGTTCGAACAATTCGCCACTTGGCTGGCGGCCAGGACCCAACAAGGGACCATGGCCGTGCGGACGGTACATGACGTGATCGGCGGCGTGGCGAAACCCGTGGTGAACGGTCCTGGGGCGGCGCCGGCAGCACCTGGGAAGAACGCCCTTCGGAATCCGGGGCTGGAAACCGCTGGAAAGTATGGCTTACCGGAATGCTGGCAGGTATCGTCCTATGGCAAGAATGCCGTGGTCCTGAGCACGTTGACCCCGGGACACAGTGGTGCGGTGGCCCGTCGCCTGGACGTGACCGAATATTCGTCCGGTGACGCGAAACTGCTTCCCGTCCTCGATCTGGGAGCGTGCGCTCCGAGCGTGAGTGCCGGCCACAGCTATTCGCTCAGGGCGTGGTACCAGTCCACCGCAAAGACCCAGTTCGAAGTGTATTACCGCAACAAGCTGGGCACGTGGACCTACTGGACGGCCAGTCCGTGGTTCGCGGCCAACACCAGTTATGAGCAAGCGATCTGGGATACGCCGCCCGTTCCGGCAGGAGCCGAGGCCATCAGCTTTGGAATGAACCTCTTCAGCGATGGCCAGCTTGCTACCGATGATTACGAAATGTACGACACAGTGGGAGCTCCGTCGCCGTGATAGTTCTTTCGATCTTTTTGGTTCTGGGGGTAAGCACGATCTTTTGGTCCCTTGCCGGGCTGGTCCGCCTGACCGCTGAGGAATGGTGGCGGGTCCAGGGGTTGTCCTCCCGGTTCCGCGGGTGGATCGCCCTGCTGCGCGGCGGCAAGGTGCCGATCCCTCGACGTCAACGGGCCCGCCATCGTTCGAAGGGGGTGCGGATCTCCCCGGCGAATGTCGCGGTCCTCGTGGCCGCCCACAATGAGGCTTTGGTCATCAGGGAGACAATCCTCGCTGCGTCCGCTTTGGTCCCTCGACGCAACATCCACGTCGTTTCGGACATGTCCACTGATGACACGGCCGCCATTGCGCGGGCGGCAGGTGTGAAGGTCCTTGACCTCGAACCAAACCGTGGCAAGGCCGGCGCACTCGCCGCGGGCATCGCCCATTTCGATCTGTGCAGGCGGTTCAAGGTAGTCATGCTCCTGGACGCAGACACCCGCCCGACACCGGACTACCTCGAAACCGGGCTGCCGTTGTTTGACGATCCCACCGTGGTCGCCGTCGCGGGACGCGCCAAGTCGATCATGAGCCCGGCGGCTCCGACGGCGATCGGCCGCTTCCTGGTGGCCTACCGGGAGCGCTTGTACATTGTGGTCCAACTGCTGCTCAAGTACGGCCAGGCAGCGCAGGGCGCCAACGTCGTCTCCATCGTGCCTGGGTTTGCCAGCATGTACAGAACCAGCGCGCTCGCAAAGATCGAGGTCCTTGCGCCCGGACTGGTGATCGAAGACTTCAACATGACGTTTGAAATCCATGCGAAGAAACTGGGACGGATCGCGTTCCATCCCTCCGCGGCTGTTGCGTACACCCAGGATCCGGATAACCTGAAGGACTACATCAAGCAGGTGCGCCGGTGGATACTTGGTTTCTGGCAGACCGTCAGGCGGCACGGCCTGCAGTTCAGCAGATTCTGGTTTGTCCTCGGGCTGTACATTGTTGAGCTCATAGCCAGCTGCCTCTTCTTCGTGCTTCTGGTGCCGGCATTCCTGCTATCGTCCCTCGCTGCGGTCGAAGTGTGGATTCTTGGCAATCGATCGGAAGTTTTTATCTTTCTGTCGGGTGTCCTGCGGCCTCAGGATGTTCTCATCGGAGTCTTCTTGCCGGACCTCTTCTTGACAGTCCTTGCCGCTGTTTCGATGCGCAATCCGCGCTTTCTGTTGATGGCTCCTTTCTTTCCGCTGATGCGGATCCTGGACGCAGTCATCTGCCTCCAGGTCTTGCCCAGGGCGTACTCGGCGAATTCGTCGGGAGTCTGGGTCAGCCCCGTCCGGCGGATCCAACGCGAACCTCAGGAAATCGCGACCCCGGGGCCTTCTGTAGTGCGGACAGGGTAGGGCACAGGCGTTGGCCTAGTGTGCGGACACGCGGACGCCCATGCCAGGCAGCCATTGCGGCTGTGTGGCATGGGCGTCCGACACTCCCGGAGTGCGTAGTGTCCTGCCGACCCGGGGGTCCCGGGATATTAGTTGGTGACTCCCGAAGTCGTGACAACGTTGAGCCACGGACCGGCCGGCACGCTGGCGCGGTCAACGAAACGCCACGATACGTGGTCATTGTCGCCGTTCAACTCGGCGAAGCCCAGGCAGCCGTTCAGGGCAGGGGACACGTCCATGCCTGCACCCTGGCTCGGGTCGCCGGAGAAGGACTTGTTGGCCGGACGGGCGTTGTTCGCGCCGAACACGTAGGCGGAATCGTGGTAGAGCGAGCCGCTGGAGGGGCCGGCATCTTCAACTTGTCCGTAGCAAACGCCGCCATTGGGGCCGGTGATCTGGACCCATGCGTTCTTCATGTAGCTGTAGCTCGAGTCCGCGCAGTGGTTGACGCCTGTTTTGGCGTTGTCCGCGGCGGCCCACGGAATCACTTTGCAACGCTCGGCGAAAGCGACGCTGTCATTGACGTCGTCGTAAGGCAGATCCAAGTAGAACGGGTTCTGCAACGGCTTGGCCTGGTGCAGCGGGAAGTACCCATTGCTGGCTACGCGCTGTTCCGTGGCGCACTGGAAGCTCGTGCCGGTGCCGGAACTGACTCCGTCGCAACCGCCGTAAGTGCTGCCGGGGCAACCGCTTGCGCTGGACGGAGTGGTTCCCATGTTGACGCCAGTGTGCTGCAAAGCCCACTGGCCGTTGTAAGTGGAGCAGACCTGGGAGCCGTCCGAGAGGCTGGCGTTAAAGATCTCGCCCACCCAGAAGGTGGTGCTCACGATGTTGGTGTGCAGGGGGTATGTTCCCGTCACAGGCAGGGGCGCAGCCGTTGGTGCGGGCGCGCCGGCGGCTGTTGCGGTCGGAGCAGGCGCAGCTGGAGCGGGCGTACTCGACGGCGCCGCGGCCGGAGCATTGCTGGGCGTCGGCGTCGGTGCCGGCGTGGCGGCGGCTGTTGTGGCTGGAGCCGGTGCGGATGAAGCGGAGGGTGATGAGCTGGGCCGCGAATATGAACCGCGGTCGCCGGCCTGATAGGAGGATTTGTGTGATGACTGGACAGCGGAGATGGTGGCGAACCCGCCGAAGGCAAGAAGCGCCACGGCGACGAGAGCTGTGAACAGGTGTTTCATATTTTGGGTGACATATCTGTTGGGGACATAGACATACGAGACCTGGGCAACGGATTGGGCGAACTGCAGGCGAACACGCCACAGTGCCGTACACGGCCAAATGGTGTGCACGACAGAGTTGTCGGGAAATCGGCTGCGCTTCAACTCCCCAGAAGTAGCCAGCCGGAACTTACTCTTGCGGCACCAGCTTACACAGTCAGATCACAGGGCGGTAACAAAGGAGGCAAATCCCGCGGGAAAACCGGGTTGGAAACGACGCCGTGGTACCTCGCGAGGAGGCTCCGTGGAGCAGGGATGTTTCGTGCAAGTGGCCCCGCAAAACCAAGTAGTTACCACTCAATCCAGGATCGAAACCCGAAGGTAACGTTTGGAAATGACACCGGTCCGTGCCACTGCCGTCAGGAACGTGTGTCCGGCGGCCCGAAGATGAGACAGGACCATGGACGATACCGAAGGGACCCACACCTCGCCCCCGATCATTCGGGCAGCGGAGCTCCAGGAGATTGCTATTGCCTTGTCAGGGCCGGAACCGGCCGGGATAGTCATCTCGGGGCCGGGGGGTTCAGGAATGACCACGCTCTTGGACGCAGCGGCCTCAGTGCTGAGCGGTTCCTTCAGCGTGATCGCCCACAACGTCTCGGAGTCATTCGCGGACATTCCGTTTGGAATCGCCATGGCACTTGTTCCGGAGCTGCCGGCCAGGGCCAAGGTGTGGCCGGGTTCCATCGTGGCGGCTTGCCGCAAAGCAGTGCGTGGCGCAGCGACACCCGGATCCGTTGCCTTGCTGGTGCTGGACAATATAGATTTCCTGGATGACATGTCTCTTTGGCTCCTGAGCCAGCTGCTTGTCGAACCGGACATCCGCCTGATTGCCACCCACCGCTCCGACCGGCCCTTGAGAATGGAACTCATGGAATCCGTGGTGTCGCGGCAGCTGTCCGTGGTGACGCTGGACGATCTCACGCAGGAGCAGCTTCGCGAATTCCTTGATGATCGCCTCGGCGGACGGGCGGCCCGCAGCCTGGTCCGGGACATCCATGCCCTCACCGGAGGGAACCTGCAAACTGCGAAGTTGCTGTTGGACGAAGCCGCAGCGCGTGGCGAGATCGTGGAGCAGGCTGATTCCTGGATGTTGTCCGGACCGATCCGCTTAGACGGCTCGCAAGCGCTCGAGCTGACCCGCCACCGGCTTGAGGGCTATTCGGTGCCACAGCGGCAAGTCGTGGACTTCCTGGCAGTGGGGGAGCCAATACCGCTGGCCGTCCTTGAACAACTTGGCCAAAAGCGGGCGATCGAAGCGCTGCGCGCCGACGGAACGATCCGAGTCCTGAAGGACGGTGAGAAGACGGCAACGCTCAGCCACGCCATCGAAGCGCGGCTGGCCCGGCAGCAGCTGGGACCTGAACGGATCCTCGAACTTCGACGGGGCATCTACGCGACGAGCTCAACCGTTGCCGATGACTCGCTCTGGACCCTGTTCCGTCGCGTGGACCTTGAACAGGCAAGCGGTTTGCCGGTGCCCGACGCCGATCTATTGACCGTGGCCATTACTGCAAACGATATTCACGACAATCGGAGGGCCCGGCGGGCCGCGGAAGCGGTGCGGGCGCCGGAACTCGAACTGGTTGCCGGTGTGGAGCTGGCACGGGCGCTCTACCAGACAAGGGATTTCCCCGGGGCGGTGACGGTCTTGAAGGGTTTGGTGGCAAACACCCCGGACGCCCTGACTGTGGACTTCGCCCACGCGGTATGGCTTCTGCTGCGTGCCCTTTTACCGACATCGCCCGGGGCGAGTGTCCTGCAGGCGGTCCTCCAGGATGCCCGACGGCGGCTGGAGGCTGCCGCTGTCGGCATCCAGCCGGGCGAGCCGGCCCATCTTGACGAGTCTGCGGTTCGGGACGAACTGGATGTCCTCCAGCTGTATCTGGATGCCCAGAACGGCAGCTGGCCTTCAGCCAACGGTGAGCTGTTCCAAAGGCTTTGCCATAGCCAATTGGTCGATCCTGGATTGCGTACGGAGCACCATCCGCCACCGCCCGTCCAGGCCGGCGTGCTGTTGATGGCGCTCGTCTCCCAAGGGCTGGCCGTCAGCGGGCGGTTCGCTGACGCCGTCGCTCTTTCGACGCTGGCCCTCGAAGCCGTGGGGCGGCTGCCACGGTGCCCCGTGGACTTCCACTCCACCGTGCTGACCATCCACGGGTCCAATCTGATCTGGCGCGGGCAATGGGGTGGCCCCGAAATGTTCTGCGCCGGAAGTTCCAGCTTTAGCAACCGGATGAGCTATTTCGGCGGGTCTGCGCATCTCTACAGGGCACTTGTACTTGCCAGGCAGGGGAGCCTGGAACTGGCATGTGAACAGTTCCGCCAAGCCAAGGCCCGGCTGGATGAAGCCGACCCTGAAGGGCTCCTCCCACCGGCCCTCGGCGGACTTGCCGCGGCTGCGTGGTTGCTGGGCGATGTCAACCAGGTACGCCGGGCACTGGCGGCCTACGATTCGAGGTCCAGCGGAGGGAACTATCTTGCTTCGCAGCTCGCCGAAAGCTATTCGTCCGCCGCCCGGTCAGTGCTGATTGGCGCTGAGCACTCGCACCGGAAACTGCTCCAACTTGCCGGGTCTGCCGCCAAGAAGGGGCACCGGGCGCTTGAAATGTTGAATCTCGGCCTGGCGGCCCGTACCGGCAGCCGGGGAGACCGGCAGCTTGGGGCGGGAGTGTCCGAGCTGGTGTGGAGCGCCGAGTCCGGCGTGCCGTCGGGACAGGAAGCAGGACAGGAAATGGGAACAGGACAGCTAAGCATAGGTGAACCTCAGCAAGGGTCAGACGAGGAGGAGGCTTTCGTTTTTGACGAGCCCCGCCCGGCCAGTCCGGAGGCCGCGTCCTCGGTCCTTCCCGGCGTGGTCAAGCTTTCACAGCGTGAACGCGAAGTGACTGCCTTGGTGGCCTCAGGCCTAAGCAGCGCGGAGGTGGCTGCCCGATTGGGTATCGCCGTGAACACGGTCAACGCCCACCTGCAGCGGGTTTACGGCAAGCTTGGAGTGTCACGTAGGCAGAAGCTTTCCGAACTGTGGGACGAGTTGGCGAAGCCGGAGGAGTAGGGCCAACGCTCCGCGGATGAAGGCAGAGAAGCGGATTGGTGGGACAATTACTAGGTGACGCCACTCCTGGCGGTCAGCCGCTGGCGATTGCCACGTAGTCCTAACGAGGAGCACCGGTTTTGACGATGGTTTCCACCCCCGCGTGGGGAGATGCCCAGGTTTCCGCACTTGATGACGATGAAGTCCGCCGCATCCGCAACGACTTCCCCGTTCTTGGGCAGGAAATCAATGGCAAACCGCTGGTCTACCTGGATTCGGGCGCAACTTCGCAGAACCCCCGGAGCGTGCTTGAGGCTGAGCAGGAATTCTATGAACAGCGGAACTCAGCCGTCCATCGCGGCGCGCACCACCTTGCGGTAGAGGCCACGGACGCCTTCGAAGAAGCGCGTGCCACCGTGGCCCGTTTTGTGGGCGTGCAGGACGATGAGTTGATCTGGACCGCCAACGCCACCGCAGGGCTGAACCTGCTGGCCTATTCGTTTTCGAACGCCAACGTGGGCCGGGTGGGCGGGGAAGCCGGGCGCTTTGCCCTCAAGCCGGGCGACGAAGTGCTTGTCACCGAAATGGAACACCACGCCAACCTGATCCCGTGGCAGGAACTGTGCCGGCGGACCGGAGCAAGCCTCAAGTACATTCCCCTCGACGGCACCGGTGCGCTGCGCCTCGAGGAAGCAGCACGCCTCATGACCTCGCGCACCAGGATCCTGGCCTTCACCCACACTTCAAACGTGCTCGGGAATATCAACCCCGTTGACGTGTTGGTCGGAATGGCACGGCAAGTAGGCGCGTTGGTGGTCCTTGACGCCTGCCAGTCCGCCCCACACCTCCCTTTGGACTTCAAGGCCCTGGACGTGGACTTCGCCGTGTTCTCCGGCCACAAAATGCTGGGGCCCACGGGAATCGGCGCGGTCTATGGCCGCAGCGAACTGCTCAATGCCATGCCCCCGTTCTTGACCGGCGGTTCCATGATCACCACCGTGACCATGGAGGAAGCCCAATACCTGCCTGCCCCCCAGCGTTTCGAGGCCGGAACCCAGCCTATTTCGCAGGCTGTGGCCCTCGCTGCCGCGGCGAACTACCTTAGCGAAACGGGAATGCAGCGGATCGCCCTTCGTGAGGCGGAGCTCGGCCAACGGCTTGTTACGGGCCTCAGCGCCATCGATGGGGTGCGTGTGCTGGGCCCCGGGCCGGGGGAAGAACGGACCGGTCTTGCCGCGTTCGATGTCGCCGGAGTGCACGCTCACGACGTCGGGCAGTACCTCGACAACCTGGGCATCGCTGTCCGCGTGGGCCACCATTGTGCCCAGCCCTTGCACCGGAGGCTGGGCCTGAGCGCCTCCACGCGGGCCAGTACCTACCTCTACACCACATCCGACGAAGTCGACCTGCTGGTGGAGGCCGTTGCCCAGGTCAGGGCTTACTTCGGGGTAACGGCTGCCGGAGCCGCATCATGAGCGGCCTAGATTCCCTGTACCAGCAGCTGATCCTCGAGCATTCCAAGGCCCGAAGCGGCGGAGACCTTTCCAAGCTTCCGGCCGCCGGAACGGGTGCCCCCGCCACGGGACAGAGCGGCACAGAACAGAGCTACTCGGGACAGAGCCACCAGCTCAATCCCATTTGCGGTGACGAAATCACCCTCCGGCTGAGTCTCGGCACCGCCGGAGACGGACAGGCCGTCACGGAAATCCATTGGGACGGTGACGGCTGCGCCATTTCGATGGCGTCGGCGTCCATACTCAGTGAAATGGCACCGGGCATGTCCCCGGGGGCCCTTCGCCACACGATCGATCACTTCCGGGAATTGATGCGTTCGCGCGGCAAGCTGGAAGCGGATGAGGAACTGCTCCAAGACGCTGCCGCGCTGGCCGGCGTTGCCAAATATCCTGCCCGGGTAAAGTGCGCCATGCTCGCGTGGGTTGCTGCGGAGGACGCGCTGCGCCAGGCCGAGGCGAGCCAAGGGGTGTCCCAGGCTCTCTAATGCGGGTGGTTCGAGGTCGAGTACCGTCCACTCTATTCCGGGCAGTGGTCCGGACTTAGCCTCGAAGCATGATTACCTTGGAGAGCAGGCGCGAATGGCGCCAGAGCCAGCATCGGGTCCGCCGGGCGGAATTCGTTGTTGTGGGATTGTTGCTCGCCCTCGTCGCCGCGACAATTCTTGCCGCCGTCGCGGGACTGATGCAGTAAGGGGCGAATGCTCCAACGCAGCATGCTGCGGCGTTCACGCCTGACTATTTATAGCTTGGAAAACCGTACGGCAAAGAAAAGCTCGGACCCGCAATAACCGGTCCGAGCTTTTTTGTACCGTTGGCCTAGTCACCGCATCATTTGGGTACCGCTGCGATGAGCACCGAAATCGTCATGAGACCGAGAATTGCCCAAACAAAGAACAATGACCAGTTCTTCTCTTGGGTTTTCCTGTGGGCCCCATGCCACACTCGTTCCATACTATTCGCGTCCATAGCAGCAAGGTATTCCTGCCGATACCGCCCAAACAGCGTGCCAACCACCCCAATTGAAAGCGGCATTACTCGCATTAAAATGCGGGCTACTCGTATGCGGCCCCGCCACGTCAGGCGCGGGTAAAAACGTCAGGCACGCCGTCGCCGTCGTCGTCCCTTTCTTCCTCCCGCGCTACGTTGCGGTAGTGCCGGTTGCGGGCCTTGAGCACGACGGCGGCAAGCACTGCCGCCGCGAGCGAACCTGCGAGGATGGCCACTTTCGCGTGGTCATCGTGCGGTGAACCGGAACCGAACCCCAGCTCGGCGATCAGGAGGGAGACGGTGAAGCCGACCCCCGCCAGCATGGCCAGCCCTGCGACGTCGATCCAGGCCAGGCCGTCATCCAGCCGTGCGCGTGTGGTCTTGGTGATGAGGAATGTGGTGCCGAAGACTCCTGCCGTCTTACCCACGACGAGGGCCAAGATGATCCCTACAGCTACCGGATCGCGCAGGGCAGCTCCCAGTCCCTCGGCGCCGCCCAAAGCCACGCCGGCGGAGAAGAACGCGAAAACGGGTACGGCAAAGCCGGCGGAGAAGGGACGTAAGCGGTGTTCGAAGCTTTCGGCGAGCCCGGCCGCAGGCTCGCCCTTCTTGCCTGAGGCCACGACGGGCACGGCGAAACCGAGCAGGACCCCGGCGACGGTGGCATGGATGCCTGAAGCATGGACGAAGGCCCAGGTGGCTGCGGCCAGGGGGAGGAGGAGGTACCAGCTACGGACACGCTTCTGGACCAGGAAGGCAAAGAGGGCCAGCGGCACGACGGCGGCCAGCAGCATGAGGGGCTCGAGGCCGCTCGAATAGAAGAACGCGATGATGCCGATGGCTATCAAGTCATCCACCACTGCAAGTGTCAGCAGGAAGGTCCGCAACGCCGCAGGCAAATGGGTGTTGATGACCGCCAGGACGGCCAAAGCGAAGGCGATGTCAGTGGCCGTAGGGATGGCCCAACCCTTGAGTGTTTCCGCGCCCGAGCCGAAGTTGACGACCACGTAGATGAGCGCGGGAAGGACCACGCCGCCCACCGCCGCCGCAACCGGGACGATCGCTTTTGCGGGCTTCCGCAGTTCCCCGGCCACGAATTCACGCTTGAGCTCCAGCCCCGCGATGAAGAAGAAAAAGGCCAAGAGCCCGTCCGAGGCCCAGTGGCCCAAGCTCAATTCCAGATGCCAGGGAGCGTAGCCGATCTTGACTTCGCGCAGCGCGAAGTAGCCGTTGGCAAGGGGTGAGTTTGCCCAGACGAGCGCGGCCACCGTGGCGGCAAGCAAAAGCGCGCCACCAACGGTTTCAGTGCGGAGAATAGCCAGGATCCGTTGGTACTCCGGGAAGCTGGAGCGGCTGAAAACCTTCGAAGGGGCGGCGGGGTCCGGGCGGTTCGCCATGTGGCTCCTTGGGGAGTTGCGGGTCGACAAAACTGTTGCCGACCAGACTTCCCGGCGCACCTGTATTCCATTTTAGCGGAAGGGGGCACGCACCCGGCCGCGGCCCCCTCAATCCTCACAGTCGTTATGAGCCGGTGGGGACTTGCGAGGCGAGGGTGGCGGTGGGGACAGTTGGGCACCGGAAGGGGCGTTAGGTGAGCAGCGCCGCGATCCCGATGACCGCCGTCGCGAGTCCGAGCACCATCGAGATGGTGACCAACGCGACGTGGACCGTGAGGAACTTCGTGGCTTTCCCGTTGGCGTCGCGGGCACGCGAGTCTGCCATGACGCGGCGCAGGAACTGCGGCCACACGATGAGGGACCACGCACCCGCGACGATCAGCACAATCGACAGCCCGGCTGCCAGCTGCACGCTAGTGGCTTTCGAGCCAGGCCTGGGCCTGCTGGGACTGGATGTTCAAGGCCTTGCCCACCATCGGTTCGGCTGCGTCGGCGATCTTGCCGCCAAGGAACGGAACCGACGACGTGACGGCACCTTCGAGCTCGACGCGGGTGTTGCCGCCGTCGGCCACCAGGCGCTGCGCTGCCGTGACATCCAGCGGGGCGCCGGAGATCTTCAGGGAGATGTTGCTGGTCCGGGAACCATCGGCCGTCGGGGCGTCCCACTTCTCGGTCTGGGTGACGGTGAGCTTCTCGCCCACGAACTTGCGGGCGATCTCCGGGAGGCGCGTGGTGGGCAGGGTGCGGACCGTGATGGTCGTGAAGGCGCCGGAGGTGTCGCCGTCGATCTGGAATGATTCCAACGTGCCGCCGACGTACTCGCTCGTGTGGCGCAGGAAGTCTTCGTCGATGAAAGTGGCGGCTACGCGGTCGACGCCGTAGGGCAGGGTGGTGGATGCGTTCAGGGCCATGGGGGTCCTCCGTTAATATCTCGGTTGAAAGCTCTTGCGGCTCCCAAACATCCTACGGTGTGGTCGGGGTAGGCTAGGAACGCCCCGGGATTCGAGAGAATTTCGGGTTTTCGTGCTGCCTTTCCCCATCCGACTTCCCTCTTCCGAGGAGTGCCATCCATGAGCCCCAAAGGCCAACCGTCAGCGGTCAACTCCGGAATCAGCCCCGCCAGCACTGTCGCATCCCTTGATGGATTGCGACGGGCCCTGGGTGAGGACCGGACCTTCGCCCGGGTCAGGCCCGAGGCCTCGCGGGCCTTCGCCGAACGCAGCTCCGATTACCAGATCAGCGCCCCGGCAGGCTTGAGGGCGGCGCTGCTCGCGGAAATGGCCGACGGACTCGCCTCCCAGGATCTTGAAGCCAGCGCTGTGGTGTTGGCCGTGACGGCCACGGGTCGAGAAGCCGAGGACCTTACCGCGGCCTTGGCTGCCTATCTCCCCGCGGACTCGGTGGCGGCCTTCCCCAGCTGGGAAACCCTGCCGCACGAACGGCTCTCCCCGCGCTCGGATACGGTGGGCCGCAGGCTCGCGGTTTTGCGCCGTCTGGCCCACCCGGAGAGCTCGACGGCGGGTCCCCTGCGGGTGGTCGTGGCGCCGGTTCGCGCAGTGGTCCAGCCAGTGGTAGAGGGACTCGGAGAACTGGTTCCGGTGACGTTGAAGGTGGGGCAGGAAATGCCCTTCACCGACGTGGTACGCCGCCTTGCCGACGCTGCCTATTCGCGCGTGGACATGGTTACCCACCGTGGTGAATTCGCCGTCAGGGGCGGTATTTTGGACGTTTTTCCACCCACCGAAGACCACCCGATCAGGGTGGAATTCTTCGGCGACGAGGTGGACCAGATGCGCTGGTTCGCCGTGGCAGACCAGCGTTCGCTCTCCGGACCGAGCGTGCACCACCCGAGCGAATTGCACGCCCCGCCTTGCCGGGAAATCCTCATCACGCCGTCGGTCATGTCCCGGGCCGCCAAGCTCAAGGCCGAGATGCCGGCCGCCGCCGACATGCTGGAAAAGATCGCGGGCGGCATCGCCGTCGAGGGCATGGAGTCCCTGGCTCCGGTTTTGGTGGACGCGATGGTGCCTTTTGTGGACCAGCTGCCGGCAGGTTCCATCGGGGTGGTCATCGAACCGGAGAAGGTCCGCACCCGCGCGCATGACCTCGCGGCCACCAACGAAGAGTTCCTCGAAGCGGCCTGGTCCACGGCGTCCGACGGCGGGTCGGCGCCCCTCGATCTCGACTCGGTGTTGGGCTCCCAAGCCGCTTCAGCGTTGCATGCGGCCAGCTTCCAGTCCTTGACGGACACCCGGCACGCGGCGCTGGCCCACGGTGTTTCCTGGTGGTCCATCACCTCCTTGGCCACGGACGAAGAACTGGTCCTCGACATCGACGTCCTGAACCTGCACGCCCGTGAACCGCGCGGCTACCAGGGCGACGTCGCGGAGATGCTCGAATTCATCGGTTCCCACGTGCGGGACCAATGGCGCATTGTGGTGGCGACGGATGGCCCTGGGCCTGCCCAGCGTCTCGCCGAGTTGTTCCACGATGCCGACATCCCGTGCTCCCGCGTCGAATCCCTGGCCCACGAACCCCAAGCCGGAATCATCGAGGTGACCACCGCCGCCGTCGGACGCGGTTTTGTCCTGGACGGCCTCAAACTGGGGCTCCTCACGGAAGCCGACCTCCTGGGCCGCACCTCGGCCGGGTCCACGAAGGACATGCGGCGCATGCCCTCCAAGCGGCGCAACGCCGTCGACCCCCTCCAGCTGCACGCCGGCGACTTCGTGGTCCATGAACAGCATGGAATCGGGAAGTTCGTGGAGCTGATCCAGCGCAAAGTGGCTGGCTCCTCTGCCGGTCCGTCCGGGGGAGACGCGGGTCTTCGCGAGTACCTCGTGCTTGAGTACGCGGCGTCCAAGCGCGGTGCCCCCGGAGACCGGCTCTTCGTCCCGACGGACCAGCTCGACCAGGTGACCCGCTACGTCGGTGGCGATACGCCGTCGTTGAGCAAGATGGGCGGGGCGGACTGGGCGAGCACTAAGTCCAAGGCCCGCAAGGCAGTCAAGGAAATCGCGGGTGAGCTCATCAGGCTGTACTCGGCCCGCATGGCCTCGCGCGGGCATGCCTTCGCTCCGGACACGCCGTGGCAGCGGGAGCTGGAGGAAGCCTTCCCGTATGTGGAGACGCCGGACCAGCTCACCACCATCAACGAGGTCAAGGCCGACATGGAACGCGAGATCCCCATGGACCGCCTGGTCTCGGGCGACGTCGGCTACGGAAAGACCGAGATCGCGGTCCGGGCGGCGTTCAAGGCGGTACAGGACGGCAAGCAGGTTGCGGTGCTGGTTCCCACCACGCTGCTCGCCCAGCAGCATTATGAGACGTTCACCGAGCGCTTCTCCGGGTTCCCGTTGCGCGTCAAGCCGCTGTCCCGGTTCCAAGGTGCGAAGGAAGCCAAGGAGACCATAGAGGGAGTCGAGAACGGCTCCGTGGATGTGGTCATTGGCACGCACCGCCTGCTGTCCAAGGACTTCAAGTTCAAGGATCTCGGCCTGGTGATCGTCGATGAGGAGCAGCGCTTCGGCGTGGAGCACAAGGAAGCGCTCAAGAAGATGCGCACCAACGTGGACGTCCTCGCCATGAGCGCCACCCCCATCCCGCGTACCTTGGAAATGTCCCTCACGGGTATCCGCGAAACATCAACGCTGGCCACACCGCCGGAGGAGCGGCACCCGGTGCTGACGTATGTCGGGCCGTTCACCAACAAGCAGACGTCCGCGGCGATCCGGCGTGAACTCATGCGCGAAGGCCAAGTGTTCTTCGTTCACAACCGTGTGTCCTCGATTGAGCGCATCGCCGCCCAGATCCGGGAACTTGTCCCCGAGGCCCGCGTCGAAGTGGCCCATGGACAGATGTCCGAGAGTCGCCTGGAAAAGATCATCGTGGACTTCTGGGAGAAGCGCTTTGACGTCCTGGTCTGCACCACCATCATTGAGACCGGCCTGGATATTTCCAATGCCAACACCCTGATCGTGGACGGCGCGGACAAGTACGGCCTCTCCCAGCTTCACCAACTGCGTGGCCGCGTGGGCCGTGGCCGCGAACGCGCCTACGCCTACTTCCTGTACCCCTCCGAGAAACCCCTGGGCGAAGTGGCTCTCGAACGGCTCAAGGCCGTCGCGGCCCACAACGAGCTTGGCGCGGGCATGCAGTTGGCCATGAAGGACCTCGAAATCCGTGGTGCCGGCAACCTGCTGGGCGGGGAGCAGTCCGGGCACATCCAAGGGGTCGGCTTCGATCTGTACATCCGGCTGGTCGGCGAAGCCGTGGCCGAATACCGTGGCGAGGCCGAAGAGAAGGCCGCCGACATGAAGATCGAGCTGCCCGTCAACGCCCACTTGCCGCACGACTACGTGCCCGGCGAACGCCTGCGCCTCGAGGCCTACAGGAAGCTTGCCGGGGCCATCACCAACGAGGCGATCGACGAAGTGCTGGCTGAACTCGTGGACCGTTACGGCGAGCCGCCGCTGCCCGCGAAGAACTTGATCGCCGTCGCGCGCTTCAGGGTGGGTGCCCGCGAGGCCGGGCTGTCCGACGTCGCGCTCCAAGGCAACTTCATCCGTTTCTCGCCCGCCCAGCTGCCCGAATCGAAAGTCATGCGGCTCAACCGCATGTACCCCGGCTCGCAGATCAAGCCGGCCCTCGACGCCGTGCTGCTCCCCAAGCCCAAGACGGCGAGGATCGGCGGCCGCGACCTCCAGGACGCCGAGATCCTCGAGTGGGCCAACACGGTGATCGAAGCTATCTTCTTCTCGGCTTCGCCGACGTCCAGCGCTTCGCAGACCGCAGGCTAAGCGATGATGGGAGGACACCACGCCGCGTCCGGGGCCGCGGCGTGGATAGCTATCGCTTCAACCGGCCCGTACGCCTTGGGCTGGTACCCGCTGGACGCCACAGGAATCCTCATCGGAGCGATGACGACGGCGGGAACTGCTTTGGTATGCGATTGGGACCACCGCTCAAGCACCATCGCCCACTCCCTACCGCCGCTGTCCAACGTGATCGCCGTCGGGATCGAGAAGGCCAGCGGAGGGCACCGGCAGGGAACCCATTCGCTGTTGGGGGCCTCGGCCTTCGTGGTCCTCGCCGCCATGGCCGCCCAGTTCCAGCTGGATACTCCCGTGGGCCGTTTGTCCGTGGGGGCCGGACTGTTGTGCATGTTCATGATCAACCTGGCCGCCAAAGCACTCAAGCTGTTCCCGAATACCGGGTGGATCGCCAACTGGGTGTTCGCTCTTACCATGGCCGGGCTGGTCACGTGGTTCGCCCCGCATCAGTGGAGCTGGCTGCCCCTGTCCATGCTCACCGGCGTCGGGATCCACATTGTCGGCGACATGATCACCACCGGTGGAGTGCCGCTGCTGTGGCCCATCGTCATCAAGCCCCCGAAGTTCTGGCGCAAGCTGCCCCTCGTCAGCGGGATCTGGCGGTCCAACGGCGCCTTCTCCATCCCCTTGCTTGGCAAGGCCGGTTCGCGGCGGGAATGGCTGGTCCTGATTCCCGTGGGCGGCTACGCCATGGTTGGACTTGGCCTGGCGGCGTGGGCATTGCTCCGGAACCAGTGGCCAACCGTCCAGGCCCTCATGCTGGGCTTGGGCGGTTGACGGTGGATCTCAGAACCTCGAGGGGGAGCCGGCTGTGAAGGTGCCGGTCATCAGATTGCCTCCTTTGTCCGCGGCGCCTGCAGGCGGGGTGTAGGTCGGCATTTTCGGTTGGATGTTCCCTCCCGGGACGTTAGCCGCATCAGGCTGGCCGAGAGTTATGACGAGTGTCCCGGTGGACTGGGTCCAGGCCATGGTGGACACTGTGAAGATCAGGGGCGACGTAGTGCTTGCGTTGTAGCCGCCGACGAGGGCCACGCTGCCGAATGACGGCGGTGTGCAGGTTGTAGCGCCCGTGCTGGCGAACGTCAAGACTTGGCCGAGGCTGATGCTGACGGTCCCGTTTACGCTCTGGATGGCGGACGTGGAGTTCCAGCCGCTGCACAGAGTGTGTGGGTCCATGTCTGTCGAAAAGACGATGGTGAGCGTGTCTCCCGCGTCGGCTTTCTTTGTGGCGGCGCCGCCGTTGGCCATAGTGACGGAGCTGACCGTCGGCGGAAGGTCGATGGCTATGGCCTGCGTTTGGGTGCCACTGGAGTTGCCGGCCGCATCGGTAGCGGAGTAGTAAATATTGTGGGCTGCCTCCCCTGTGACGCTCACGGAGGCGGTTGCGCCGGCGACCGTGACTTGGGTGCCGGTGTCCACCTGGTAGGTGATGGATGCTACGCCTGAACCGCCGACGTCCGTGGCACCGAGGTTCACTGTCACCGGGCTGGTGGTGTAATCGCCCCGGGAGTTTGGCGATGGCGAGATTGAGGTGACTCCGACGACGGGCACAACGGTATCGATCTTGACGGTTTGGGTCTGCCGTGTGCTGGCGTTCCCGGCGACGTCCGTCGCGAAGTAGGACACTGTGTGAGTGCCGTCGCCGCCGCTCACATTCACCGCGGCTGTGGCCGCGTTGACCGTCACAGTGGTGCCGCCGTCGACAGCGTACTTGATGTTCGCGACGCCGGAACCGCCTGTATTGTCCACGGCGGCGAGATTGACGGTGACCGTACTGCTGCGGTTGAAGCCTGCGGCATTCGGCGCCGGGGAAACGGAGGTCACACTGATGGTGGGCGGAGTCGAATCAGTATTGACGCCTGCGCTCCGCGCGCTTTCGGCACCCGTCCACAAAGAGATGGCTGGTGTGACTGTGTAGTACCAGGTCCCTGCGGGCAGGTTCTGTTCGATGCAGCTGAGGCCGGACACCGTTCCAGCGCAGCCTCCTCCAGCGGCAATACCGGTACCTCCGGAGGCAGACGAGTATCGGGCCACGGTGTAGCCCGCCACTGCGCGTCCGCCCGCTGTGGTGGCGGCCGCCCAGCTGACCGTGACATTGGCGCCGCTCAATGACGCAGCGGGAGTGCCGCCTTGCGGCATGCTGTCGGCTTTGGCGGCGCCGAAATTGCTGCTGCTCAGCGATTGCCAGAAGGCGTTGGCCGCCGGGCCGCCCCAGGAAATGAACAGGACTGCCAATAGCGTCCAGGTCATGCGACGGCGAAGCGCATGCCTGTACCCGCGGCCTGCAGAGTGCTGGGGCTTGTTCATTTGCGGACCGCCATCGTCACTGGAAGGTGGAATACGGAGCCCTGGCAGCTGGATTGTGAAGCCGTCGACATCGATGCTGCGGCGGGCAGGGTGATCAGAACGGAAGTGTTCGCTGGTATCGACACCGTTGGAGTGAGAGGCGCGGCAGGAGCGTTGAACGTGACGCCCGTGGTGGTGCACAGCGGGTGGGATGCATCCGCAGTAACGGCTCCGTTCGCGGTGAAACTGTACACCTGCACCGCGAAGGCATTCGGATTGCTTGCCCGGACGATCACGTCGGCGCTACTGCCGGGAACGAGTGTGGTTGAGGGACTGTCACCTGCTACGAAGGCGTCCACGATGACAGTCTGCATGGTGGCGCTGGCGGCCGAGCCGCTGCCGATCCCGATCGTGGACCAATAGGCGTAGGCCGATCCGACACCCAGCACCAGGCTGAGAACGGCAGCCGTCGCGGCTGCTTTGGCTGCCGCCAAGGAGCCGGTCTTCATCCACCTTTTCGCTTTCATGTCAGTTGCCCGCATTTCAATTGCCCTGTCCCGTTCCGGAGTAGGAAAGCTGGAGGGTTGCGCCTTTGCAACCGTCTTGGTTCAGCGAAGTGTCCAGCATTCTTATCTGTGGCCACCGAGCTGCCGGAATTCCGCTCCCGGAGAGCGAGGAATTGCCGGGCGGGGCAGAGATCGGATAACTGCCGCTGAATTGGGTCACTGTGTAGTCCGCAGGACTGCACGGCCGGTTGTTGGCCACGGCCTGGGCGGTCCGGGTGACTCCCGTGACGGAAACGGTAAGGCCCGTGACATTGAGGCTGGAATTGCCCGGATTCGTCAATTGAAGATTAATCGGTACAGCGCTGCCCGGTGCCAGCAAGCCTGTGGGGCCGCCTGAGATGGTGAACGGCAAGTGCTGGCCGGCGGTCACTGTCAAAGATACGACGACGACGGCGGACTGTAGCGTCCCGCTGCTGCCCTTGAGGCTCAGGGAGTACGTACCAAGGGGTGAGGCGGACGTAGTGAACACGTCGAGGTTCGCTGAGGCCGATCCTGGCCCGGCGGTGACCACTGCAGGCGAAAACGATGCTGTGGCGCCCGCCGGTAGACCCGAGATTGTCAGTGAGACGTTGCCGACAAAACCGCCCGAGGGCTGGACCACGACGTTGTAGCTCGCCGACGTTCCCTGGGTGACGGATCTGCTGCTTGGGGCAAGCTGCAGCGTGATGGCTTTTGAGGTGTTTTGGTTTCCATTGCTGTTGGCGGCGAGCACGACGCCCGATGTGAGAGTCACCAAAAGGAGGCCTGCCAGAAGCACTTTGGCTCCCGCTCGGACGATGCGAAGCGGCGAGTGGAATAACTCCGGAATGCTCGGCACCTGGGCCTCCTCTAGGGTTCTGTGTGGTTTCTACTGCGATCGGACAGCACAAGCTGGTGGGCCCGCGATGGGCCCACCAGCTGGATGGCTAGTGGCTGGCGTAGGCGAAGTTGACGGTGACGTTTTTGCAAGCGTCCTGGTTGGTGGTCTTGTCGTTGAACGCGATCGTCGCACCGTGCCAGCTGTCCACATTCGTGCCGCTGGCTACTTCGTGGCCGACGGTCATTGTCGCGTTGGCGAGGGTGAAGTCGGTCGCGTCGCAGCCGACGGCAGCCAATCCGCCGTTGGTCACGCTCGCGATGCTCGCCGTCACATCCGCGACGTAAACCGGGCTCGAGTTCGTGTTGGTGAAATTGCCGCTCAGGGTCTGAGCTCCGCCGCCCGGCTCCAGACCGGTGACAACGCTAGTCTGATTGGCTGTGATGGTCGTGTTTGTCCCTGATGCTCCGGAACCGACACCGCTGCCGGTGTTGGTCCAGTAGGCGTAGGCTGCTCCGCCGCTTGCTGCTACGAGGGCGATTGTTGCTGCGGCCGCGTAGACTTTTCCCTTTTTGCTCAATTTGCGCATGAGTGAGACTCCTTTTTGAATTGGTGTTCCCCAGAACAGGCGACAGCGGCAATGAATTCGAATATTCCAACCCTTGCTTCGATTGCCCATTCAATCGATGACCAAATGCTTGCATGGGCGGTCTTTAACTAACAACGAGTGGTGTTACCCGTCTTTCGCAGTCAAAAGCGAGTGGTACTACTTGGTTTCGATCACCACTTCTGACCTTCTTTGCTGAAACAACGACGGCGACACACCCTATTTTGGGGCGTGTCACCGTCGTCCGCGTTCAAAAGAGGTCAGAAGTGGTGGAGTCGCATTTAAACTGCTGTGGCCCCGGACTGGAAAGTCCGGGGCCACAGTTTTTGCGGTTGTTTTCTTAGCTTTCGCCAGCCGAGTTGGAGCGGCCGAGAATGGTCTGCGGGATCCAGAAGGCAAGGCCAAAGAGGACCAGGCAAATGGCCATCGGCCAGGTGTTCTCCAGCGTCAGGAAAGTCAAGGAGTAGATGGCACCGAGGAACAGGACCATGCTGAATACAAAGAGCAGAATGCTCTGGCCCATAGGGTTTTCTTTTTCGATGGGCTGGCTGGCGTTCTGGGACATGCTTTCCTCCTCGGCCCCGGGGGGCTCAAAAACTATGGCGGCTGCCGGAAACTCAGTACGCGGATGAACCTTGTTCACCTTTGACGATGGCAATTCCGGAGCTCGCACCGATACGTGTTGCACCAGCAGCAATCATAGCCTGTGCATCGGCCAGGGAACGTACTCCACCGGAGGCCTTGACGCCGAGATCCGGGCCCACTGTCTTGCGCATGAGGGCCACGTCTTCCACCGTGGCGCCGCCACCGTTGAAACCGGTTGAGGTCTTCACGAAGTCCGCCCCGGCCTCCACCGATGCCTCGCAGGCCAGGACCTTCTGCTCGTCATTTAGCAGGGCAGTCTCGATGATGACCTTCAGGATGGCGCCACCGGCGTGGACAGCCTCCGCTACGGTCGTGATGTCATCCACCAATGCGCCTTTGTCGCCGGCACGGGCCGCGGCGATGTTGATCACCATGTCGATTTCATCCGCACCGTCCAACACGGCGCCACGTGCTTCGAAAGCCTTGACGTCGCTGGGAGTGGCGCCGAGCGGAAAGCCGACAACCGAGCAGGTGAGCACTCCGGAACCCTTGAGTGCCTTCGTCACGGTCTTGACCCAAATCGGATTGACGCACACCGACTTGAACTTGTACTCGGCCGCCTCGGCACAGACTTGGCGCACTTCGGCTTCGCTGGCTTCCGGCTTGAGAAGAGTGTGGTCGATGTATGAAGCGATGCTTGCACTGTTGTCCAGTGCGCTGGAGGCTTCGTTGCTCATGGAGGTCCTTCCGTGGCGGGCCCGGTGTGCCGCAAGGGTCGCGGCTCGTCAAATGACCATCTTGCCACACTGCCCGGCTGCCGCGGAGGCTCCCTCAGCGGGGCTGGCGGGCCGGGTATCGGGCTCCCTGAGACTCCCGCCCCAGCCCACCCTCAGGCCCCCAGCCTCGCCTTGGACCCGCTAGCCCCTCAGGCCCGCGTCCCCTCAGGCCGCTGCGGCGGAGCGTGCGGAACGCGGAGGCCGTGTAGGACTGGAAGTGCGGAGCCTGGCGTCTTCCTCAAGCCGGGCAGCGCAGTGTGCCGCGGCGGCATTCGAGGAGAAGACGAGCCCCAGGCGCATGCCGTCCCGCGAGGCGGCGTCCCCGATCGCCCAGATGCCCGGCACCGATGTGGAGAAATCGCGCCCCACCCTGATGCCGCCGTCGGGAGCTGTCTGCAGGCCCGCGCTTTCAGCGAGCCCATTGCGGGGGAGCCGTTCCTCGGCGAGCACCACAAGATCGCCGTTCATGCTGCTCCCGTCCTCGAAGACGATCCCGGTAGCAGGCAGGACTGAACCGGCGACGGAAGGCATGACGGCAGCTGGACGCAAAGTGGTTCGGATGGGGCGGACTCCGCGGGCGCGCAGCACGGCCTCGGCCTGGCCGGCCGCCGGACCGGTGCCAACCAGAATCCCCAGCGGACGACGGCCCAGGACCCTGGTGATGTCCTTGACCGCGGTGCCGATCTGCTCGGCGTCGTCGATGGTGGAGTAGTTGAGGCTGCAAGCTGCGCCTTGGACCGGCGGGTACATGGGGGACGAGCCGGTCGCAATCACCAGCTGATCGTAGGGGAACTCGAGGCCTTCGGTGGTGCTGACCGTGCGGGCCTGGACATCGATGAAGCTCGCGGCCTGGCCGAAACGCACGGAGACTTGGGGTAGGGCGGTTAGCTCCAGGAGGGCATCGGGGCACTCGTCGCGGTTGCTCAGGACGGTGATAGTGCCATGGAACACTGCCGTTCCGGGCTGTCGCGAAGTAGTGCTGCTGCCTGTCAGTCGACGGACCAGGGCCTGGGCTGCCGGCCCGGCTCCTGCGATGACGAGGTGGATGGTGCCTGCGGACGGGGTGATGGACATGGTGGGTCCCTTCGCTGAACTGAGCTGTGGTTGATGTGCCTGTGCCTAGCGTAGGCGGGGGGTTTTTCGGTGGTGTTTCCCTGTTGTTGCCATTTGGCGGTGGCCCGTTCCCTGATGGTTACCAGCCGGTAATGAGCTGGATCACACAGGCGCCGCCGCGGCGTCAATCCTGCACGCCTAGTGCGCTGTGAGGGAGCGGTCCGGAGGTGCCAGCCACTCCCTGCTCTGGCCAAGCCCGACTACGCTGTCCATCGTGCCTCCGCCGCGCAGGGCCGCCGCACCTGCTTCCGTGGTAGCCGTGAGGAACCACGCTTCGACGTGGTCGTCCAGGAGGCTATGAGCTTCGGGAAGCCAGGCGGTGAACACCGGCTTGGGTGCCACGTGGAGGGTTTTCAAGGGCGCGACGCCGGGAGCGTCGCCCAGGACGAGCCGCGCCTTGGCCTGCCCGCCGTAGGCGACGTTAGCGGTGCCCTCTACATAGCTGTCCGACTTCCAGAGCATTCCACGGAAGGCGCCGTAGTTGGCGACCGCGAGCCTCACCGGGAGCCCGACCGGAGCAGGCTTTGCGATTTCGATATAGCAGCCCAGCCTTCCGTCCTGGTCGTACTGGGCTGAGACGGTGGCGTCCGTGACTACGAAGTCGAGGTTGGCCTGATGCTTGGGCATGCCCCAGACTCCCTTGCCGCATTTGACCGAGATTTCGGTGTTGACCGGCAGGTCCACCACGAACTGGCCAAGCCTGAACGACTTCTGGAAGAGGAGCGGCAGAAACGGCGGGACGGGCCGGCTGCCGTGGGTGATGGCAATGGCCAGGGAATGTTCGATGTATGTGCCGATGTCCGTCGACGTGTGGTTGACCACCATGACCATCAGCAGGGCTTTGCCGCCGAGGCTGAAGGGTCGTATTTCCTTGCCTGGGAGCAGCCCGGCGGCGGCGCGTTTGTTGATGGAAAATGCCGCGATCAGCATGGGGGAGTCGTTCGACTTGAGCGGCATCACGTGATTGACGCCATCCGCTTTGGCGTACTGGCCGCTGAGTTTGATCTGGCGGCGTGGGACCGGGGAGGGGAGCAAGCTGTGGAGGGCCCTGTGCATCGCCGCGTGAAGCTGTGCGAAGTTTTTCATGGCCGTTCCTCCGGACCAAGATCGAATCTACGGCCATGGTCCCACCGTGCCGGGCATCTGTCCATGACGAGGAATTAGCGCCTGGGCGCCGCCGTTGAGCTACGGACTACCAGCTCGGGCGTGAGGCGCTCGTCCGCGATGGGAGCCTCGGGATTGTTGAGCCGGTTCATTGCCACGGCTCCGGCGATGTTTCCCAGTTCTATTGCGTGGAGATCGACCGAGGTCAGGTCGATCCCGTGGAGCCGGCCGGTCCGTGAATTGTCGTAGCCCACCAGTGACAGGTCTCCGGGAATGGCCATGCCCCTCGCGTAGGCGGCTTCTCGTGCTGCCAATGCGAACTGGTCATTGTGCGTGAAGATGGCTGTCGGGCGGTCCGCGGAGTCAAGGATTTCAACTGCGGCACGCATTCCGGCATCTTGCGTGAAGTCATCGGCCGGTACGGTCCGGGGAACCATTCCTGCGCCGCGCATTGTCTTCTCGTGGCTCCTTCGGCGGACCGTATGGCCGTCGTAGTCGGGTCCGGCCAGATGGGCGATCCGGGTGTGTCCAAGGCTGAGAAGGTGTTCGGTGGCGGCGCGGGCGCCGGCGTCGTCGTCCGAATACACGCTGTCGACGCCGGGTACGGGCCGCGCGACGCTGACGATCGGGACTATTTGTGCAAGTTCCTGCACCCGTTCGTCCGGGTCGAGCAGCGTTGCGGCGATGATGATCCCCACCCGCGCCTCAATCAGCGAGTCCACGGCTCCCGCGTCCACGCCGTCGATAGACTGGGAGACGCTGAGGATGAGCCGGTTGCGGGCTTGGGGGAGTGCCATCCTTACGCCGCTGAGGATATCGGCATAAACCTCGTTGTGGATGTCCATCAAATAGAGCCCGACGGCGGAGCGATGCTTGCGTGCAAGGTCGGCAGCGGCCGCGTTGGGCCGGTAACCGAGACGTTTTGCCGCGTCGAAGATTGCTTGCTTCGTCTCGCCGCTAACACCGGGAGCATCGCGGAAGGCGAAAGACACGAGCGTGCGGGAGACACCGACTTCACGAGCCACATCGCTCTGTGTAGCGGGACGGAGCTGCCGGTCAAGACCCATGCCCTCATCTTCCCACGGCGAGGAAGTCTCAATTAAGTCATTTGTTAGATTGACCTTACATTTAAGTCTTTCGCGCGTTAGTCTGTTATTCAGAGCGGGTGTATGACCCGCATCACAAGACAAAGGAGTCCTGATGTCTGCTACGCAAAGCCACAGGGGAGTCAGTAGCGCAGTCGCGCTTCCTCCACTGACCAACGGCCCGCATCGTAAGCGCCTTGGCCTGGTCGCACTGATTGCAACCTTCGGTGGCCTGCTCTTCGGTTATGACACTGGTGTCATCAATGGGGCGCTCCGGCCAATGACGGCCGAACTCGGCCTCACACCGTTCACCGAGGGCATCGTTGCCAGCTCACTCGTCTTCGCGGCGGCAATCGGCGCGCTTTCGGGCGGACGCATCTCCGACGGGTGGGGGCGCCGCAAGACGATCATTCTGCTAGCGGTGCTGTTCTTCGCCGGCACCTTGGTGTGCGTGTTCACGCCGAGCTTCGGGGTGCTCGTGGCCGGCCGCGTCCTGCTTGGTCTCGCCGTCGGTGGCGCTTCGGCGGTGGTCCCGGTGTTCCTGGCGGAGATGGCCCCGTATGAGATTCGCGGCTCCCTGGCGGGCCGCAACGAGCTCATGATCGTCGTCGGCCAGCTGGCTGCCTTCGTCGTCAACGCCATCATTGGCATCGTATGGGGCGACGTCCCCGGAGTGTGGCGCATCATGCTTGCGGTCTGCGCGTTGCCGGCGATCGCGCTGTTCTTCGGCATGCTCCGTGTGCCTGAGTCGCCGCGCTGGCTCGTCGAGAAGGGCCGGCACGATGAGGCCCTCAAGGTACTGCGGTCCGTCCGCTCCGAGGACCGTGCGCTCGCCGAGCTCGGCGAGGTCGAGAACGTCGCCAAGGAGGAGCGGGAAAGCCAGCAGATCGGCTGGCGTGCGGTCTTCAGCAACAAGAACCTGTTCCGCATTCTGCTCGTTGGCATCGGCCTGGGCGTCGCCCAACAGCTGACCGGGATCAACTCGATCATGTACTACGGCCAGACGGTGCTCGTCGAGTCGGGCTTCAACGAGAGCGGCGCGCTCATCGCGAACATCGCGCCCGGCGTGATCGCGGTGGTCGGCGGCGTCATCGCGTTGTCTTTGATGGACCGGATCGACCGTCGCAAGACCTTCATCCTCGGGCTCACTCTGACCACCAGCTGCCACCTGCTGATCGGGTTCGCCTCAATGATGCTGCCCGTGGGCAACCCGATCCGCCCGTACGTGATCCTCTTCCTGGTGGTTGCCTTCGTCGGGTCCATGCAGACATTCCTGAACGTCGCGGTGTGGGTCTACCTGTCGGAGGTCTTCCCGCTGCACATGCGCGGCTTCGGTACCGGCGTCTCGATCTTCTTCCTCTGGGTCGTGAACGGTTTCCTTTCGCTGTTCTTCCCGTCGCTGGTCGCGGGGGTCGGGATCACCGGCACATTCTTCCTCTTCGCCGTCGTCGGGGCGCTGGCCCTGGTCTTCGTCGTCAAGCAGGTCCCCGAAACCCGTGGCCGGACCCTGGAAGCGCTGGAGGAAGACGTCACCACCGGTGCCATCTACCTGGTCCACAAGAAGCAGGCACCGGTTGGTTCGTAGCGGGAAGGACCTGGGGTGTGTCTGATAGTTGGTGGGTCCAAGCGATCACGGCGTTTGCTGATCTGGCAGTAGCGACGTTCCTGTTCTTGTAGCCGGCGGCGTCGAGTGGCACGGGTCTGCTGCGGCACGATCCGTGCCATCGCCTCCGACCTCACCCTCCTCAGCGCCAACGATCACGCCAACAACGCTTGTCTGTCCGGCGCATTCGAAGGCCATCAGACGGCGTGCCGGAGCACGATTGACGCCACATGGATACTGGGATATCGTCGCATGGAAACGTTTCCACGTTCTTATTCGCTATGTCAAGGAGGACAGAGCAAATGAAGATTCGTATCCTGGCGAGACGGGCCAGAGGCCTGAAGGCGCACGCAGCGGCATCCCTTGCGGTCGCTCTTGCGGCGGGGCTGATCGGCCCGGCCCTTGTGGCGCAGCCGGCCTCCGCGGCTGGACCCATAGCCAACCCCGCCGCATCCGTCAACACCTTCATCGGCACCAAGGACGAAGGGAACACCTTCCCCGGTGCGTCGGCGCCGTTCGGCATGGCCCAGGTGAGTCCGACTGGCAAACATTTCGCGGGCTGGCAATATGACGACACGACGGTTCGGGGCTTCGGTCATTCCTACCTCTCGGGCGCCGGATGCTGGGAACAGGGCGGCCTGCTTTCCGTGCTCCCCACGACCGGCGAGGTCGGCCCCGGCAAATCGTTCGACACCTCCAACGGGCGCACCTTCGACCACACCCGATATGCCGCGACCCTCACCCACGACGGCGAGATCGGTACCGCCGGCTACTACAAGACCAGGCTCACCTCCTCCGGTGGAATCGACGTCGAAGCCACCGCATCCACCCGCGTCGGGGTGCAGCGATACACATTCCCCGCGACCGGCAACGCCAATGTGTTCCTCAACACCGGTCAGGCCAATCAAACTCTCAAGGTGAAGAACTCCTCGATCACAATCGTCGGCGACCGCACCCTCGTGAGCGAGATCCGCGTGCAGGGATTCTGCTCGGGGAAGGACTTCGAGTACACCACCTGGTTCGCTACGAGGTTCGACCGGCCCTTCGCGTCCTCGGGAACCTGGAATGAGACCGGCGGCATCCCGGGGTCGACCGCTCAGCCATCCGGCGCCGGGCAGAAGGGCGCCTGGGTGAGTTTCGACACCAGCGAGAACCGCACAGTTCAGCTCTCGACCGGACTCTCCTTCACCGGTATGGCCGGCGCCATCGCCAACCTCGTTAAGGAGGGACTCGATGACAGCGGAGCCGTCATCCCTTTCGACGCCGTTAAGGATGCGACGGTCGCGGGGTGGAACACCGAACTCCGGAAAGCCTCTACCTACGGAGGCACCGCCAACGACAATGTCACCTTCTACACCGCGCTGTACCACGCTTTCCTCCAGCCCATCACTTCGACGGACGTTGACGGCCGTTACCGCGGCTTCGACGACAAGAACCATGTGGCGGACGGCTGGACCTATTACCAGTGGTTCTCGCTGTGGGACACCTACCGCTCACAGAATCAGCTGCTTGCGATGTTGCAGCCGGAACGCGCGCGGGATATGGCCAGGAGCGTTCTGACGATTCAGCAGCAGGGCGGCTGGCTGCCGCGCTGGGCGTACGCGAACTATGAAGCCAATGTCATGACGGGCGACCCTGTCTCACCGTTCCTGGCCGACCTCTGGCGCTACGGCGCGGTGACCGGTGGTGTGACGCTCGCCGCCGAGGACACCCGGTCCGGCCGGGCGGTCGAACTCGACGAGAAGCTCCTGCTCAGCGCGCTGCTGGAAAACGTCGACACTGCGCCTCCCGCCGCGAGCCAGTTCGCCGGGCGCTCCGCCATAGCCGACTACATCGCGAAAGGCTATGTTCCGCACGCCCCCGGAGCGCCGAAGAAGGGCATGGACACCGACGAACATCACGGCGGCTCGGCGACCCTGGAGTACGCGGTGGGCGACTGCGCGGTCTCGCTCGTCGCCGGACGGCTCGGCGACAGTGCCTCGGCCCAGCGTCTCGCCGCTCGTGCGGGCAACTGGAAGAACGTGTGGAACGCGGCGGCGACCGAGACGGGGTACACAGGCTTCCCCCGCGCGAAGAACGCCGACGGCAGCTGGGGCGCCGCCGCCGGGGGATTCGAGGAAGGAACGGCGTGGCAATACCAGTGGCTTGCCTGGCAGGATGCGGACGGACTCGCGGACGCCATCGGCGGAGTCGTTCAGGCCATCAGCCGCCTCGACAAATTCTTCGACATTGGACGCGTCTTCACCGATCCGGCCGGCGCCGCGAGGGGATCCTGGGTCACCGGAGCGCTTGACTACAACCGGATCGAGTACAACCCGAACAACGAACCGAACCTGCACGCCGCGTGGATGTACAACTTCTATGGGGAACCTGCGAAGGCGTCGGCGGTGAACCGGGCGGCCCAGACGCTTTTCACCAACAAGCCGAATGGTGTCACCGGAAACGACGATCTCGGAACCATGTCGGCTTGGTACGCCTTCTCGGCGCTCGGCATGTATCCATCGGTCCCTGGCTCCGGTGATCTGCTGCTGCACGCTCCACGCTTTCCGCGGCTGGACCTCGACCTCGGCGACAAGACTCTGACCATCAAGGCAGACGGCGCCGACGGATCGAAACTGCAGTACATTGACGGCGTCTCGTTCAACGGCACTCCACAAAGCGCGAGTTACACCAACTGGGATCGGCTGAAGGAGGGCGGAACGCTCGAGGTGACGCTCACCGCCGACGCGTCCACGACCTGGGGAGAGGCCAGCGCCGACCGTCCGAAGGCTCCGTGTTCGTCGGATGTCGACAAGGTTGCGCCAACGGTGCGGTTGAACACGGCACCGGCGACTCCGGCATCCGGCTGGCACACCGTCGGGGTCACCGTTTCGGTCGCCGCGGATGACAACGGCTCGCGGACGCCAAGCGTCGAGACTCGTCTCGACGGCGGTGAGTGGCAGCCATACACTACGGAGATCCTCTTCGCGGCGGAGAGTGTTCATACTCTCGAGGCGCGCGCGATCGACAAAGCCGGCAACATCTCGGAGATCGCACGTGCGCGTGTGGCAATCGACATGACCGCCCCCGTGACCACAGCTCAATCACTCGCCGCCGATGCGAAGGTCACAACGGCCAAGCTCGTGTTCGATGCGGAGGACGCCCTCTCCGGCGTTGCATCCACCGAATATCGAATCGGCGAAGGGGAATGGAAGCCAGCGCCCGCGGACGGGGTGAAGTTCGACAACGTCGGAAGTCATTCGATCTCGTACCGCTCGACGGACCTCGCAGGCAATGTGGAAGTGGCGCGATCGCTGATCGTGACCGTCCGAGACGGCGGTACCGATCCCGTGGTTACGACGACCTTCACTAGGGACGGCAGCCTTGCCACGACAGGATTCGGCATGGCCGGGCTGGGGCTGCTCGCTACGCTGCTCGTGCTCGCCGGAACGGCAATCGCGATCGTTATCCGGCGCCGTCGAGCGAGATCCTAGACGCGGAGCCGGTAACCCCGTTTGACCACGGTTTCCACGAGCTTTCCGTCCGGGAGCGAGGACCGCAAACGGCTCACCGTCATGTCCAGGGCATGGACCGAGCCACGCAGTTCCAGAAGATCGGAAAGCGCCTCGCGGGACAGCACGGCACCCCCGGCTCCCAAAAGCGCCCGCAGCAGGAGCAGCGGAGCCGGGGCCAGTTCCACCACGGAACCATCGATCCTCAAGCAGCGGCCGCGCAGCTCGATGTTCCCTGCAGGAGTGTCGAGCCGGCGCACATGGTTCAGGGCCAGATGTTCGGTGACGAGCCGGATGAGCGCACCCATGCGGTAGCGGTCCGGGATGAGGGGGGCAAGCCCGGCGTCGATCAGCGGCTGTGCAGTGACGGGCCCGACGGCGGCGACCGTCACCTGGGTCTTGAGGGCCTCGATCAGCTGGCGGTACATGCCCATTTCGTGGGCAGTGCTCCACATGGCGTCTACGGCCGGTGCGCTCGTAAAGGTGAGCACGTCCAAGTCTCCACTGCAGGCGGCTTCGATCAGGCGCGGCAGCTTGTCTTCGCCGTCGGGCTTTACCCAGCGGTAGGGGGTGACGGTGAGGACCGTTGCCCCGGACATGCGGAGGCGCTCCAACTGGCGCACATCGGTGTAGCCGTGCAATTGCACGGCGACGGTCTTGCCGCGGACGCCTTCCTGAAGGAGCATGTCCACCAGTGTGGCGGTGGTTTCGTCACTGCTGATCCCGACGTCGGCAAGGCCTGCCGCGCGGACCGCACCACGGGCTTTTGGTCCGCGCACGAACATGCGGCAGGCAGCCAGGACGTCGAGAAGTTGCTCGCCGATGCCGAAGGAGTCCGCAGCCTCGCACCAGCGCCGCATGCCGTAGGCAGTGGTGGCGATGCAGATATCGGGCTTGGCCGCGATGATCGTTTTCGTGTCCTCGATGAGCGTGACGTCTTCCTGGACCGGCGCGATCTTCAAAGCCGGAGCGTGCAACACGGAAGCGCCGCGCCGTTCAAGCGCCTCAATCAAGTCACGTGAACGCCTGTGTGAAGTCACTCCGATGCGGAAACCGTCCAGCGGCGCATCGTCGTTTGGTACGGGGGCGGCCAACGGCGAGCCTGCATCGATGGAATCTAGGGCATTCAACGTAGTCATGTGTGTTCTTTCAGGCTTCGAGGAGGGAAGCTGCGAGGAGGTTGAGGTCTGCGGTGGCTTCGGTGTGATTGCGGTTGGCTTCGGCAACCCGGACCACTTCGCCAATGACCAGGACGGCCGGGTTGGTGCAGCCTGCGGCCGCGGTTTCAATGGTGCCGAGTTCGGCGATCGTAGTGCGTTGTCCGGGGCGGTAACCGCGCTCGACGACGGCCATGGGCATTGCCGGGTCCATCCCGGCCCGGCGGAGCCCGGCGGCGAGCTGCGGGAGGGTCCCGATGCCCATGAGGACCACGATGGTCCCGCCGAGCCCGGCCAGGTGCGTGTGCTCCTTCTCGGTCAGAGGTGCGTGGCCCGAGACAACCGTGAACATGTGGCTGACCTCGCGGTGCGTGACGGGAATGCCCGCGGCCGCCGGGACAGAGATGGCGCTCGTGACGCCCGAGATGACGCGGACGGGGATGCCCGCCCGCACACAGGCGCTGACTTCTTCGCCGCCGCGGCCGAACACATAAGGATCACCGCCCTTGAGCCGGACCACATTCTTCCCGGTCAGGGCGGCGTCGACCATGAGTTTTTCGATGTCGCATTGGGCTACCTTGTGGTGCCCGGGGCGCTTGCCGACGTCCACCATTTCCGCGGACGTCAGTTGCGCCAGTTCCGCGTAGGGGGCGAGCCGGTCGTAGAAGACGACGTCGGCGTCCCGCAGCGCGTTGACCGCGCCGATGGTCAACAGATCGAGCGCGCC
The DNA here is from genome assembly GCF_058244265.1 of Arthrobacter sp. SE2. Classification (NCBI taxonomy): domain Bacteria; kingdom Bacillati; phylum Actinomycetota; class Actinomycetes; order Micrococcales; family Micrococcaceae; genus Arthrobacter; species Arthrobacter sp. SE2. Next base: position 265,671 of record NZ_JBZAYA010000002.1, on the reverse strand, counting down.
GGGGCCGCCGCCCACCAAGGTGACGTGGCCTGACTCGCCTGCGGCCGGTTCGCTGGCGACCGGGATCCCCGTTTTCCGGCAGCGTTCGAGCAGGGGTTCCCAGCCGGGCTGGCCGTCGTCGACGGCCGCGACCAGAAAGGGGCGTTCGGGCAGCGGGCCGTCAGCGTCGGCTCCGTCGGGGGTGCTGAGCCGATGGACGACGGCGCCGGCGGCTTCGTAGCGCCGGACGGCCTGCCGCGCGGCGTGAGCGGAGCCTATGACCAGAACGTCGCGGCCTGTGAGGTCGATGGTGAGCTGCATGGCTTCTTGCTCCTTAGTCCTGGCCGCGAACGGGGATCGTGCTGGCGATGAGGACGCCGCCTTTTTCCTCGTTGGTGGCGGGGCGGATCTGGCCGCGTTCGGGGACGAAGGTGATGGCTTCGTCTTTCTGGTCGGGGGCGTTGACGAAGGAGCGGAAGCGGCGAAGGCGTTCTGGGTCTTTGAGTGTTTCGGCCCATTCGTCCTGGTAGGTGTCGATGTGGCGGGCCATGGCGGTTTCGAGGTCGTTGGCGATGCCGAGGGAGTCGTGGATGATGACGTCTTCGATGTGTTTGAGGCCGCCCTCGAGCTCCTCCTGCCAGCGGGCGGTGCGCTGGAGCCGGTCCGCGGTGCGGATGTAGTACATGAGGTAGCGGTCGATGTATTTGATGAGGGTATCGTCGTCCAGGTCCTGGGCGAGGAGTTGCCCGTGGGCGGGCAGGAAACCGCCGTTGCCGCCTACGTAGAGGTTCCAGCCTTTGTCGGTGGCGATGACGCCGACGTCCTTGCCGCGCGCTTCGGCGCATTCGCGGGCGCAGCCGGAGACGCCCATTTTGAGTTTGTGCGGGCTGCGCAGGCCGCGGTAGCGCATTTCCAGGTTGATGGCCATGGCGACGGAGTCCTGGACGCCGAAGCGGCACCAGGTGGAGCCCACGCAGGATTTCACGGTGCGCAGGCTCTTGCCGTACGCCTGACCGGATTCGAAGCCGGCCTCGACGAGTTCCTTCCAGATCTCCGGGAGTTGTTCGAGGCGGGCACCGAACATGTCGATGCGCTGGCCGCCGGTGATTTTCGTGTAGAGACCGTACTTCTCCGCGACGCGGGCGATCACGCCCAGGCCCTGCGGGGTGATTTCGCCGCCTGCGATGCGAGGGACCACGGAGTAGGTGCCGTCTTTTTGCATGTTGGCCAGGGCTCGGTCGTTGGTGTCCTGCAGGGTGCCGCGCCCGGCGCCCAGGACGTATTCGCTGTTCTGGCTGGCAAGGATGGAGGCGATTGTCGGTTTGCAGATGTCGCAGCCCGCTCCGGTGCCGTATTTGGCCAGGATGTCTTCGAAGGAGTCCAGTTCCAGGACGCGGATGGCGTCGAAGAGTTCCTGGCGGGAGAGGCTGAAGTGCTCGCACAACGCCTTGGAGACTTCGATGCCGGACTTCTTCAGCTCCCCTTCGAGGAGCTTCTTGAGCATCGGCACGCAGGAGCCGCACTGGGTGCCGGCCCGCGAGCACGTCTTCAGTTCGCCGAGTTCCCGGACGGGGGTGTTGCCGTCGCAGGAGCCGCAGCCGTTGATCGCGTCGCGGATGTTCCCGGCGGGGACGTTGTTGCAGGAGCACAGGATCGCGTCATCGGGCAGTTCGGTGTCGGGGGCCTCCCCGCCGCCCGCGGCAGTGAGGTAGGCGCCCGGTTCGGCGGGGAGCTCCCGGCCGAGCATGGGGCGCAGGCTCATGTAGGGGGTGGCGTCGCCGACGAAGATGCCGCCGAGCAGGGTCTTGGCGTCGTCGGTGGTGACGATCTTCTGGTATACGCCGCGGGCGGGGTCGGCGTAGACGATTTCCAGCGAGTGTTCGGTTGTGGCGAACGCGTCGCCGAAGCTGGCGACGTCCACGCCGGAGAGCTTGAGCTTGGTGGCCGTGTCGAAACCGGGGAAGGTCGCTTGTCCGCCGTGCAGGCGGTCGGCCACGATCTCGGCCATCGTGTTCGCCGGTGCTACGAGGCCCAGGCACATCCCGCCGAAGTTCGCCACCTCACCGATGGCGAAGATTCCGGGGACCGGGGTGGCGCAGTGGTCGTTGATGACCACGCCGCCCTTGTTGCCGAGTTCGAACAGCTGTTCTTTGCCAGCGGTGGGGTCTTGAGCGGCGCGGAACAGTTCATCGCGGGGGCGGATGCCGATCGACGCGATGACCATGTCGGCGGGAATGATGCGCCCGTCTTTCATGAGGACGCCGGTGACCTGGCCGTCGTCGTCGGACAATACTTCGGCGGGGTAGGTTCCCGTAAGAACTTCGAGTCCCTTGGCAGTGACCAGCCGGCCCAATGCCTGGCCGGCGCCCTCATCAAGCTGGGCGTTCATGAGCCAGCGCGAACCGTTGATGACGGTGGCCTGCGCGCCCAACTCCATGGTGCCCGCCGCTGCTTCCAGACCGAGGAGGCCACCGCCGATCGTCACGGTCTTGACGGTCCGGCCAAGCTTATCCGTGAGTTCGACGATGGCCTTGTTGATGGCCCAGACGTCGTCGAGCGTGCGGTAGACATGGGCGAGCTCACCGCCGGGGAAGGGGAGTTCCGCCGCGTCCGAACCGGTGGCCACCACCAAGTGGTCGTAGTCGTAAGTGTTGCCGGCCGCGGTTTCCACGGACTTGGCTTCGGGGTTGATCTTGATTACCCGCTCGCCAGTGCGCAGATCCAGCGCCTCGTGGTCCCACATGGACATGTCGCCCAGTGTGAGGTCATAGTCCACATCGGTCAGGGCCTTGCTCAACGTGACCCGGTCATAGGGAAGATGCGCTTCCTCGGTCAGGACCGTGACGTGCCAGCCCTCGAGACCGCGGGTATGCATCGCATCGGCAAAACGGTGGGCGGCAGGGCCTCCGCCGGCGACAACAATACGGCGCAGGTTTTCTGGGGTGGAAGTGTGTCCGGTCACTGGTGGCCTTTCGCATACGCCGCAGAACGTGCTCCGCAACTTGTCACTTCAGACTACGGACGGGCAGTTTCTCTTCAGTTTCCCTTTTGTTTCGTGGTCTTAACTTCTGGGTCACGATTGGATGTCGGGACGTGTGAGGTCTCTTTTACGCACCGGACACATTGACTGCATTCCGGTGAAACACTCCCCGCCTACCTTGAAGGTATGGCCGCTCGGTGGCCAACGCCTGAAAGGAACGGGCAGCATTTGTCCGGCCGCAGGCATAGCGAGAGGGGTTGACATGACCGTCATTCTGGAACGGGAAGAACAACTGATGGGCGCGCCGACCGCGTCCGGCTGGCACCGCGTATGCCCCTTGGACGAACTTGAGCCAGCTTGGGGCGAGGCAGCTTTGATCGACGGCGTGCAGGTGGCGCTCTTCCGCGTCGACGCCGACAATGTCTACGCAGTCGCCCAGCAGGACCCTGCAACCTTGGCCAACGTCATGGCCCGCGGCATCACCGGTTCCCGGGGATCACGCCCCACCATCGCCTCGCCGTTGCACAAAGAGGTCTACGATCTGCAGACCGGTGAGTGCTATTCCAACCCCGGGCTGCGGCTTCCGGCATTCAGGACCCGCATGGTTGACGGCTTCATCGAAGTCGAACTCTAACTAGAGCCCCAGCGCTTCGCGGACGTCCGCGAGTATGTGGTCCAAAGTGGTCCGCGCGGCGTGGCGGGTTTCTGCGAGTTCCGCCGCGGAACCGACCGATTTGATGACCTCCAGGTAGCACTTGAGCTTTGGCTCGGTGCCGCTGGGCCGGATGATGACGCGGCTGAGGTCCTTGGTCAGGTAGAGGAGGCCGTCCGTAGGCGGAAGTTGTTCGCTTCCCTCGGCCAAATCCACAAAGGTCTCGATGGCGGAGCCGCCAAAGGACTCCGGCGGATCGGCCCGGAGCCGGTTCATCATGGCGTCCAGCAAACCAAGGTCCGCCACCCGGATGCTGAGCTGGTCACTCGCATGCAGGCCGTGCACCAGGTAGATCTCGTCCAAGGTGTCGAAGATCGTCTTTCCTTCGGCCTTGGCAGCCGCCGCCAGTTCTGCGATGAGCAAGGATGCGGAAATGCCATCCTTGTCCCTGACAAGTTCGGGCGCCACGCAGTAGCCCAGGGCTTCCTCATAGCCGTACACAAGTCCCGGTACCCGGGAAATCCACTTGAATCCCGTCAGCGTTTCCTCATGGGCGAATCCAGCCGCCGCCGCGATGCGGGAGAGCAGCCGCGACGAGACGATTGAATTGGCAAAAACGCCCCGGTTCGCGTCGCCTTGCCGGGCATCCGCGGCGTGCCGGGCCACGACGTGTGCCCCAAGCAGGGCGCCCACTTCGTCGCCCCGCAACATCCGCCAAGCACCCGTATCAGGGTCCTTTGCCGCTACAGCCGCGCGGTCGGCGTCGGGGTCGTTGGCCAGCACGATGTCGGCATCCAAGCGCGCCGCTGCCGCCAAAGCCAGATCCAGCGCGCCAGGCTCTTCCGGGTTGGGGAAACTGACCGTGGGAAAGTCCGGGTCCGGTGCTGCTTGCTCTTCGACGAGCGAGACGTCCGTGAAGCCGGCCGCGCTGAGAACCGAGACCGCGGTTTCACCGCCCACGCCATGCATAGGGGTCAAAACGATCTTCAGCTCACGGGCCGGGAAATTCTCGACGTCGGCCAAGCCAGCCATCGCGGCCTCATACTCGCCGGTGATGGAATCGGGCAGCTCAGTCCAGCCGGATTCAGCCAGTTCAATGGAATCCAAGGGACCCACGGCTTCGATGCTTGCGGCGATCTGCGAATCGTAAGGTGCCACGATCTGGGATCCACGGCCGCTTTCCTCCACGGCCCGGCCGCCGAGGTACACCTTGTAACCGTTGTCCTGCGGAGGGTTATGGCTCGCTGTGACCATGACGCCGCCGTCGCAATCAAGGGAACGGACCGCGTAAGCCAGCAGTGGGGTGGGAAGCGCTGAAGGCATCAGGAAGGTGTCGATCCCGGCGGCCGTGAAGATGGCAGCAGACTCCAGGGCGAAGACATCCGAGTTGTGCCTCGCGTCATAGCCGACGACGGCGCGCGGCCGCGTTCCGGGGGAAGCGGCCTCAACGGCATCCTTGAGGAAGGACGCCAAACCTGCCGCTGCCCGCCGCACCACCACGCGGTTCATCCTGTTGGGACCGGGACCGAGGGCTGCCCGGAGTCCCGCGGTACCGAACTGCAGTGTTCCACTGAAGCTGTCTTCAAGCTGTTGACGGGCTGCAGCGACGCCGCTGGAGGCGAGTCCGGTCAGCTCGGACAGGGCTGCCGCAGTGATTGGGTCCGGATCCTGGGCAGCCCATTCGCCGGCGTCGGATATCAGCTTTTCAAATTCGGCATCGCTCGATGTCATAGGGATAAAGCTATCGTCAAAGAGAATGAATGCCGAGGTCAAGGGCTATGTCGACGGTCACAGTATGGACACCCCACCCAACTAGCTAGCAGTAGGTGTCGCCATGAGGCGTCTAAACGACAACAACTGCGGGGGCCCACGCCGCTAGGGTTCCCTGGCCGAGCTTGCGAGGCGAGGGTGGCGGTGGGGACAATTGGGCTGCAGAGCGTCAGGGTTGCATCCGGGTGCTGGTCAGCACGAAGCCCGCGGTGCCTCCCGAGCTGAAGGCGGCCGCACCCGTGTTGCCCCATTGCGGAAAGAAAATGTCCGAGATGACTACCGAGCCGTCCTGTGTGAAGACCTCCACGGACGAGGAATCCAGGAGGATGCGGAGCCGGACCTTGCCGTCCTTCATGGGCACGGATGCTTGGTGGTAGGGGCTGAATTTCGGCGAGAAGTTGGAGGTTCCGGCCGCGGAACGGTCCACTTTCAGGGTCTGGCTTGCGCGGTTGTACGAGATCCGGAGGCCTGCCTTTCCGTCTGACGAGGCCCGCAACACCATGCCGGCGTCCGCTGAGCCCGCAACGTCCATTTCGGCGTCGATAAGCTGGGTTCGGGACCCGAATTCGCTGCCGAGGGACTCCGTGGAGTCAGTGACGGTGAGGTTTTCGCCATGTACTTCACTGGTCTTGGCGTTCGTGAGGGCATCCGCGGCGGGCGGGGCGATGGTCGAATGGAGCTCGAAGCGGCTTCCGGTAGCTGCGAGCGTGAGTTGGCGGGGGATGGCCATGGATCCGCGCCACGGGGTGCTCGGGACGGACTGCGCATAGTCCCAATTCCCCATCCAGCCGAGCAGTACCGGCTTTCCACCGGGAGCCGCGGAGATGGTGTTGGCGGCGTAGAAGTCCGCTCCATGGTCCAGCCATTGCGAGTCCGTCAGTGGGTCACCCGGCTTCGCCGCGTTTTCCGCCGTGAACCGGGTGCCGTCGAAATCGCCCACGAAGTACTGCATGCCGGAGCCTCCCGCGATGCCTCCGGGGTTGATGCTCACGATCATGACCCACTTCTTCAGTCCGTTGCCGCCGTCGACGTCCATCTGGAGAAGTTCGGGAACTTCCCAGAGGCCGCCCTGGGCGCCCACCCCGGAGAAATCGCTGAGGAAGCTCCAGTGCAGCAGATCCGTGGATTTGAACAGTTTCACCACTTGGGCGTCCGCTACCACCGTGGTCATGACCCAGTATTTGCCGGGCTCATACCAAGTGATCTTGGGATCGCGGAAGTTGTTCGACGCCGGCTGCAGGCTGAGCACCGGATTGCCTTTGTACTTGGTCCAGGACGTCCCATGGTCGAGGCTGTAGGCCACGGACTGGGCCTGGCTACCCTTGGGCAGGGCCCCGCCTTCTCCGTATGAGCTGGTGTAGAGGGCTACCAGCGGCGGGTTTTCAGCGGTGCCCAAGCCGGAGGCGTTCTTGGTGTCCGGAACGATCGCGCCGGAAAAGATTTCCTCGCTGACGGAGCCTTCCATGGCTACGGGCTGTTGGGTCCAGTGCACCAGATCGGTGCTGGTGGAGTGGCCCCACGACATATCTCCCCAGAAGTTGCCGTGCGGATTGTGCTGGTAGAACGCGTGATAGGTGCCGTTTTCGTAGACAAGCCCGTTGGGATCGTTAATCCAGTTTTGCGACGCTGTCAGGTGCGCGGCGGGCCGCCACGGGTCCGATTCGGACGGTGCGGGTGCAGAGGTTCTGACAGCGGATGGCGGGTTCGTCGCGGACCGCGAGGAGTCCGGCGTCGGAGTGCAGGAGCTCGCGAACATTGCCACGACGACGGCGACGACGGCGAGTACCGCCTTGCGGGCGGGCTGGAGCGGGCGTTGGGGAGAGTGGAGCATGGGACTTCCTGGGTTGTGGAGCGGGGCGCCCGGGGTGAACCGGGCGCCCCATAATCGCCGGGCAGGCAGCAAATCCTCTGCCCGCCCGGCCGGAATTGACGGTGGCCTACTTGTAGAGGCCTTCCCCTCCAACGCGGACGTTGGTGGGGAGGTAGCCGAACGGGCCGAGGCCGTTCTTGCCGAAGCTGCGGTCAACCTGGGTGACGCCACCGGCGAAGTTGATCTTTACCGTGGGGGAGAGGGACCCTCCACGGACTCCGTCGACATTGTCGATGAATGACTGCACCAGGCCACCCGGCTGCACGTAGTGCGAGTAGGCCTGGAACTGACGGCCGTTCTGCTGTGCCGACTGGGTGCCGCTTGGGTTGTTCGCCGGGAGGTTCAAGTCGGTCGGCGAGCCGAGCGCGAGTCCCGAGTTGTTCACCGGCTGGAAGTCCGAACGGACACCGTTGCCAACAAAGCCGTAGACGCCGTCGGGACCACGCATGCCATCGGCGTAGGTGAACTGGTGGCTGATGGTGAACAGGTAGTACTTGTTCTTGCCGTTTTCGTTCTGGATGAAGATCTGAGGGCGCTCGGTCTGGTCGTTGACGCAGTTGGCGGACAGGATCGGCGGCAGGAAGTGCCACTGGGTCAAGTCCTTGTTGTCGGCGACAGCCAGGCCGACGCTCGCGGTCTGGAACCACGAGCCGGTGGTGGTGTTGACCGTGTTGGTGTTCTCGGCGTGGGGATCGCCTTGCTGGTAACCAAGATCGGCATCGGTGCACTTGTAGGAGCCGCGGTTTCCGGCGGTGTTGCCCTCGAAGACCATGAAGGTCTGGCCCGGGTGGGCCGGGTCTTCGAAGGTGTACGGGTCACGGAAGGCGAAGCCGGCGTTCTGGGCCTTGGTCTGGTACAGCTTCCCGTCCGGCTCGAGCAGCTTGGTGTGCTGGAACCCGTCGAAGGTCACACCGTTCTTGTCGGCGTGGATGTTGCCGAGGGCCTTGGCGATGACTGCGTCCGGAGCGATCCCGCCGCCTCCCGCGTTGCGCTCTGCACGGTCGTAGAACGTGGTGGCCGTGTAGAACACGTTGACGTGGTCACCCTGCATGAGGCGCGTGGAACCCGACCATTCGGTGTTGCCGATGGAGGTGTTGTCCAGGAACAAGTGGCCGCCGTAGTTCCACTTGTCCTTCGCGGGGTCGGCGTTGGTCTTGCGGAAGAAGTAGCCGATGCGGGCGTTCCAATGGCGCTGGTCGAAGCCGTATCCCGCGTGGCGGTCGGCGACGAGGGAGAAGATGACGTCCCAGCCCTTGTAGCTGATCTGGTTGGCGTTCTGGTCTGTCAGGGACCAGGTGTCCCAAACCCAGACGTCGTCGTTCATGGCCGGGAAGTCCTTGGGGATCTCCGGCATGGTGACGCTGGGGCTCATGGAGTTCTGACCGGGGGTCACGTTCGGGTTGCTCTGGGCCATGATCTGCTTAGCATCCGCCCGCGTCCATTTGGACGTGAAGCTTGCTGCGGGATCAAAGGCTTCCTGCGTGTGGACCGTCGGCAGCGGGAATCCCGGCGTGGGAGCCGGCATTGTGGTGGCCGGCTTGTCGGCAGGCAGGTTCGCCTGGGCTGCCGGGGATGCCATCAGTACCGTGGCGGCCACACCGGCAGCGACCGCAAAAGCGGCTGCCGACCGCAGTCGGCGGCGCGGCCTGTGGGGGTTTGAGTGAGATTTCATGCTTGCTCTTCTCGCGGAGGTTGGACTACGGGGATTGGGCGCAAGCCCTTGTCCGAACTCCGGCGTTCCCGGTAACACCGATGGCGTCGTCAGGAACGCCATCGTCTCGGGTGGATGAGGATTCATAGGAAGCCCCCATCCTTCGGTCCTGGCACGTCGACTTGCCGGGACCGATCAAAGCTTGACGCGGGCTGAATGTGGCCGCAACTCGTGTTTCGCGCGGCATTCCGGGCCATAGGCCACATGTCCGACATATGTGCGCAAGCGCTTACATTTTTACACCGCGCGCGTGCCATGGAAAGCGCGGCGGGTCAAATATTTCTGAATAAATCTGATTTATTCAAAAAGTTCACACGCCATTAACACTTGGGTGAATTGACTTGACAGGAGTCGGAAAATTGCCGTGACGACGGCTGTCGCGTGCTGCTTGCTTGGATCGGGGGCGCGTGAGCTGGCGGGCAACCCGACCGCTCCTACCATCTCGCTTCAGATGCAAAACTGCCCGCGCCGGGATCCGACGCGGGCAGGTCCGTGGTTGGTGGTGGCGCTATTTGGCCTTCGTGGAGCGGGTTCGCACCAGGGCGCTGACGCCGGCAGCGAGGCCAATGAGGCCTGCCGCGAGTCCGAACCAACCGGCCGTGGATCCGGCGTCGCTGGATGTCGTAGCCGCAGATGACGGGGCCGGGGTCACGGACGGGGAGGACGTGGGAGCCGCCGATGCGGCTGCGTCGCTGGCGGTGGTGACGAACGAGGGAGCCGGGTGCTCGGGCTCTGGCTGTCCCTCAACGGTCTTCTCGTCCCACTTCACTACAGTGCCGTCGGTGTACGTCTGGGTAGCGGGCAGGGTGATGGTGGTGCCGGCGTCGGGCAGTACGCCGACGGAGATCGAGAACGCCTGATATTCATTCTGCCCGATCTGGTGTGCTGCGTCCGCAGTCCAGACGACCGAACTGACAGCCTTGGTCACCGTTGCTCCTGCGACCGTGACGGGTTTTGGCAGGGTGGTGGTGACGAGCTCGGCCGTCCAGCCCTCGACCGGCTTCACGGACACCGAGTTGAAGGGTGTGTCGGTGGGGAGTGAGACTTCGAGCTTGTTGGTCTTGGCCGTCGGGGACTCGTTGGGGACGTTGAAGGTCAGGTGGGTGTAGCCGCCCGCTGCCGGGTCGTCGGGATTGACGTTGACGTGTGCGGACGCGGCCGAGACGCCGAAGGCGAGCAGCCCGGCGACCATGGTGGCGGCGCAGGCGGTTTTGAGGGTACGGCGGTGGGAGGTCTTCATGGCAATGGTGCCCTTTCGCAAAGGAAAAGCGGTTGGGACCGGGGCGGATGGAGGTCCGGACCGGTGAAGGCAAGGAGTTGCCGCCCGTCCCTGCCCGTGTGTGAAAGGGGAGAGTCTTAGGCGGCGGACGCCAGGGCTGGTGGACCGCGCCGGGAAGGAAGCCGGAGGCCGGGAAGGCCCCGAGGACGAACATCGGGGCTCGAACGGGGGCTGGGGGCGCGAAGTGGCTGGACCACTGTGGCGGCGGGTAGTTGGACCAGCGGGCGCAGCCACGCAGCCAGCGCCCATAGTGCTCGTTCGCCGCGAGCGAGCACCAGCGCCGTGCCCAAGGTTGCCACGGTGTGCGCTGCGAGCATCTGCCAGTCGCTTGCCGCGGCGGTCGAGGCGATGGCGCTTACGGTTTCCGGAGCGGGCGTCAAGGAAACATGTCCTGTGTGCCCGGGCTGAAGCTGCGCCGCAGAGGAAGCGCCTGACAGAGCGCAGAACGCCCAGTGAAGGCAGAGCTGCCCGGCCCCCAGCAGCCCGGCTAGGGCGGGCAGCGAAAGTCGGACGCGCGTCAGGATGGCGACGGGCAGGATTGTCAGGGCACAGAGCGCCGTCAAAATGGCTGGTGCCGGGAGCGTGCCGCCACCAGCCAGGTGGCCGCCTGCGGCCAAGCCCAGAATGATTGAGCCGATCAGGCTGGTTCTCAAGAACCGGAAAGGCGCGGACGTCGTCATCGGCGGTCCTTTCCGGTTCGAGCGCTACGGCGGAGAATCACTCAAATTCTACTGTGCTACGAACTCCGGAATCGCCGGGGAGCCTTGGCTCCCCGGCCACTCGATCAAAGCTTGGCGATGATGTCCGCCAGGAGGCGCGAAATGCGTGCGCCTGCCGTCTGGCCCGCCTCGATGACTTCCTGGTGGCTCAGCGGTATCGGGCTGATGCCTGCGGCCAGGTTGGTCACGAGGGAGATACCGAAGACCTCCATGCCTGCGTGCCGGGCGGCGATAGCTTCCAAAGCGGTGGACATGCCCACCAGGTCCGCGCCGATTCGCTTGGCGTATTGGACCTCAGCCGGAGTTTCGTAGTGCGGGCCGGTGAACTGGGCGTAGACACCTTCGTCGAGCGTGGGATCCACTTCGCGTGCCAGGCCGCGGATGCGCGAGGAGTACAGGTCCGTAAGGTCCACGAACGTGGCACCTTCAAGGGGAGAAGCCGCGGTCAGGTTGATGTGATCACTGATCAGCACGGGCGTGCCGGGGGTCCAGGCTTCGTTCAGGCCGCCGCACCCGTTGGTCACAACGAGGGTCTTGCATCCGGCTGCCGCGGCTGTGCGCACGCCGTGCACAACGGCCCGAACGCCCTTGCCTTCGTAGTAGTGGGTTCTCGCGCCGAGGACGAGGGCCCGCTTGCCCTCCTTCGTCAGGACCGAGCGGATGGTGCCTACGTGCCCCTCGACCGCAGGAGCGTGGAAGCCGGGAACTTCCGACGCCCTGAGGGTCGCCGTCGTCTCGCCTATGAGATCCGCAGCCGCGCCCCAGCCTGAGCCGAGCACGAGCGCGACGTCGTGGGATTCGACGCCGGTCTCCGCCGCGATGTAGTCGGCCGCAGCTTTGGCGGCCTCGAATGGGTCTGTTTTCATCAGCTCTGTGTTACTCACTGGTACAAACTACAGTGCTGCGCGCGCTGTTGAACAGGGCGCAGTTGGGCAGCGTAGACGGCCTCTGAGGGGTTCTCAGGTGGGGCTTAGTGGCAGGTCCGCCCGCATTAAGTGAGAATTGAACATTGTGACCATGCATCCTGACTTCAGCTCACCACGAATCGCGATCCTGGGCGGAGGTCCAGGCGGATATGAAGCGGCCATGGTCGCGGCCCACTTGGGAGCGCGGGTAACCCTCATCGAGCGCGCCGGGCTCGGCGGCTCAGCCGTCCTCACCGACGTCGTACCTTCCAAAACCCTGATCGCGACGGCGGATCTCATGACCCGCGTCGGCGAGGCGGGGGAGCTGGGAGTCAAGTTCGCCGTCGACGGCAGCGATGTGGCGCCGGGCATGCGCGCGGATCTTGGCCACATCAATGACCGCGTGCTGCACCTCGCGCGGGAGCAGTCCGACGACATCCGGGTGGGCCTCGAGCACCTTGATGTGGAAATCCTGATGGGTTCCGGAAAACTTTTGGACAACCACACCATCGAGGTCACCACGGCGGACGGCACCAAGACAATCACCGCCGACGCCATCCTCCTGGCGGTCGGCGCGCACCCCCGCGAACTGCCCACGGCCAAGCCGGACGGTGAGCGCATCCTGAACTGGGCGCAGATCTACAACCTCGAAGAACTTCCGGAAGACCTGATCGTCGTCGGGTCCGGCGTCACCGGCGCCGAATTCGCCTCGGCCTACAACGGCCTTGGTTCGAACGTCACCCTGATCTCGAGCCGCGACCAGGTTCTGCCCGGCTCGGACACCGACGCAGCCCAGGTCCTTGAAGGTGTCTTCAAGCGCCGCGGCGTGCGCGTTTTGTCCCGCTCACGCGCGGAGGCGGTTGAAAGGACCGACGCCGGTGTGAAGGTGACGCTCGGCGACGGTTCGGTGGTGACCGGTAGCCATTGCCTGGTGTGCGTGGGTTCTATTCCCAACACGGCCGGAATCGGGCTGGAAGAGGCGGGCGTGGCTGTCACGGAGTCCGGCCACATCAAGGTGGACGGCGTCTCCCGCACCACCGCGCCGAACATTTACGCCGCTGGCGACTGCACGGGAATTCTGGCTCTCGCCTCGGTCGCTGCCATGCAGGGCCGCATTGCTGTTGCGCACTTCCTGGGCGACGCCGTCATGCCGATCAAGCTGCACCAGGTGGCCTCCAACATCTTCACTTCACCGGAAATCGCCTCTGTGGGCGTCTCCGAGGCCGACCTCGAATCAGGCAAATACCAGGGCGACGTGGTCATGCTGTCCCTGCTGAGCAACGCCCGCGCCAAGATGCGCAACACCAAGGACGGCTTCGTCAAGATCATTGCGCGCAAGGGTTCCGGAACGGTGATCGGTGGCGTCGTCATCGGCCCCAATGCCTCCGAGCTCATCTTCCCGATCGCTGTTGCCGTCAAGCAGAAACTGCACGTCGACGACCTCGCGAGCACCTTTACGGTGTACCCCTCGCTGACCGGTTCCATCTCGGAAGCGGCGCGACGGCTGCACGTGCATATGTGACGGTTGCAGCGGGCCTAACGCCGTAGAACCCCACTCAGCTTGTCCAGTGATTCAGGGTGCGCGGCAATCTCCAACTTGCCTTCGTCCGTCAACACGGTCATTGCCTGAATTCCATTCACCTGGATGTACTTACGGTCCTTGCCGCTGAGTTTTTGGCGCTCTGGTGGCAGATCCTGGACCTTGATCGTCGTCGCCCGTCCTGACGGCTCCAGGGTGTCGTACACCGCCGGCTGGAAATGGATAGACCCGGCGCTTGGCGTCGCGATCCCTTGGTTCCAGATGCCGCTGAGCGAACCGGGCCGGGAGTCCGGGTAGCGGATGTAGACCATGATTTGGCCGGTTTCTTCGAGCCGGGCTCTGGTCTTTCGGCTTCGCCGGATTCCGAAGACCGCAAGAAGCCAGTAGCCCAATGTCCACACAAAGGCGGTGATAGCGGAGTCCCCTAGGCTGTGCCGTCCAACTGCCATCCAAACAGCTGTGGCGAACACCAAGAAAAGAACATAGCCGATGGCCATGGCAAGATATGGGTGCTGCCGGGCCCATTCCTTCATGGGCCAATACTAGGTAAGCGCGGCACCCTGCAACAGGGCCACGATGACTCTTGGTCAAGGTCCGCGGAACTGGATACGTTGCCTCAGGTGAAAACCTCCGCTTAGCGGCGTGGTTGTGCGCATTGCGTTTGCTAGCGTCGAGCACATGCCTTCTATCTACCCGCCCAAATTTCGTCGCGGTGACCTGGTGCGCGTGGTCGCGCCCGCGCTAAGCCGCGCTGTGGTCATGGAGCACGACAACACCACCCACATCGAAAGGCGTTTCGCCGAGATGGGGTTGCGGCTTTCCTTCGGGGACCACGTTGACGAAATGGATGGGCTTCTTTCGTCGTCGGTGCAATCGCGTGTTGACGATCTTCATGCCGCCTTCTCGGATCCGGAAGTAGCGGGAATCCTGACAGTGATCGGCGGATTCAGCAGCAACGAATTGCTTCCACATCTCGACTGGGAGCTCATCGCGGCGAACCCGAAGATACTGTGTGGCTACTCAGACATCACGGCCCTTCAAAACGCCATTCACGCACGAACCGGACTCGTTACCTACTCCGGGCCGCACTGGTCCACGTTCGGCATGCGGGACCACTTTGAGGAAACTCAAGCGTGTTTTGTGGACGCGCTCTTTGGCGAGGCGCCCATGGACGTGCGTCCCGCCGCGACTTGGACCGATGACGCTTGGTTCCGAGACCAAGACGGGCGAACGCCAATTCCCAGCGGCGGCTGGTGGCCGTTGCAGGGTGGTGCTGCGAGCGGGCGGATTGTCGGCGGAAATCTGTGCACGCTGAATCTCCTGCAAGGAACTGCGAACATGCCGTCCTTGGAAGGTGCGTTGCTCTTCTTGGAGGACGACTTCGAAAGCCACCCGGCCACGTTTGCTCGGGACCTTGCGTCGCTTTTGCAGACGCCTGACGCAGCGGGCATACGGGGATTGGTGATAGGTCGCTTCCAGCGGGCAAGCCGAATGACCCGGGAGCGGCTGGCGTTGATCGTGGCCAAACAATCCGTTCTTGCAGGCTTGCCGGTGCTCGCCAATGCCGATTTCGGCCACACCTCGCCTATCTTCACGTTCCCGATCGGCGGTGAGACCGAAGTTTCTGTCGGTGAATCGAGCGCTTTGAGGATCACGCGCCACTGACGACGGCGAAATTTGTAGCCGGACTTACTCCCGGTAGATTTCGCGGCGATGACCGGCCTGAACGACGACGATCACGAGTCGGCCGTCGTCGATCCGGTAGAGCACCCGATAATCTCCCGTCCGGACGCGCCACTCGACCCGCCCTGCCAGCTTCTTGGCGCCGGGCGGGCGCGGAGTCTCGGCCAGCAACTCGATGGCTGCTTGGACCCGGCGGCGGCCCTCGGGAGGAAGCTTGCGCAGTTGCCGAAGGGCCGCTGGCAGGACCGTGACGTTGTAGCTCACGTCAGGCCCAGATCGCGCTTGACGTCCTCCCAAGGGATAGGCGTCTGACCGGTCTGTTCCATCTCTTCCCATGCCAGGTCGACGGCCCGGATATCTTCGAGTTCTTCCGCGGCTTCACGAAGATGCTCTAGCTCGGCGGAATCGATAACTGCGGCGACCCGAATTCCGCGGCGAGTGAGGAATACCGGTTCGCGCTCGCGATGGGCGGTGTCCACAATAGTTGCCAGGTGGTTCCGGGCCTCGGTGATGGCTATGTCGGTCATGCATTCGATGATACGGCAAATGCGGCAAAATGTACGTTGCGTACAGAACTGTCGATTACGTAGGTTCGTTCCAGATCGGAGGCGGGCTATTTTGTCGGTGCCTCCTGGCAGAGTATTGTCATGGAAGCGATCGGACATCTCACCAGCCGCCAGGGTCCTGCGCCCGGCAGCGGGTTCGTCGTGTTCCATAAGGCGCGAGAACCTCGGAAGGTGCCTGCGGCTGGTCACGCGCCGGAGCTGCGCCGGCTCGCTCTGCTGGATCCGCGCGAGGACTGCTTCGGCGATCACGGCGAGGATCGCGGCGGTCCGCAGCGGGTTCTGGAGGGTGCTCTTGTAGCGTTGCGCTCCTTGGCACGGACCGCGGTCGACGACGCCGGGCCGCTGGGGCTGCAGGACTCCGCCGCGTTTGCGTCCGGTGTGGAGGAACTCTCCCGCACCCTGGACTACTTGCAGCTCGTCGCCGCGGGGCAGTTGGACCGGGTGCGGCAGCAGGAGCTGGCTGGCGGGACCATCAGTACGACGGGCTGGGGAGCCGAAGCCCGGGAGGCCGGTTCCAGCGATGGTCCCCGCAGCCCCGAAACTGAAGGCGGAGCAGCCGGGGTCAGTGCCGACGTCGAGGGCGGCGGGCTCGCTGCGGATGACGCACTCGGCGGGTTCCGCGAGTTCAGGAACACCGGCGAGCACCTGCGCTCGCTTTTGCGGATCGGCGCGGCCGAGGCCCGGCGCCGCCTTGCCCTGGCGGAGGACCTGCTGCCCGGTCGCTCGCTCACGGGGCAGCGGATCCAGCCGCGGTATGGGGAGGTGGCTGCGGCGTTGGCTTGCGGGAGCATCGCGTCCCGGCCGGCCACCACCATCACCATGGCTCTGGAACGGGTCCGGCCCCTGTGCAGCGCCGAGACTGCTGCTGACATGGAAAACGCGTTGACCATGACAGCGGTCGAGAACGATGCCGATTTCCTGGCCAGGATCGCCCGCCGCTGGACCGAAGCCATCGACCAGGACGGTGCCGAACCCAGCGAAGAAGCCTTGCGCCACCTCCAGGGCGCTTTCCTCCGGAAACCCAAACACGGGCTGCAGCATGTGGAAATCTTTGCTACCCAGGACCAATACGAGCACCTGCTCACCGTGATGAACACCGCCACCAATCCCCGGACCCGCACGTCGGGGGAGCCCGGACCGGGGGACAATACCGTGGACGCCGACGGCGGGAGCGCACCGGCAAATGCTCCGGCCGACGGTCTTCCTGGTGGTTCAGGCGATGATGCCGCGTCCCTGGATCGCCGCACACGGGCGCAGAGACTTCTGGACGGGTTGCTGGGCGCCTGCAAGATTGCCCTCGCCACCGGGGCGCTGCCTGCGGCCGGCGGCCAGCGCCCCCAGATCATGGCCACCATCGACCATCGGGATCTCCTGGCACCGCTGAAGGAAGCCGGGCAGCTCACCTTCCTGGGCCAATCCGGACAAGCCGGGCGCGCCGGCGGGTCGCACCAGGGCACGGGGAGCTTTACGTTCACTGGTCCGGTCCCGGCGGCCACATTGCGGAAGATCGCCTGCGATGCGGACATCATTCCCGTCGTCTTGGGCGGGGAAGGCCAGGTCCTCGATATCGGCCGGGCCTCCAGGATCTTCCCGGCCCACATCCGCAAAGCCATTACCGCCAGGGACAAAGGCTGCGCGTTCCCCTCGTGCACGATGCCGGCCCCGTGGTGCGAAGCCCACCACATCACGTACTGGTCCCGGGGTGGACCAAGCAGCGTCGACAATGGTGTCTTGCTTTGCAGCCATCACCACCATCTGATCCACAAGGAAGAATGGCACATCCAAGTCCAAACAGGCGTGCCCTGGTTCATCCCGCCACCCCACATCGACCCACGCCAAAAAGCGCGCAAAAACCACTATTTCCAGGTGTGACCACGTTTCTTGGTATTGATCCTCAAGGCCTGTGCAAGAGTGTGGGGATGGAAATTCGTAACCGTGAGATCCTCGTCGATGAACTCACGGCTGTCATGCGCGGGTACGAGGCGGCCAACAACACACACGACATCGAGCGGGTTCTGCCGTACATAGACAGCGACGCTACCTACTGGCTGCGCACACACGAAGGCTGGCAGATTGTCCACGAACAACTGACGGCCGATTCGTAATAGCGCACCGGGAGGCGCCGTTGCGTGCGGCGAAACGGGGTAGCCAGATCCCGCGCTTGTGTCGCGAATTGGTGATTCCGAACGACCCCGAAGGAAAAGTACTCTCTGGTTTACTAGGGCACATGGGGGACTTGGCAGAAAACATAGATCGCACGCTCAAAGTCGACGGCTTGGTCAATGGACGAGACCTCGGCGGTCTACGGCGCGTAAACGGGACGGTTACTCCACGGGGCGTGTTCTTTCGGAGCGAGAACGTCGATTGGATCACCGGGAACGGATGGCAACAGATCCATGATGCCGGGATCCGGACCGTGGTCGACCTTCGTCAGCAAAGCGAATGGGACACGGACAACAAGGAGCGGCCCGGCTGGCTCACCACTATCCACGTTGACCTTGACGGCTTGGAAAACAAAGAGTTCTGGGCTAACTACTGGGACAGCGGCCTGGTGGGTACAGCTCTCTACTTTCTCCCGCACCTTGTGGCCATGCCCGAACGCGCCGGCGCCGCCATATCCGCTGTGGTCAACGCACCGCCGGGAGCGGTCCTCTTCCATTGCATGGGCGGCAGGGACAGGACGGGCTTGCTCGCCATGGCTCTGCTTCATGCAATCGGCACCGATCCCGAGTGCATCGTCGATGACTATCTGGAAACCGTCAGGCTAGGCGATTTGCGGGCAGCCAGAGGCAAGCGAAACAACGTCGAACCTAGGCTTGAGCAACTATGCCGGCAGCACGGCACAACCACCGAAGGCGCCTTCCGGGATGCGTTGGCAAATTTCGACCTCCAAACTTTCCTCGACGCCGCAGCTCTCACCGACGAAGACCGCGCGGGTCTGTTCACTTGGCGCGGCGCGACTACCACACCCCCAAACCGGGAAGGGTTGGCCTGAGCCCCCAAACCCCTACGCCGCAACCCCCTGAAAGTGCTTCTCAATAATCCCCTTGATGTCCCCATGGCACCCGCCACACCCAGTGCCCGCGCGGGTCGCTTTGGAAACCTCCGGCACGGAAGAGCAGCCATGCAGCACGGCTTCCTCGATGCTCGCACCGCTGACGCCCGCGCAGCGGCACACGGTCCGCTGCGGGTCATTATTCGAAGCAGATGAATCCAGTTGGTCCGGCCCATCCAAGCGAAGCAGGAGTGAACGGTCTGCGGGCAGCTCGGAGCCGCGTTCGAACAGCATCACGAGCTCCGCGGCCGTGCGCGGCATGCCTACGGTCACGAGTCCTTCGAGCGCGCCGCCCCGCGTCGTCATTTTGACGTAGCGGCCGTGTTCCGGATCGGCCCATTGGGCAACCTGGCGCCGCGGCATTCCCTCGGAGACACCGACGGACAACAGCTCGTCATCCCACGGTTCGGCGCTGTTGTCGCCGGCGACCGCCAGGTTGATGCCGCGCGCCTTCAACACCACGACGCCGGGCTTCTCCTGCGGTAGCGGTGCCAAAGTGTCGGCAGCGCCCTGGCCGCCCTCTGCAAGGAGGATCAGGTACTCGGCAAGCCACTCGGCCTGCCGCCAGCCCGGACCCACCAGCCCGGAAGGACCCAGCGCGGTGCGGCATTCGGCGCACGCGGCATCGGCGCAGCGGACTTCGGCGCAGTCGCCTATCGCGAACATGTGCGGCTCGTGATAGGTCCGCAGGTGGTGATCCACCAAGATCCCGGTGGCTGCAGGCAACCCACAACCTTCGGCCAGTTCGATCCGTGGGCGAACGCCGCAGGAAAGGACAAGAAGGTCGCCTTCGATCCGTGACCCGTCGTTGAGCACCAGGGCCGAAAACTTGCCGTCGGGACCATTGTGCTCCACCGCAGTAGAGCGGGCGTTGCCCACCATGGTGATCCCGCTGCTGCGCAAGCTCGCCGCGAGAACGGCTCCACCGCCGCGGTCGATATTGCGGCCCAGCGGGAAGGAACCGTTGTGCACCACTGTGGTCAGGGCGCCTTCTTCCGCCGCGGCCAAGGCAGTTTCCAGGCCAAGCACGCCGCCACCGAGGACGATCACGCGCTTGCCGGCAGTCACGGCGTCGCGCAGTTGCCCGGCATCTCGGAGATCGCGGAGGGCCGTCACCCCTAAAGGGAGCACAGGATGCGAAGGATCAGGGTTGATACCGGTGAGGTTCGGAATGACGGGCCTCGAGCCGGTGGCGAACACCAAGCGGTCGTAGCCGGGCGTGGTCCCGTCCGATAGGACCACTTGCTGACGTGCACGGTCGATCCGCTTGACGGTGACGCCCAGCCGGACCTCGACGCCGTCGGTCGCCAAATCGCCAGCGTCCGCCATCGCGAGAGCGTCCGCGGTGGTCCGCCCCACGCCGAGTTCTGCCACCATGACGCGGTTGTACGCGGCCTCGGCTTCCTGCCCGACGACGAGCAACTCGACAAGGTCGCTGCGCACGGCCGGCAACAACTCGTCCACCAGCCGGGACGCGACCGGTCCGAAACCGACCACCACAATTCGCTCGCTCACGATGCCTCCTTGACCTGCATTGACAAGCTCTCCTGCATTGACGAGCCGACGGCCGCCGGCACAGCCAACTGGGCACCCGACTGGGCAGCCAACCCCGGTTCGGCATGTGCTAGTGCCGCCTTCCGGACCCAGACCGTGCTCGTCTTGAACTCCGGCATGCCCGAAATGGGATCCGTGACCGCCTCAGTGAGACGGTTGGCGCTTCCCAGTCCAGGGAAATGGAAAGGCAGAAAGACCGTGTCCGTCCGGATGCTGTTGCTGAGCTCCACCTTGCACAGGACCTCACCGCGCTCGTTGGAGACCCGGACAAAGTCGCCGCCGGAGATGTCCCTGACGGCCGCCGTCGCGGGGTGGATCTGCAAGAGCGGCTCCGGCTGCGCGGCCGCGAGTTCGGCCACGCGGCGGGTCTGGGCGCCCGATTGGTAATGTTCCAGCAGCCGTCCGGTGACGAGCGTCAGCGGATCGGGATCAGAGCCGACGACGGCGGATCGCCGGGACCGCTTCTGCGGTGCCACCGGGACCATCACCGCGCGTCCGTCGGCGTGCGCGAAGCTGTCGAGGAAGAGTCGGGGCGTTCCCGAACTGCCGGTGGGATAAGGCCAGTAGGCGGCTTCTCCGCGGTCCAGCATGGCGTAGTCGATTCCGGAGTAGTCGGCCAGACCCCCTACCGAGGCGAGCCGGAGCTCCTCGAACACGGTCTCGGGATCGTCGCTGAACGTTGAAGGAGCGTCGAGCGATTCGGCGAGCCGGGCCATGAGCCACAATTCGCTGCGAACGCCTGGGGGAGGGGTGAGCGCCTTACGACGGCGGAGCACGCGGCCCTCGAGGTTGGTCAGGGTGCCTTCTTCCTCGGCCCATTGGGTGACCGGGAGGACCAGATCGGCTTCCAGCGCGGTCTCGGACATGAAGAAATCGCAGACAACCAGGAAGTCCAGGCTGCGCAGGCCCTCGATCACCGCGCCGGCGTCGGGGGCTGACACCGCCACGTTGGCGCCGTGGACGAAAAGGCAACGGACGCCGTCGGGCTGTCCCAAAGACTTCAAGAGCTCCACGGCGGGCAGTCCAGGGCCGGGGATGAGGGATTCGTCCACGCCCCACACTTTGGCGACATGGGCGCGGGCGGCGGGATCGGTGATCTTGCGGTAGCCGGGGAGCTGGTCGGCCTTCTGGCCATGCTCGCGGCCACCCTGGCCGTTACCTTGGCCCGTCAGTGTGCCATAGCCGCTGCGGGAGGATCCCGGCAGGCCCAAGAGGAGACTGAGGTTGATCGCCGCTGTGGCTGTGTCCGTGCCGTCGACGTGCTGCTCGACTCCGCGGCCGGTGAGGATGTAGCTCCCGCCGCGCCGGGCGCCGTCGGCGAGGCGGCGGGCGGTGTCCCGGATGAGCGTGGCGGGCACGCCGGTGATCGACTGGACGCGCTCCGGCCAGAAGCCGGCGAGGCTACGAACGATCGCAGGGTAGCCGGTGGTGCGGGACTGGAGGTATTCGGTGTCAGCGAGGCCTTCGTGCACTACCACGTGGGAGATGCCCAACAGCAGTGCGAGGTCCGTTCCCGGGGTCGGCTGCAAGTGGATGCCGCCGCCGTCGCCGGTGAATGCGGCGGTCGCGGAACGGCGGGGATCGGATACGATCAACCCGCCGGAATCGCGCGCGCCCTGCAAGTGCTGGACGAATGGCGGCATGGTCTCGGCAACATTGGAGCCGAGAAGGAAAATGACGTTCGCCGAATCAAGGTCTTCCACGGGGAACGGGAGGCCGCGGTCCACGCCGAACGCGCGGTTTCCGGCTGCCGCGGCGGAAGACATGCAGAAACGTCCGTTGTAGTCGATGCGCGAGGTTCCCAGGGCCAAGCGGGCGAACTTGCCCAATTGGTAAGCCTTCTCGTTGGTGAGTCCGCCGCCGCCGAACACGCCGACGGCGTCGGGCCCGTACTGCTCGCGGGTCTGCTTGACGGCTCCGGTGACCAGCATGAGTGCCTGGTCCCACGTGACCGGCCGGTGGACCCCGTCGGACCCTTTGAGCATGGGCTCCGTGACGCGTCCGGTGTGGTTCAACAACGACGGCGATGTCCAGCCCTTGCGGCACAGCCCGCCCCGGTTGGTGGGGAAATCGCGGCCGGAGACTTCCAGGAGCGGAAGTGCCTTTGCCGCAGGAGCGGGGTCTGACCCCGGCTGCGCCGAGGGCGCCGCCGGGGTCAGGGTCATGGCGCACTGCAGCGCACAATACGGGCAGTGGGTGTTGGCGCCATTGGGCATATTAGATGTGTCCCATCGCGTTACGGTTGGCCTTCCGGAGGTAGCAGACCCAGCAGACGATGAGCATCAGCACGTAGGCGCCGACGAAGCCATAGAACGCGGGGGTATAGGAACCGGAAGCGCTGGATGCGTTGAGTACCTGGGGGATCACGAATCCGCCGTAGGCGCCGATCGCCGAAATCAGGCCGAGGGAGGAAGACGCGAGGCGTGCCGTGCTGGCGGCGCTCGCCCCCGAGCGGGCTGCCCGGCTGGATGTAGCGAAGATGACCGGAATCATGCGGTAGGTGGCGCCGTTTCCGAAGCCGCTTGCCGTGAAGAGGAACAGGAACAGGACCAGGAAGAGCCAGAAGTTCTTGAGCGGAAGCGTCCAGATCATGGTCAAGGTGATGACGGCCATCGCTGCGAACGCCGTGACGGTCATCCGGGCTCCGCCCATGCGGTCGGCCATGCGTCCACCGTAGGGGCGGGCGAGGGAGCCGACCAACGGGCCAAGGAAGGCGAGCGAGAGGACAACCGCGCCGAGGTGCATGGAGGAGAAAGCCGGGAAGTAATCCTTGATGAGCTTGGGGAAGACTCCCGAGAAGCCGATGAACGAGCCGAAGGTTCCGATGTACAGGAAGGCCATGACCCACAGGTGCGGTTCCTTGAGTGCGGCGATGGAGCCTGCAACGTCACCCTTGGCGCTGGTGAGGTTGTTCATGTACTTCCAAGCGCCGAACGCGGCGACAAGGATGAGGGGAATCCAGATGAGGCCGGCCATTGGCAGGTTGACGGTGCCGGCGGCCAGGAGGGTGACGGCGATAGGGACGACGAGCTGCGCGACGGCGGCGCCGAGGTTTCCGCCGGCGGCGTTCAGGCCCAGCGCCCAGCCCTTTTCGCGGGCAGGGTAGAAGAAGGTGATGTTTGCCATCGAGCTGGCGAAGTTGCCTCCGCCGAAGCCCGCAAGGCCAGCTACGAGCAGCATGACGCCGAACGGAGTGCCGGGGGTCGAGACACACAGGGCGAGGCCCGCCGTCGGGATCAGCAGCAGGAGGGCCGAGACGATGGTCCAGTTGCGGCCACCGAACCTTGGAACCATGAAGGTGTAAGGGATGCGCAGGGTGGCACCGACCAGGCTGGGGATCGAGATGAGCCAGAAGATCTGGTTGGTGTCGAACTTGAAGCCTGCGGCCGGGAGCTGGACGACGACGATCGACCAGAGCTGCCAGACGACGAAGCCGAGGAACTCGGCGAAGATGGACCAGTACAGGTTGCGCTTGGCGATGGATCGGCCGGCAGCTTCCCACTGCTCCTTGTTCTCTGCATCCCAGTTGGCAATCCAGCGGCCAGGACGGTGTTCAAGCTCGGGGACGAGGGCTGTGGGCGCCTGCTCGTTGGTGAGGATTTCGGTGCTTCGGTCAACTGTCACGGAGTGCCTCCTTTGTGGGGACGTTGTACTTCCACGTTAGGTACGGCGCGTTTCGCGGACCGTCGCGGTTTGTAAACGTGCTGTGACATTTGCCTATCGGAGGGGGTCACCGGTGCGTGAGGCGATGGTGAGGTTGTGTGGCGCGGACCACAGAGTGAGACTTTCCAAAGCGTCCGCATATTGGACTTGATTGTCCATTTGTTGGATACCGGGAACTATTATTGAACTCTCAATAATCTTTGCCGGCAGGCTCAGGAACGCCGGGCCGGCGTGAACGGAAAGCAACTACTACATGTCTTCCATCGCTGAATCCACGGAAAGCGAGTCAGTCAAGCCGGTCAACTCGCGGGGACGGGTGATCTTCGCCAGCCTCATCGGGACGTCCATCGAGTTCTACGATTTCTACGTTTATGCCACGGCTGCTGTCCTCGTCTTTCCCAAACTCTTCTTCCCGACGGCGGACGAGACCACGCAGTTGCTGAGCTCCTTCGCGGTATTCGGTGTCGCTTTCGTCGCCCGCCCGCTCGGCTCCATAATTTTCGGCCACTTCGGTGACAAGTTCGGTCGCAAGGGAACGCTGGTTGCGTCCCTCCTGACTATGGGTATCGCCACGTTCCTGATCGGTTGCCTCCCGACGGCGCAGGTCCCGGGCTGGACCTTCCTGGCCCCCACGTTGCTGGTAGTGCTGCGTTTCGCCCAAGGCCTGGCTCTCGGTGGTGAGTGGAGCGGCGCCGCGCTGCTCGCAACCGAAAACGCGCCGGCCAAGAAACGCGCCATCTATGGAACGTTTCCGCAGATGGGCGCGCCGATCGGCTTCATCCTGGCCAACATCATCTTCCTGGTCTTCAGCTACACCCTGACTCCCGAGGCCTTCGCCGCCTGGGGCTGGCGCGTGCCGTTCCTGCTCAGCGCCGTCATGGTGATCCTCGGCCTCTACGTGCGCCTCAAGCTCATTGAAACTCCCGCGTTCACCAAGGTGCTGGAGTCGAACGAAGTGGCCAAGCTGCCCATCGGACGCGTTTTCAAGAAAAGCTGGCGCCCGCTGATCCTCGGTACCTTCATCATGTTGGCCACGTATGTCTTGTTCTACCTGATGACCACGTTCACGCTGACCTACGGCACCAAGCCCACGCTGGCGGGCGCCCAAGCCGCAGCGGTCAAGGCCGGAAAGCCCATGACCGACGCGGCCACCGCGGCGTTCGTCCCGGGCTTGGGCTTCAGCCGGAACGACTTCCTCTGGATGCTGATTGCCGGCGTCGTCTTCTTCGGCATTTTCACCCTTGTGGCGGGCCCCCTGGCCGAAAAGTATGGTCGGCGCAAGATGCTTCTGGCGGTCACCGCGGGAATCCTGGTGTTCGGCTTGCTTTTCGTGCCGCTGTTCGGCGGCGGCTTTGTCGGCACTATGGCGTTGCTGATCATCGGTTTCACGCTGATGGGCCTCACGTTCGGCCCCATGGGGGCGCTGCTTCCGGAACTGTTCCCCACCAACGTCCGCTACACCGGATCTGCCGTCAGCTACAACATGTCCAGCATCCTCGGCGCGGCTGTGGCTCCGTTCATCGCGGTCTGGCTCTGGGAATCGGCCAAGGGCAGCACGGTCCTGGTGGGTGTCTACCTCAGCGCCATGGCAGTGTTGACGCTCGTGGCACTGTTCCTGTCCAAGGAAACCAAGGACACGGACTACGAGAACAACGTAGCCTGACCCTGTATTAACAGGCTCGCGATTAGCAGGCTCGCGCTAAATGGCTCCGGCCCCGCACCAATGGTGCGGGGCCGGAGCCGTTCGAGTCTGTTTAGTCTTCGATCGTCGCGATAACGGCGCCCGCGGAGACGGTCTCGCCCGCCTTGGCCACCAAGCCGTGAATGGTGCCGGCCTTGTGGGCGGTGAGGGGCTGTTCCATCTTCATGGCTTCCAGGACCACGATCAGATCGCCCTCGGCAACCACGTCGCCGGCGGCTACAGCCACCTTGACGATGGTGCCCTGCATCGGCGAAGTGAGGGCGTTGCCGCCCGCGACTGCAGCTGTGGCGCCCGCAGAGCGGGAACGCTTCTTGACCTTCGTGCCCTTGGCGCCCGCGCTGGCAACCGAGGAAACCGAGCCGAGAGTCGCGGGAAGGACAACTTCCAGCCGTTTGCCGCCAACCTCGACGACGACGCGCTGGCGCTCACCGGCGTCGGCGGCTTCTGTTCCGGTTCCGGTAGGCGTCCATGCGGGGATGTTGTTGACGAACTCGGTCTCGATCCAGCGCGTGTGCACCTTGAACGGGCCTTCGGCCGGAGCGAACGCGGGATCGGTCACCACTGCGAGGTCGAAAGGAATGACGGTGGGGATGCCTTCAACGACCATTTCCTCGAGGGCACGGCGGGAGCGCTGGAGGGCCTGTTCGCGGCTGGCGCCGGTGACGATCAGCTTGGACAGCATGGAATCGAAGTTCCCGCTGATGACGTCGCCCTGTTCGACGCCGGAATCGATGCGGATGCCCGGACCCGTCGGATTCTTCAGGGTGCTGATGGTTCCCGGTGCGGGCATGAAGTTGCGGCCCGGGTCTTCGCCGGTGATGCGGAATTCGAAGGAGTGGCCGCGGACCTCAGGATCGCCATATCCGAGTTTCTCGCCCCGGGCGATGCGGAACTGCTCACGGACCAGGTCAATGCCCGTGACTTCCTCTGAAACACAGTGCTCCACCTGAAGCCGGGTGTTGACCTCAAGGAAGGAGATGATGCCGTCCTGGCCCACCAGGAATTCGCAGGTTCCCGCGCCCAGGTAGCCGGCTTCTTTCAGGATGGCCTTGGAGGACTCGTACAGTCGCTCGTTCTGCTCGGGGCTCAGGAACGGAGCAGGGGCTTCTTCAACGAGTTTCTGGTTGCGGCGCTGGAGGGAACAGTCGCGGGTGGAGACCACCACAACGTTGCCGTAAGCATCGGCGAGGCATTGGGTCTCGACGTGGCGCGGGGAATCCAGGAAGCGCTCGATGAAGCACTCGCCCCGGCCGAAGGCGGCAATGGCCTCGCGCACTGCGGACTCGAAAAGCTCGGGGATTTCCTCGATGGTGCGGGCAACTTTGATGCCGCGGCCGCCACCACCGTAGGCAGCCTTTATGGCGATCGGGAGCCCGAACTCCTGGGCGAAGGCCAGGATCTCGTCGGCGGATTCCACGGGGTCGGCCGTGCCGGGAACCAGGGGAGCGCCGACCTTTTCGGCGATGTGGCGGGCCTGCACCTTGTCGCCCAGCGCGGAAATGGCGTCCGGAGACGGGCCGATCCAGGTGATGCCGGCGTCGATGACTTTGGCGGCAAACTCGGCGTTCTCGGCGAGGAAGCCATAGCCGGGGTGGATGGCGTCGGCACCCGACTGCCTGGCGACCTCGATCAACTTGTCCATCACTAGGTATGACTCAGCAGCAGTGTTGCCGCCCAGCGCGTAGGCCTCATCCGCCAGCCGGACGTGCAGGGCGTCGCGATCGGGGTCCGCGTAGACGGCCACGGAAGCGATTCCTTCGTCCCGGGCTGCGCGGATAATGCGGACCGCGATTTCGCCTCGGTTGGCGATCAAGACCTTGGTGAGAGGGCTGGAAATGGGCTGCGCCGGATTAGCTGACAAGTTGACTCCTTCTGTCCTTCAGGGAGCCTAGCGTGATTTTGAGGGTTCCGCCCATATTGATGGGGGATTCCGTGTGTGAAATGGCCTGTCTTTGTAGGGTTGCTACAAAGGCCGGAGTCCGGCTGGCGGACGGGCGCCTCGGAGCGTCCCTATTCGTTGGTCCCTCCGGAACCGTTGTGGGTCCAGAGTTCGGTGATTCCAACGTTCGCCTGCCCCAGCAGATCGCGGAGGGTCGAGATGGAGAGCCCGACGACGGCGTGCGGGTCGCCGTCGACCTTGCGGATGAAGGCCCCGCCCAAGCCGTCGATCGTGAACGAACCGGCGCAGTGCAGGGGCTCGCCGGTTGCGATGTAGGCGTCGATGTCCTTCTCGCTCATCTCGGCAAAGTGGACTTCCGCGCTGGATACGGCGCCGACTGTTGCTCCGGTGCCGACGGCCGTCTCGCCGTCGTTCATGTCCGCTGCGGTTTCGCGGCAGTCCACGAGCCAGTGCCCGGTGTGGAGTACACCCTTGGAGCCGCTCATGCGCAGCATCCGTTCCTTGGCGACGTCCACCGTGTACGGCTTCCCGTGCGACTCGCCGTCGAATTCGAACACGGAATCGCAGCCGATCACCAAGGCGCCCTCAGCGTCCGGAAGGGAGGCAACGGCCTCGGCCTTGGCGCGAGCGAGGAGGAGAGCGGTGTCATGCGCGTCTGTCACCCCGTACCGGGCTTGCACGGCATCCTCGTCGACGTCCGAGACGAGCACCTCGTGGTTGATGCCGGCCTCGGTGAGGAGCTTGGTGCGGGCGGGCGACTGGGAAGCCAGGATCAATCGGGTCACGGCTCAAGCGTAGTACGCGGCGCCTTCCACCGACGCTCGCTCACTTATGTGGGTGTTTGGCCGGACGCTCGCTCACCGAGGTGAGCGAGCGTTTGGGGAAAGGGCCTTAAAGGTGAGCGGGCGTCGGTTCTGAACACAGAACCGACGCCGCGCTCAGGCCGCTAAGACGACCAGGCGCTTAATGGACCAGCTCCTTGGCCCCGCCTGCCGCCGTCGAGCGCTGCAGCTTGGCGCCCTCGACGTCGACGTCGGGCAGGATCCGGGACAGCCACCGCGGCAGCCACCAGGCCGTCTCGCCCAACAGGTACATGACGGCCGGAACAATGGTCATCCGCACCACGAACGCATCCACGAGCACGCCGAACGCCATCGCGAAACCGAGCGGCCGGACCATGGTCAGGTGGCTGAAGATGAAGCCGGCGAACACGCTGACCATGATAACGGCGGCGGCCGTAACCACCGCTGAGGCATGGCTGAAGCCGCTTCGGACCGCCTGCTTCGCGTTCTCACCGTGCATGAACGATTCACGCATGCCTGAGGTGATGAACACCTGGTAGTCCATGGCCAGGCCGAACAGCACACCAATCAGGATGATCGGAAGGAAGCTCAACACGGCTCCGGGATTGGGCACGTCGAACACGGTGCCCAGCCAGCCCCACTGGTAGACGGCCACCACGGCGCCGAACGCTGCCGCGAGCGAGAGCAGGAATCCGCTGGTGGCGAGCAGCGGGACGACGATCGAGCGGAATACCAGGAGCAGGAGGACCAGCGAGAGCCCGACGACGATCGCCAAGTAAGGCGGTAACGCCGCACCGAGCTTCGCCGAGACGTCGATGTTGCCGGCGGTCTGCCCCGTCAGCCCGATGGTGGCGCCTGTGGCCTGCTGGATTTCGGAACCCTTGGCGCGCAGTTCCGAGACCACCTGGACGGTGCTGGCACTGGCGGGGCCGTCCTTGGGGATGACCTGGAAAACGGCAGTGCGGTGATCCGGGCTGAGGGCTACCGGAACGGCCGCCACGACGTTGTCCACGCTGCGCAGCTTGTCCGCGACGTCGAACTGCTTGGTCTTGGCCTGGTCGTCGCTGAGCCCGGACGGGAACGTGCCGACAACCACGATGGGGCCGGTCATGCCCTCGCCGAAGCTCGTCCGGGTGAGGTCATAGGCCTTGAACGCTTGCGAGTCGACCGGTTCCGAACCGCCGTCGGGCAAAGCGAGGCGCAGCTGGGAAGCCGGGAGGGCCAGCACCCCGAGCAGCACGACGCCGGCAAGCAGCGAGACCACCGGGTGCCGGGTCACGAGCCCGCCCCACCCGCGGCTGCTTCGCCGCTGGTCCTCGGCGCGGTCCGCCGAGGCATGCTCCGGCTCCGCGTTGTGGCGCTCCGCCTTGGCCCACGTCCGCTTCGAGATCAGTTTGCGGCCCACCAGCGAGAGGACCGCCGGGGTCAGTGTTAGGGAGACGACGACGGCGACTGCCACTGTCGCGGCGGCCGACAGGCCCATGACGGCCAGGAACGGGAGCCCCGGAACGACCAGCGCGGCAAGCGCGATGACGACGGTGAGACCCGCGAAGAGAACGGCGTTGCCTGAGGTGCCGGTGGCAAGGGCGACTGATTCCTCTGCGTCCATCCCTGAAAGCAATTGCCCGCGGTGACGGTTGACGATGAAGAGCGAGTAATCGATTCCGACGGCGAGGCCCAGCATGAGCGCGAGCATCGGGGAGATGGAACTCATGTCGATGACGCCGGTGAGGGCAAAGGTTCCGCCGACGCCAACGGCCACCCCAATGATCGCCATCAGGAGGGGCAGGCCGGCGGCGACGAGCGTTCCCAGCATCACGATGAGGGCGATCGCAGCCACGGCGATGCCAATGATTTCGGAGACTCCGAACAACTGGGAGACGTCCTCGGTGATTTCCTTGCTGGCCAGGGCCGTGACACCTGCCGAGGAGACTCCGTGGACGATGTCCTGGACTTGCTGCCGGACCGCGGGGGTCAGGCCGTTGATGGAGGTCTTGAACTGGACCTGGGCGATCGCCGCTTTACCGTCCTGGGAGACGAAACGCATGCCTTGGGATGCTGTCACCTGGCGCTTGGCCAACGCAAGGGCGGCGGCACCGTCAGTGGCTTGTTTCTGGCCGGCGTCGAGCTTTTGGCGTCCGGCCAGAAGTTCGGCCTTCTGCGGGGCGAGCTGGGCCTGGATCTGCGCAGCGGGCATGCCCGCAGCGGTCATTTGCTGCTCGGCGGCCTTCAGTTGGGCATCGCCTGCATCGAGCGTGGCCCTCGCCTTGTCCAGCTCAGCTTGCCCGGCGGCCGCTTTCTGTTCCCCGGCAGCAAGATCGGACGGTGCCTTGTCCAAGGTGGCTTGAGTCGTGAACGGGTTGACCGTTGACTGCACATCGGGCAGTTTTTCCAGCTGGGCGAGGGCCGACGCGATGGCCTCCTTGCCGGCTTGGTTGAATCCGGCGTCGCCGGCTTCGAAGACGATCCCTGCGGAACCACCCGAAGAAGCCGGAAGGTCCTTTTTGAGCTTGTCCAGCATCTGCTGGGTCTCGGTACCCGGGATCTGGAAGTTGTTAGACATAGTGCCGTGGAAGGCAGCTGCGGAGCCGCCGACTGCCACGAGCACGGCCAGCCAGAGGGAGATCACCAGCCAGCGGTGACGGTAGGAGAACTTGCCAAGGCGGTAGAGCAGGAGTGCCATATCGGAACCGATCTGTCGGTGTGTGGTTATGCCGATTGTTGGGGGTCAGCCGCGGGCTGAGTGCTGTGCGACGCCGGTCGCTGCGGAACGGGTGCCGTGAAGCCTGAACCGAGCAGGCCAATTGCATCGATCAAGTGCTGACGCAGGCTCGCGAGGGATTCAGGGGAAAGATCCGGGCCGTGTTGTTCGAACCAGACGCTCATGGCTGCCTTGCCGCAGGAAATGATGGACCCGGCCAGGGCCCGCAAATAGAGCTCATCGACGTCCGGGCCAAGGCGAAGACGGGCGGCGTCGATGATCTGCATGGTGCAGTGGTCCCAGGCTTCCAGTTCGGAACGCACCAGGGCACGGTTGTCGTGTGTGAGGCTGAAGAGCTCGGCCATGGGAGAAACCGTCATGGGGTCGGCCAGCGCCATGAGGGCCGCCCGGGCGGAATCGAGGATAGGTTCGTCCGAAGGGCGCAATCGGAACTGTTCCAGGGCATGATCCAGGAAGCCTTCGGTCACTGAGGCCAAGGCGGCTTCGAGGCTGGGGAAGTAGTTGAAGAAGGTGCGCCGGGACACGCCGGCCTCTTCCGAGATGTCTTCCACGGTGAAATTGCCGGCCCCCCTGCTGCGCAACATGGCGAGGGCTGCGTCCGCGATCGCTTGGCGAGTGGCCAGTTTGTTCTGTTCCCGGCGCGAAGGCAGGGCGGCGGTGTCGGAGGTTGTCACGCACTTACACTAAGTGCAACTTTGCACTCAGGGCAAGTTAAATCTCCGGTGGTGCCGAGTGTTCCTGGGGCGCGGCCGACGTCGTGGGCTGCTCGGACGGCTTGGCTGCGGCGCTGGTGAGGTAGATCGACTGGCCTGTGGCGCCGGGCTCGCCTTCGGCAAGCGGGATAGCGAACACCGCGGTGCCGTAGGCGCACACTTCGGTCCAGTTGCCGCCCATCTCGGACGTGTCGAAGCGCATGGCGACAATTGCGTTGGCGCCCCGCTGCTGGGCCTCGTTGACCATGCGGGTCATGACTTCCTGGCGACTTTCGTAGAGTGCCTTGGTCATTTCAGGCAGTTCGCCGCCGCCGAGGGAGCGGAAGCCGGCCATTACTTGGGCGCCGATATCCCGGGAGCGGACGGTGAGGCCCATGACTTCGCCGAAGACGGCGTCGATCCTGTGGCCCGGAATCTTGTTTGAGGTGACTATCAGCATGGACAGAGCCTATCCAGAATCCAACCACTGTTAAAAGGGCAAATCCCCGGGGAATTCCCCGGGGATTCGTCCGCTCGACGATGGGCCGCTAGGCCTTGGCGCCAGCGAGTTCGTGAGCGTCGGATGCCTCCGCAGAGTCAGCCTCCGCGGCGAATGCCGTTCCCTTGCGGGGTGCGTTGTAGAGCGATTCGTCCAGGATTCCCTGCCGTTTGGCGACAATAGCCGGAACCAGCGCTTGTCCAGCGACGTTGACGGCCGTGCGGCCCATGTCCAGGATGGGGTCGATCGCCAGGAGGAGCCCGACGCCGGCGAGCGGCAGTCCCAGCGTGGACAGGGTCAGAGTGAGCATGACGACGGCGCCAGTGGTGCCTGCCGTTGCCGCGGAACCAAGGACCGAAACCACTACGATCAGCAGGTACTGGCTGAAGTCCAGGTTGATGCCAAAGAACTGGGCAACGAAGATCGCGGCGACGGCCGGGTAGATGGCGGCGCAACCGTCCATCTTGGTAGTGGCGCCGAGCGGCACAGCGAACGATGCGTAACCCTGGGGAACTCCGAGGTTGCGTTCGGTGACGCGTTGCGTGAGCGGCAGCGTGCCGATCGAGGAACGCGAGACGAATGCCAGCTGCACGGCGGGCCACACGCCCGAGAAATACTGCTTGACGGACAGTCCATGGGTCTTGACCAGAATGGGGTAGACGACGAAGAGCACCAGGGCCAGGCCTGCGTAGATGGCCACCGTGAACTTGCCGAGCGAACCTATGGTGTCCCAACCGTAAACGGCCACTGCGTTGCCGATCAGGCCGATAGTACCCAGCGGGGCGATGCGGATGATCCACCAGAGGACCTTCTGGATGACCGCCAGGGCGGAAGCGTTGAGGTTCAGGAACGGTTCGGCCTGCTTGCCGACCTTGAGGGCTGCGACGCCGACAGCGATGGCGATCACCAGGATCTGCAGCACGTTGAAGCTGATCGACGTGCTGGCGACGCCGTCCGTGACGCTCGTGCTCGCGCCGATGCCAAGGAAGTTCTTGGGGAAGAGTCCGGTGAGGAACGCCCACCAGTCGCCGGACTTTCCGGCGTACTCGGCCTTCTTGGTGATGCCGGTGCCGGAGCCCGGCTGCAAGAGCACGCCAAGTCCGATGCCGATCATCACTGCGATGAGCGAAGTGATGGCGAACCAGAGCAAGGTGTTCCACGCCAATTTCGCTGCGTTGGACACCTGGCGGAGGTTCGCGATGGAGCTCACCACTGCCGTGAAGATCAAGGGGACGACGGCGGTTTGCAGCAGCGAGACGTAGCTCGAGCCGATGGTCTGCAGCGTGGCGCCGAGCCCGTTGGGAGTCTTCGTGGTGCTGCCGGTGGCTTTGGCCAGGAGACCGAGTGCCAGGCCGATCACCAGGGCCGCGATGATCTGGACGCCGAAAGACGTTGCCCACTTGGGAAGCCGGGACCCAGTCTTTCCGGCGGAAGTCAAAGTGTTGGATGAATTGCTCACCGGAACAAAATAGGCCCCGACAAATACCACCGCGACCCGACGTTGAGAAATGTTACGTTCTTAAATTCGAGCAACTACCAAATAAGCCTGCGAATTCGCCGCCGTTCCACCCATTTATGAAGTTATTCCCGGACGGAATGTGGGGAATGTAACAGCGTTTGTGCCCTTGACGACAGGCATCCGGCAGCGTGCGTCAAAGCGACGAAGGAGCAGCACGCAGAGGATGCGTGTCGCCAAGGGCGACCGCACCGCGGACTACCCCAGCAGAGCGCGCTTGAGAGTATCCAGACCAACAGAGCCGATATTCAGCGCGTTCGTGTGGAAGGATTTCAGCTCGAATCCGTCGCGGCGTTCGAGTTCAGCCCGGATTTCTTCCCATAGCCGTTGCCCTACCTTGTACGACGGAGCCTGCCCCGGCCAGCCGAGGTACCGGGTGAATTCGAACTGGAGCTGGCCCGCGCTGATGGGAAGGTTGGCCTTGAGGAATTCGAAGCCTTTTTCCGAGGTCCAGGTGCCGCTGCCCCAGCGTTCTGTAACTTCCAGCTCGAGGTGGACACCGATATCGAACACCACACGGGCCGCACGCATGCGCTGCATGTCCAGCATGCCCATGTGGTCGCCCGGGTCCTTGAGGTAGCCGAGCTCCAGCATGAGCTTTTCGGCATAGAGGGCCCAGCCTTCACCGTGCCCGGAGACCCAGCAGACGTTCCGTCGCCAGTTGTTGAGCAGTTCGCGGCGATAAACGGCAGTGGCCACCTGGAGGTGGTGGCCGGGGACGCCTTCGTGGAACACCGTGGTGGTTTCGGCCCAGGTGGTGAAGGTGTCTTCGCCAGCGGGGACGGACCACCACATGCGGCCGGGCCGGGAGAAGTCGTCAGAGGGACCTGTGTAGTAGATGCCGCCTTCGTCCGTGGGCGCAATGCGGCATTCGAGCGTCTTCATGATGTCCGGGATCTCGAAGTGCACGTCGGCCAGTTCGGCTACTGCGCGGTCGGAGAGGTCCTGCATCCAGGCCTTGAGGGCATCGGTGCCCTTGATTTGCCGCTCGGGATCGTTGTCGAGGATGGCTTTGGCTTCCTCGATGGACGCGCCAGGCTTGATTTGCTCGGCTACGCCCTCCTGTTCGGCAATAATCCTGTCGAGTTCCTGCACGCCCCAGGCGTATGTTTCCTCCAGGTCCACAGTTGCTCCGAGGAACAAACGTGAGGCCAGGGCGTAGCGTTCGCGGCCCACCGCGTCCTTTTCGGGAGCAAAGGGCAGAAGCTCCGCTTCGAGGAAGGCGGCGAGGCGCGAGTAGGCGGAGCGCGCGACGGCGGCACCGGCGTCGAGCTCTTCCTGCAGTTCCGCCGGCAGTGGCTGCCCATCGAGGGAGGCTTCCGAAGCGAGCTTGGCAAAGAAGCCGTCCTCGGCCGCGTACTTGCTGGTCTGTTCGATGACGATCTTGACTTGGCGGGCTGCGGAGACCCTCCCTGCCTCCTTGGCCGAACGAAGGGAAACGATGTACCCGTCGATCGCTTCAGCAATGTTGGCCGCGCGGCCGGCGATGTGCTCCCAGTGTTCGGCAGTGTCGGTAGGCATGAGGTCGAAGATCGCGCGGATGGTTTGGGCCGGAGACTCGATGTTGTTCAGGTCCGCGGCGTCCCAGCCTGACTCGTGGATCTCGAGGGCCAGTCCGAGCCGTTCCCGCATCGCGTCAAGGGTGACGACATCGGAGGCGTCCGTCGGTTCGAGGGCCGCCAGCTCATCGAGGGTGCCGCGCGCTGCCTTGGCAAATGCCTCCGCGCCGGCAGGCGAGAAGTCCTGGTACTCGGTTTCGTGTCCGGGCAGGCCGAGGGTGGTGGCGAGGGTCGGGTTGAGGGCAAGAAGGGTGTCCGTGTAGGCGTCGGCGACCGCATCGATGGCAGTCTGGAGGCGTGCCGGAGCTGTGTTAGGAGTAGTCACCCCAAGAGCCTAACCGCGACAAGACTCTTGTGAAAGGGTTGTTGCAGAGTTCCCCCACAGTACGGGCCTCCGCCTGGGCCCACGCTACCGAGGGGCCCCAGACGAGCCTGCGAGTCTGGGGAGGTTAGGGAGGCGGTGGGGATTTAGCCCCTGCTGCGCTTCCAGGAGCCTGGCCCTGGAGTGGGGTCCATGCGAAGTTGCTGCCGTCGCAGCCAGTGCCGCGTGCTGGGTTTCGGAGTTTCGGCTTCCTCCGGCGATCCAAGGGAGGCGACGACGGCGGCAAGCGCCGCGAGCTCTTCCGGCGTCGGGTTTCCCTTGACGACCGAAAGCAGCGGTTCGACCGGTGCCGCGCCCGCGGAACCAGTGGAGTCAGGAAGGTTCTGCTCGGCGCTCACAGGGGGATGTTTCCGTGCTTCTTGGTGGGCAGGCTGGCGCGCTTGTCGCGAAGGGCACGGAGGCCCTTGATGATCTGGATGCGGGTCTCCGACGGCACGATGACGGCGTCGACGTAGCCAAGCTCGGCCGCCTGGTAGGGGTTGAGGAGTTCTTCCTCGTACTGGCGGATGATCTCGGCACGCTTGCCTTCGACGTCGCCACCGGACTCGGCGACGGCGGCAAGGTCGCGACGGTACAGGATGTTCACGGCACCTTGGGCGCCCATGACGCCGATCTGGGCCGTCGGCCAGGCCAGGTTGAGGTCGGCACCGAGCTTCTTGGAGCCCATCACGATGTACGCTCCGCCGTAGGCCTTGCGGGTGATGACCGTCAGCTTGGGCACGGTGGCCTCGGCGTAGGCGTAAAGCAGCTTGGCTCCGCGGCGGATGATGCCCTGGAATTCCTGGTCCTTGCCGGGCAGGAAGCCGGGGACGTCCACCAAAGTGATGATGGGAACGTTGAAGGCATCGCAGTGGCGGACAAAGCGGGCGGCCTTTTCCGAAGCGGAGATGTCCAGGGTGCCGGCGAACTGCATGGGCTGGTTTGCCACGATCCCGACCGTGTGGCCTTCAACCCGGCCATAGCCGATGATCACGTTGGGGGCGTAGAGCGACTGCATTTCGAGGAAATGGGCGTCATCCACAATCTGCTCGATGACCTTGCGCATGTCGTAGGGCTGGTTGGCGGAGTCCGGGATGAGCGTGTCCAGGGCGAGGTCGTCGTCGTCGAGCTCCAGTTCCTGTTCGTGTTCCAGAACGGGTGCCTCGGAGAGGTTGTTGGACGGCAGGAAGTCCAGGAGTTCCCGGACGAACTCGATCGCGTCGGCTTCGTCGCTGGCGAGGTAGGTCGCAGTGCCGGTAGTGGCGTTGTGTTGGCGCGCGCCGCCGAGGGTTTCCATGTCCACGTCTTCGCCGGTGACGGTCTTGATGACGTCCGGGCCGGTGATGAACATGTGGGAGGTCTTGTCCACCATCACCACGTAGTCGGTGAGGGCGGGGGAGTAGGCGGCGCCGCCGGCGCACGGGCCCATGATGAGGGAAATCTGGGGGACGACGCCGGAAGAATGGACGTTGTTGCGGAAGATGTCGGCGAACATCGCCAGCGAGGCGACGCCTTCCTGGATGCGCGCGCCGCCGCCGTCGTTGATACCCACCATCGGGCATCCGTTGCGGAGCGCGAATTCCTGGACCTTGACGATCTTCTCGCCGTTGACCTGGCTCAGGGAGCCGCCGTAGACGCTGAATTCCTGGCTGTAGATGGCAACTAGGCGGCCGTCAACGGTTCCATAGCCTGAGACGACGCCGTCGCCGAGGGGCTTCTTCTTCTCCATCCCGAACGCGGTGGAGCGGTGGACGGCCAGGGCGTCGAACTCCACGAAGGAGTCTTCATCGAGGAGCATGTCGATGCGTTCGCGGGCGGTGTTCTTGCCGCGGGCATGCTGCTTCTCGATCGCTTCGGGGCCGGAAGGTTGTTCTGCACGGGCCTGGCGGTCGCGGAAGTCGGCAATCTTTCCCGCTGTCGTTGTCAGATCGTGGCTCATCAAATGTCTCCGGCTCTGTAGCTGATTTACGCTGGCACTGCTTCGTTAGGCTTGCGCTCTTAAGTAGCATCCGTACAAAGTGCGGGCCCTGTTGGCTAGTCTAATGACGCAAAAGCCACAGACCGCTGTAGAAACCCTACAATTTTCGGACTTCAAGTCGAGCATTCAGCGATGTTACTCACCAGTAACATAGTTGGGTTACAGTGTCCTCATGACCTCAAGGAACGATGCTTCTGCAAACCCGGCCCTTCCCTACCAGGCGCGTGGATCACTGAAGGGCCGCACCATCCTGATGTCCGGCGGCAGCCGCGGCATCGGCCTGGCAATCGCAACCCGTGCGGCCCGCGACGGCGCCAACATCGTCATCATGGCCAAGACCGGAGAACCCCACCCCAAGCTGCAAGGAACGGTCTTCACGGCCGCCGAGCAACTGGAAGCAGCGGGCGGACAGGCGCTGCCGCTCGTTGGGGACGTCCGCAACGACGACGACGTTGCCGCGGCGGTTGCCGCCGCCGTCGAACGCTTTGGCGGAATCGACGTCGTCATCAACAACGCCTCGGCGATAGATCTCTCCCGCACCGAGGCGATTGACATGAAACGCTATGACCTCATGCAGGACATCAACGTCCGGGGCACCTTCCTGCTGTCCAAGCTCGCGCTTCCGGCCCTGCGGAAATCGGGCAACGGGCACATCCTGACTCTTTCCCCGCCGTTGAACCTCGACCCGAAGTGGGCCGGCATGCACTTGGCCTACACCATGGCCAAGTACGGCATGAGCCTCACCACGCTGGGACTGGCCGAAGAACTCAAGAACGACGGCGTGTCGGTCAACTCGCTCTGGCCTTGCACCCTGATCGACACTGCTGCCATCCGGAATATGCCTGGCGGGGAACAGATCGTCCAAGCCGCCCGAGGCTCGGACATCATGGCCGACGCTGCCCACGCTGTCCTGACCGGGGCGCACCTGGCCGCGGACTCAGGCGGTTCGGCAAGTTCGGGCAACTTCTACACGGACGAACAGGTGTTGAGGGCTGCGGGTGTTTCGGACTTCAGGCCCTACAGCCTGGGGGCCCCGGAGGAGAAGCTGGTGCCGGATATCTTCCTCTAAGCGGACAACTTCTTCCGGGACCAGCCTGGCTGGATAGGATTCTGTCTATGGACGTCGAACAGCCTGCCAGCACCGAACCACGTGCCCCGCGCTTGGGCCTGGACCGTGATGCCCTGCTTCATCCCGACTTCCTCGCGGCCGCCGGTATTTCGCAATTGAAGATCGTGGAGACCACCGGCTCCACCAACGCTGATCTGCTGCGCGCCGTTACCACGGAGCCGAAGGAATGGTCCGACCTCGCAGTCCTCACCGCCGAGCACCAGACGGCGGCGCGGGGCCGTCTCGACCGTCATTGGGAATCTCCCGCACGTTCGGCGATTTCCGTTTCGATCGTCCTGCGCCCCGTGAATTCCCAAGGCCTGCCCGTCCCGACCCAGAGCTACTCCTGGCTCTCCCTTCTGGGTGCGCTGGCCTTGCGTGAGACCCTCCTGGAAACCGCCGGCGTGCCTGCCGAGATCAAGTGGCCCAACGACGTCCTCGTCCGGGGCAAAAAGATCGCCGGCATCCTTGCCCAGATGGGGCCGATGGGCGATGGCTCGGTTCCGGCGGTGATCCTGGGTACCGGTCTCAACGTCACGCTCGGCGAGGATGAATTGCCTGTCCCCACGGCAACCTCCCTTCTGCTTGAAGGTGCCACCACCACGGACCGCACGGTCCTTCTTCGCAACTATCTCTCCCGCTTCGCAACGCTGTACCGCAGTTTCTGCAACGCCGACGGCGACCCTACAGCGGGATTGGCCGGAGGCTCCTCCCTGCACAAGCGGGTAGAAGCTGTCATGGTCACCTTGGGACGCGAAGTTAAAGCTCATTTGCCCGGCGACCACGAATTGGTGGGGCATGCGTCCAGGTTGGATGAATATGGTTCCCTTTTAGTGGTGGACCATGGTGGCCGCGAGCACGTCGTGACCGCCGGCGACGTCGTCCATCTGAGGGCTACCGAAAGCGGTTATGCGTAAAGAGCTCCTGCGTGGGGAGCAAGTCATCGTGATCACGCGGCAGCAGCCCAGGATGCTCTTTGGTCCCGTCCTGGCATTCATACTTGTCCCCGCCGCCGCCGCGTTCGCCTGTGCATGGATTGTCAAGGGCGGACCGGGCAAGTTGCTTCCGGTCATCACAAGCGACTGGACCCAATGGTTGGTTACCGCGTGCCTGGCCCTAGTGGCGATCGTGCTGCTCGGCTACAGCCTCCCGCGATTCATCCGCTGGCGCGGCATACGGTACATCCTGACAAGCGGCCGGATAGTTGCTCGTTTCGGAATGCTTCGCCGCGGCGACTGGCAGGTTCCGCTGGCTGCGGTGCGTAGCGTGGGGATTCAACAATCGCTGCTCCAACGGATATTGCGCTCCGGGAATATATCCTTGGATACCGGGCACCCCGGCGAGGCCGTCCTCGCGGACGTCCCGGAGGTCGGCAAGTTTCGAAGTTTCATCCTGGATGCCATGGCCGAGCTTCCGACGAATGTCAGGTTCGGCCCTGGCGCCGTGCAGGAGGCCGGCGATTTTGACAGTTTTGCTGGACCAGTTGACTACCCGGATGCCGCGTTGCCCTGGGATATGAGAGAAGGTGGAAGAGATGAGCGTTGACGAGCAGGAGCCTGAGTACATGGACCACGAGCCCGACGCCGTGCCCGAACCTTCCGTGGACCAAGCACTAACGGGGGTCCTCCCCGTAGTGTCCCCGCCAACCGGCGCCCTGTCTTCAGAACGGCTTGCCATCAAGGCCCTGGAAACCAGGCTCCTGGGCGGCGAACGCAAACTCCGGCGACGCGAAGTGGCGGCCGGAGCAGGCGTCTCGCTGTTATCTGCCCGCAAGCTGTGGCGAGCGCTGGGTTTCCCCAACTTCGGCGACCAGGACGTCGCGTTCACTGAGCGCGACCTCGCTGCGCTTTCCACCATCCTTGACCTTGTCCGCGCAGGAAAGCTGACCGAGGAAGCCGCCATTTCCGTGACGCGCGCGATCGGCCAGATGACCGACCGGATGGTGGTGTGGCAAGTCGAGGCCCTCATCGAAGACATGGTGATGCAGCAAGGCATTCCCGACGCCGTTGCCCGCAAACAGTTGGTCAATGAACTGCCCAACCTTGTGGATGCCATGGAAGAGATCCTCCTTTACTCGTGGCGCCGCCAGATGAACGCCGGTGTGCAGCGCCTGGCCGTCCGTGCAGAGGCAGGTCTTCAGGCCAGCGAAGCCGGCCGCGAAGGGGACGAAGACGATGCCCCTTTGCCCTTGGCGCGCGCCGTGGGCTTTGCCGACCTCGTCTCCTACACGAGCCTGTCACGCCGCATGAACGAGAAAACCCTGGCCCAGTTGGTCCAGCGCTTCGAGAACAAATGCGCGGAAATTATCTCGATCGGCGGCGGACGCCTCGTCAAGACCGTCGGCGACGAAGTCCTCTACATCGCCGAGACGCCGGCCGCCGGCGCTGAGATCTCCTTGGCCCTCGCCCAGGCCTTCACGGAAGACGAAATCCTGCCGGAAGCCCGCGTCGCCATGGTCTGGGGACGGATCCTTTCCCGCCTCGGCGATATTTACGGCCCCACCGTCAACCTCGCGGCCCGCCTCACCGCTTTGGCCGAACCCGGCACAGTCCTCGTGGACGAGATGACGGCAGCAGCTCTCGGCCAGGACGAACGCTTCGTCCTGGTTCCGCAGACGGCCGAGAACGTTCGTGGTTTCGGGGAAATCCTCCCCGTCCGGCTTGCCCGCGGCCTTGGCAAGGGACTGGTTCTCGACTGATGAATTCACCCTCCGCAGCGACCTCCCCTGAGCCCGGATTCACGTTGAGCTATGGCTACGGGACGGACCGCGGACTCAGCCGGGAACTCAACGAAGATTCGCTCATCGCGGAGGATCCGGTCTTCGCGGTCGCTGACGGCATGGGCGGCCATGAGGCGGGCGAGATTGCCAGCGCGTTGTGCGTACGGACCCTCGGCAGCATGCCTCAATTGGCGTCGGGAGTCCGCTCGGCGACCGCTGTTGCCATGCAAGAGTGCATCCTTGCCGCCGACTCCCAGATCCGGAATGCGACGGGTGGCCGCGCCGGAACTACGCTCACCGGCGTCGTTGTCGCCGAGCACATGGGCGTTCCGTATTGGCTGGTCATGAACATCGGCGATTCGCGCACGTATCGCTTGAGCCGGGGCGATTTCAGGCAGGTGACCGTGGACCATTCGGAAGTCCAGGAACTCGTGGAGGCCGGAAGCATCACGCGTGAAGAAGCCACGGTGCATCCGCGCCGCCATGTGGTGACCCGCGCCCTCGGCACAGGCGGCGAAAACGAAGCGGACTTCTGGTTGCTGCCCATCCAGGATGGGGACCGGATGCTGATCTGCTCGGACGGACTCACCGGGGAGCTGAGTGACGAGCACATGTCCCGGATCCTGAGCGCGGTGGAGAAGCCCCAAGACGCGGTGGATGCCCTCATTCAGCAGGCGTTGCTGAGTGGCGGACGGGACAATGTCACCGCGATTGTGGTGGATGCCAGGATCGAGTAGAACGACGCCGAAGGGACCGGCACAGGCTCCTGCCGATGGCGTTTTTGGGGGACGGGATTTGCGACACGCCCGGACTTTGTAGGAAGATTCCGGTCAATACCACCCCAACTCCGGGCGGCCTGTGCCGTCCTGCAGAGGTAAACATGACACAACGCTCCTCCGCGCGCTCTGGCGGCGCGACCCGTACCGCCGTGCGACGCCCGTTCTCCGTTGCCCTCGCGGGCATTGCCATGGCTGTGGTGATGTGCGCTTTCCCGTTGCTTTCGGCCCACGCCGAGACCGTCGGTCCTCCCGGCCAGGGACAAGTTTCGCCCGCCCCGGCCCCGGACCCGGCACCAACCGAGCCCACGCCAACCCAGCCGAAGGTCGTGGACCCCGCGCCCACCAAGCCACCCGTCGTCGCGCCGGTGGTCCCGGCACCCGCCCCGGTGGTGCCGGCACCCGCCGCGCCCGAACCGGCCCCCATGACACAGGTGACCCTGGAACCGGAACCCAGCGTGGCGCCGTCGGAGGCTCCGGTGGCCTCGAGCTCGGCTACCCCGTCGGGCAGCCCGACGGCTAGCGCCTCGCCGTCGGCGTCGTCCAATTGGAATACCCCGATCCAAGACGGCCTCAAGGCGACCCAGGCTGCCGCGGTGAGCGGTACAAAAGGGCCGGGTTCTGACATGTTCGCCGTGATCGCCATCATGGGCGGCGTGCTTTTGGTGGCGGCGGGCGGCATTGCCTTCGCTTTGTGGAGCCGTCACCGCTTCTCGCACTGATTCCTGCTTGTGGTCCCTGCTTCCCGTCCGGGGGGCCATATTTTGTCGCTGCTTTGCGGCAAGATAGGTACGTGAGCACAGCAGAGAGCGAAACCGCAGTTCCAACGGAAGCCGTACGGGAAGAGTACGAAAACCTCGCAGACCTCGTCCGGAAGTACCGCTATGCGTACTACCAGGAAGATGCGCCGACTGTTTCGGATGCCGAGTTCGACTCCCTCTACCGCCGCCTTGAGGAGCTCGAGGCTTTGCATCCCGAGCTCGTGTCCAACGATTCGCCCACGCAGGAAGTGGGCGGAGAGGTTTCGGCCGCTTTCGCCGCCGTCGAGCACCTCCAGAGAATGTACAGCCTGGAGGATGTCTTCTCGCTGGACGAGTTGGAAGCTTGGGTCCGCAAGGCTGAGGCTTCGGTCGAAAAGCTGGGCACCGCGGCTACCCGCATTGCGTGGCTGACGGAGTTGAAAATCGACGGCCTGGCAGTGAACCTGCTCTACCGCGACGGCAAGCTTGTACGTGCCGCCACGCGCGGAGACGGCACCACGGGCGAGGACATCACCCACAACGTGCTCACCATCAAGGAGATCCCGCGCCAGCTCAGCGGCAGCGGATTTCCGTCCGAGGTGGAAATCCGGGGCGAAGTCTTCATTCCGTCCAAGGCTTTCGCCGAATTCAACGAGGCGCTGATCGAAGCCGGCAAGGCGCCGTTGGCCAATCCACGCAACGCCGCGGCCGGCTCGCTGCGCCAGAAAGACCCCGCGGAAACCGCCAAGCGTCCGTTGAGGATGTTCGTCCACGGCATCGGGGCCCGCGAAGGCCTTGACTCCACGAGCCAGTCGGAAACGTACAAGCTGCTGGAGGAGTGGGGCCTGCCGGTCAGCCCCTATTTGAAGGTTCTGGACTCCTTCGAGGAGGTCCTCGACTTCATCAAACACTTCGGCGAACACCGGCACGACCTCCTGCACGAGATCGACGGCATCGTGGTCAAAATCGACGACTTCGCCACGCAGCGTGCCCTCGGCTACACCTCTCGGGTGCCTCGCTGGGCCGTTGCCTACAAATACCCGCCGGAGGAAGTCCACACCAAGCTGCTGGACATCCAGGTCAACGTCGGCCGCACCGGCCGCGTCACTCCCTACGGGGTGATGGAACCGGTCAAGGTGGCCGGATCCACCGTGGAGATGGCCACCCTGCACAACCAGGACGTGGTCAAGGCCAAGGGCGTCATGATCGGCGACATCGTGATTCTGCGGAAGGCCGGCGACGTCATTCCTGAGATCGTTGGGCCGGTATTGGCGTTGCGAGACCAGCAGGATCCTCCCGTCCGTGAGTTCGTGATGCCCACGGAATGCCCGTCCTGCCACACGCCCCTGGCTCCGGCGAAGGAAGGCGACGTCGATATCCGCTGTCCCAACGCGAAGTCCTGCCCGTCCCAGCTACGCGAGCGTGTCTTCCACGTGGCGAGCAGGGGCGCTTTCGACATTGAGGCACTGGGGTGGGAAGCAGCCATCGCGCTCACCCAGCCTGCGGAACCGGAAACTCCGCCCCTGCGCAGCGAGGCGGCCTTGTTCAGCCTCACACCGGAGGATCTCGCCGAGGTCCGCATCCAGCGTGAGAAGCGCTCCAAAGGCGTGGGCACGGGAACGTTCGAACTGTTGCCCTACTTCTATTCCAAGGCCACCGCCAAGACACCCTCCAAACCCACAGCCACCACGGACAAACTGTTCAAGGAACTCGAGAAAGCCAAGACGCAACCCCTCTGG
This sequence comes from Arthrobacter sp. SE2, assembly GCF_058244265.1. Taxonomy (NCBI): domain Bacteria; kingdom Bacillati; phylum Actinomycetota; class Actinomycetes; order Micrococcales; family Micrococcaceae; genus Arthrobacter; species Arthrobacter sp. SE2. Next base: position 220,931 of record NZ_JBZAYA010000002.1, on the reverse strand, counting down.
CGCGTCCTGGTTGCCCTGTCCATCCGGCACGTCGGCCCCACTGCGTCCCGCGCCCTGGCCACGGCTCTTGGCAGCATGGAAGCAATCCGGGCCGCCTCTGAGGAGGAACTGGCCAACGTCGACGGGGTGGGACCGACCATTGCCGCGGCACTCAAGGAATGGTTTGCCGTTGACTGGCACCAGGAAATCGTTGATAGCTGGGCAGCTGCCGGTGTGCGCATGGTTGACGAACGCGACGCCGGCATCCAGCGGAACCTGGCAGGACTCACCATCGTGGTGACGGGCTCCCTCCCCACGCTGAGCCGGGACGAAGCCAAGGAAGCCATCATCCTCAGGGGCGGCAAGGCGGCCGGCTCGGTTTCCAAGAACACCAGTTACGTCGTGGCCGGGGAGAACGCAGGCTCCAAGCTGGACAAGGCAGAGCAGCTTGGCATCCGGGTGTTGGACGAGGATGGCTTCAAGGCATTGCTCGACGGCGTCCTGGAACCCGTCGGCGGCACGGCTCCGGATGATGAAGACGCAGCCGTTTCCCTGGCTGGCGCTGCCGCGGCGGAAGCGGACGCCGCCGAATGACGGCCGATGTCTTGGAGCTTCTCGCTGTCGCCCACGCGGCCGCCGCGGCAGGAGCGGGGGTGCTCGCGGCCAGGCCTGCGGGCCCCAACTCGGCCGGGAACCTCGGCGTGGTGAACAAAGGTGACGCCGGCGACTGGGTGACGGCCTTCGACGTCGCGGCGGAGAACGCTGTGCGGGGTGCAATTACCGCGGCCCGCCCGCACGACACCATCACGGGCGAAGAGCACGGCACCACGCGGCCCGAGGAGCCCAGTGGCTACCGATGGTCGATCGATCCGCTGGACGGCACCACCAACTTCATCCGGAATATCGTCTACTACGCCACGTCCGTGGCCGTTGCTGATGCCGACGGCGTCTGGCTGGCCGGCGTTGTCAACGCCCCGGCGCTTGGACGCATCTACTCGGCGGCACGCGGCCACGGAGCGTGGCTTGAAGAAAACGGGGAGCGCACCCAGTTGAGTGGACCGCTGCTGGGCCGCACAGGACTGATTGTGGCCTCCGGGTTCAGCTACGATCCCGCCACGAGGGCCGAGCAGTTCGCCGGGCTCGGAAACCTCATGGAAGGCTTCGCCGATCTCCGCAGGCTCGGCTCCGCCGCATTGGATCTCTGCCTCGTGGCCGATGGAACCCACGACGCCTTCGGGGAGCGGGGGCTCAACGAACACGACTACGCGGCAGGTGCCCTGATCGCCGAGGAAGCCGGCTGCTGGGTCCGCCGCCCACGGCTGACCAGCCCGCTGGACGGCGGCCCCACAGATGCGGACCGTTTGGAAGCGTGGACTTGCGCGGGAACTCTCGAGCTCTCTGGCAAGTTCCCGCTTTAGGATCGCGGAGTCTTCGATGATACGGACGCTGGCGATTTCGAACTACCGTTCCATCCGGGACCTGACCATGGAGCTGCATGGCCTGGACTTGGTCACCGGCTCCAATGGCAGCGGCAAATCCTCGCTTTACCGTGCTTTGCGGCTCCTGTCGGAGTGTGCCGGGAGCGATTCCGCGAACGTCGTGGGTTCCTTGGCCCGCGATGGGGGACTCAGCTCAACGTTATGGGCCGGACCAGAAACCATCAGCGATGCCATGCGGCGGGGTGAAGCGCCGGTGCAGGGAACAGTCCGGAAGGAATCCGTCAACCTGAAACTGGGTTTCTCCGGAGATGGCTTCGGCTATCTGATCGACCTGGGACTGCCCGTTTCCGGTTTCGCCTTTGACGACGCCATAGGCAGGCCCGTCCCGTCCGCGTTCAACAGGGATCCGGAGATCAAGCGCGAGCTGGTGTTTTCCGGCCCTGTAGCCAGGCCCGGGTCGGTGCTCGTGGACCGCAAAGGGGCCGTTGCCCGGCTGAGGGGCGAGAAGGGCGAATGGGTGGAGTTGTCCCGTCGCCTGCACGCTTACGAAAGCATGCTCACAGAAGTCTCTGACCACGACAGGGCACCGGAGGTACTCAGGGTCCGGGACATGGTGCGGTCTTGGCGCTTTTACGACCACTTCCGTACTGACCATGAAGCTCCAGCCCGTCAGGCGCAAATCGGCACCAGGACTCCCGTCCTCCACCATTCTGGGAGTGATCTTGCGGCAGCCTTGCAGACACTTCGCGAAACCGGCCAGGACGGTCTGCTCGACGACGCGATCGGCAGCGCTTTCCCAGGCAGTAGGCTGCGGATCGCCGTCGTCGACGGTCGCTTCAGCGTCGAGCTCCAACAGCCGGGCATGCTTCGTGCCATGGCGGCCGCTGAACTGTCCGATGGGACACTCAGGTATCTCATGTTGGTTGCGGCACTTCTGACACCGAGGCCGCCGGAACTCATGGTGCTCAACGAGCCGGAAACCAGTCTGCATGTGGATCTGATGCCGGCCCTGGCCCAGCTCATCGTTCAAGCCGGCGAGCGCAGCCAGCTGATTGTGGTCTCCCATTCTGCGCCCCTGATCGCTGCCTTGCGGGAGAGCGGACGCGTGCATCAGCACGAGCTGTACAAGGACGTGGGGGAGACCAGGATCAAAGACCTCGGTGCACTTGAAGGACCGCCATGGAGATGGCCCCGCCGCTGACTCGTGCACCGAGCTCCCGATGTCAGACCCCTGCGAGCGACCCGATCTCCGAGAAGCGGTTGGCCGGGCGTTTCAAGCCGTAGTGGTCCCGCAGCGTGCTGCCCGTGTATTCGGTGCGGAACAGCCCCCGGTCCCGCAGCACCGGCACCACCCGGTCAACAAAGGCCTCAAGCCCTGAGGGCAACACGGCAGGCATGATGTTAAAGCCGTCGGCCGCGCCGTTTTCGAACCACAGCTGGATCGCGTCGGCCACTTGCTCCGGTGTTCCAGCAAAGGTCAGATGGCCACGGCCGCCTCCCAGCCTGCCGATCAGCTGGCGCACCGTGAGTTTCTCGCGGCGGGCCAGCTCCACAATGAGGGTATAGCGGCTCTTCGCTCCTTCGATCGAGTCCTCGTCTGGGAGATCCGCGGGAAGCTGGCGGTCGAGGGGCAAGTCCTCAGGGTTCACGCGGAGCGTCTTGGCCAGCTCGGCCCTCGCGTATTCGGGGCGGATCAGCTCACCCAGTTCACGTTCCAGGCGCAGCGCTTCGGCTTGCGTGGAACCGATCACCGGGACAATTCCCGGCAGGATCTTGATGCTCTCAGCCGCCCGGCCAAGCGCGACGGCCCGAGTCTTCAGGTCTCCGTAGAACGCCTGGGCATCTTCCAGGGTTTGCTGGGCCGTGAATACGGCCTCGGCGTACCTGGCGGCCAGGCCCTTGCCGTTTTCGGAAGAGCCCGCTTGGACGATCAAGGGATGGCCTTGGGGAGAGCGCGGCAGATTGAGTGGTCCGCGGACACGGAAGTGCTTGCCCACGTGGTTGATGGGCCGGACTTTGGCCGTGTCTGCCCAGACGCCGCCTTCCTTGTCCGCAAGCACGGCGTCGTCCTCCCAACTGTCCCAGAGCTTGGCGGCCACCTCCAATCCGGCGCCACGCGAAGCAATGTTTGAGGCGCCTTCGACGCTCGCTCACTTATATGGGGTTTTCGCTCGACGCTCGCTCACCTATATGGGTTTTCCCTCGACGCTCGCTCACCTATATCTGAGCGAGCGTTGGGTCAAGCGTGATAGTTCGGTCACGGAAACGGCGCTTTTGAACCCCGGGCGCTGCGGACCCGACTACCATGGATCAGTGCATTCGCAGATTACCGTCCGTCCCGCCCTGCCCGAAGACTACGACGCCGTAGCCCGAGTCACGATGGCGTCTTACGTGACCGCTGGCTACTACGGCAGCCCGGATCACCCGTACTTGGAGAAGCTGCGCGATGTGGCCGGCCGCGCCCGGTACGCCGACGTTTTCGTCGCCGAGCGCGATGGTCAGGTTATCGGCTCCGTCACGTCGGCCAGGGCCGGCGGCGACTTTTCGGACATTGGCCTTCCTGACGAACTCGAAATGCGCACCTTGGTGGTTGATCCGGAGGTTCAGCGCTCGGGCGCGGGACGCGCCCTCGTCCAGGCAGTAGTCGACCAAGCCCGTTCCATGGATGGCATCAACGCCGTTTCCCTCACGACAGGCGCCACGTGGGAAAGCGCGAATGCCCTTTACGCCAAGACCGGATTCGAGCGCGAGCCGGAGCGTGATTGGTTCGTACCTGGGACCGACATAAAACTGTTCGTTTATCGGCAGGATGTCCGCCAGCCATAAAGTTTCCTCGTAAACCCCGGCTATCGGGCCGGGTGCGGAAACTGAGAAAGGCGCGGCATGCGCAAGACATTCGGCACGGGCTCGGTCTGGGAACAGACCCTTGGATACTCCCGTGCGGTCCAGGTGGACAATACACTCTTCATTTCGGCCACGGCGGCGTCCGGGCCTGATGGCATCGTCGGCGACGACTTCTACTCGCAGACCAAATACATCCTCGAAAAGCTGGGTGCGGTCCTGTCCGACGCCGGGTTCGATTACGAGGACGTTGTGCAGTCCAAGCTCTACCTGACCGACATCAGCAAGTGGGAAGACGCCGGCCGCGCACACGGCGAGGTCTTCGGCGAGATCCGTCCCACCCTTTCCCTGGTCCACGTCCTGCCGTTCCTCGACCCGGAAATGCTGGTCGAAATCGAACTGGTAGCCCAGAAGAGCGCCTAAGCAGCCCAACTGACTCGCAGTAGGTGTCGTTTTGACGCCTCATAACGGCATCTACTGCGAGTCAGTTGGGTGGGCAGCTACTTGGGGGAGAGCCGGGCGGGGACGCCATAGCGGTGTTCGGGGCGGCCGGTGCTGCCGTAACGCAGCTGGATCTCGACGGCGCCATCATCTGCCAGCGAGGACAGGTACCGTTGCGCCGTGGCGCGCGAGACCCCCACCCGTTCGGCCACTTCCGTGGCCGAGTATTGTTCTCCCGGTGCCAAGGATTCCAGCACGGACGCTTCGGTCGCCGAACGAGGCTTTCCCGACGGCGCCACGTCACCGGCCACGAGCGCCCGCTTGGCCCGCTCGATCGTGTCCTGGTCCACGGCATGTTGGCGACCGAGGATCCTCCGGTATCTGGCATACGAACGCAGTTGCTGCGACAGCGATTCAGCGGTGAACGGTTTCAGGAGATACGCCAAGGCCCCTCGGCGCAGGGCGGTCCTGATGGACCCCGCATCGGACGCCGCAGTCAGCATCATGGCATCCACATCGAGTTGCCCCAGCAGATCCAGGCCCGAACCGTCCGGCAGATAAACGTCCAACAACACAAGGTCCGGCCGAAGGCTATGCACGGACTGCAGCGCCTGCGCCGTGGATCCGACTGGCGCCAGGGCCAGGAAACCGGCCACGGAGTCCACGTAGGCGGCATGGAGCTTGGCGACGTGGAAATCGTCATCCACGATCAACACCCTGAAGTCTTCGCTCACTGGTGTCCTTCCTTGCGTTCAGCAGCGGGTCGTTCGGCCCGGACGGCATCGTCCGGCGTGCCCGTCACGCCCGGCATCGTGGCCATAAAGACGGCGCCAGGGCCGCCTGTCGAACCCGGGTCCAGGACGCGCACATCGCCACCGCGACGGCGGGCGAGTTGCCGGACCAGCGCGAGGCCGAGTCCCTGCCCGCCGGCCCTGGCGATACCGCCCTCGGCGGGCTCCGCCGTCGTGAACCCTTCCACGAAAACCCTTTCGGGCTCGACACCGCCGAGGCCGTCGCCGGAGTCCGCGACGACGATGTGCAGCGTGCCGCCGTCGGGCCCAGCTTCGTCGAGCAGCTCAAGCTCCACCCAGCGTTGGGTCGAAGAGCCGGCGACGGCGGCGTTGACGGCATTGTCGATAAGGTTGCCGAGCACCGTGGTGACGTCCTGTGGCTCGGTGACGTGTTCCCGCACCAAGGTCTCGGGGCCGATCCGCAACGCCACCCCTCGCTCGTGCGCTTCCACGCTCTTCGCGCCGACGAACGCCTGCAAATACGGATCCTGGAGGAGCTCCGCTTGCTGGACAGGAAACTTCAGGGGGCCTGTGGCGGAGATCCTGGCGAGGTAGTCCTTGGCCTGGCCGTGTTGGCCGATGCTCATGAAGCCGGCGATCGTATGGAGCTGGTTCGCGAATTCGTGGCGTTGGGCCCGTAGCGCGGCGGACATGGTGCCTACGGCGTCGAGCTGGCGCGTCAGCTGCTGCAGCTCGGTGCGGTCCCTGAGCATGACCACCCAGCCGAGATCCTCTTTGCGGTGCAGCGCCTTGCGGGCGTTGGCAACCAAGACCCGGCCGCCCGCCACGATTTCCACTGCCTCGGCGTCGTGCGCAGAGGGTTGAGTGAGGGCCTTGAGCTGCGCCGGGACGGCGGCCCTTTCCCAGTCGGTGCCCGCCAAGTCAGTGCCCGCCAAGTCAGTGCCCGCCAAGTCAGTGCCCGCCAGGTCGGTGCCGGACCGGGTCGGGCCGGCCGCGGCGGGGGAGCCAGGGGTTCCCGACGCTTCCGGCATGCCGAGCAGCCGCCTCGCCGCGGCATTGAAGACGGTGATGCGGCCATCGGCGGAAATGCCGATCACGCCGTCGTCCACGCCCTGAAGCACGGCCACCTGGTCATGCACAAGGGTGCTGATCTCTTCGGGTTCGAGGCCAAGGGTCAGTCGCTGCAAACGACGACGGAGGAGGAACGACGCGAGGACGCCGGCCACCAGGGAGCCCGCAGCGGTCAGGGCAATCGGGACGATGTCCTCGGCAAGGCTTTGGCCGAGAGACTCCATGGAGTAGCCGACGCTGACTTCGCCCACCACCGTCGCCGCGGAACCTGGAGCGAAGACCGAGACCTTGGCGCCCGCCGATGGTCCCAGTGTTCCGGTGTTCCGGGTGGTGACTTCCTTCCCGGAGAGGGCATCCGAGGGGTCCGTGCTGACCCGTTCGCCGAGACGGACCCGGTCCGGGTGGGCCAGCCGCAGGCCGGTCTCGTCCGTGACCACCACGAACAAAGCACCGGTTCGGCTCCTGGCAGCCTCGGCAGCAGCTTGGATGGGTCCGGCCGCGAGAACGGTGGCGGGTGGGGTTCCGGGCTCTTTGCTGATGGCTTCGACCTGGGAGCGGAGCGCGGGGTCCGAGGCCACGGTGCGTGCCAAAGTCAGCGCCTGATTCTCCGCCTCCGTGCCGATCCGTCCATAGACGAGCCACGCATGCACGGTGCCACTAAGGAGCACGACTAAGAGGACGACGCCGAGTTGCAGGAGCAGGGTCTGCGTCGAGAACCGCAGGGCAAGCCTGGGCATGCTGCCTCCTTCCGGCGGGAATTGGCCGGCTGGAGCGGGGCAGCAGCGGCGCTGTATTTCTACGTCTACCTCTCCATTGAAGCATTGAGCACAATGAGCAAAATGCTCTCAATCAGCAGTATGTCCATCAAATCCCACAAAGGCCTTGCCGTGAGCGTCGCCACTATACGTTCTGTATCGCGCATCACATCGACGTGATGCCGTTCACAGTTGTAAGGAGCCGGCTGTGCTGGTATTGCTTGGATTCGCAATGATTGCGGTGTTCATGGTCCTGATCATGACAAAGAAGTTGACGCCCGTTCTGGCGCTGATCATCGTTCCCACCATCTTCGGCCTGTTTGCCGGTGCCGGTCTTGGCATCGGAAGCATGGTGATGGACTCGATGAAGTCCATGACGTCAACGGCCGCCCTCCTGATGTTCGCGATCGTGTATTTCGGACTCATGATCGACGTCGGCCTGTTCGACCCGCTGGTGAAGTTCATCCTCCGCAAGCTGGGCAACGACCCCGCCAAAGTGGTCCTGGGCACCGCCATCCTCGCTGCCGCGGTATCGCTTGACGGCGACGGCTCCACCACCTTCATCCTCACCACCGCAGCGATGCTGCCCGTGTACCTGCGTTTGAAGATGAGCCCGGTGGTCCTGACCTGCGTGGCCGGCCTGGCCAACGGCACCATGAACATCCTGCCGTGGGGTGGCCCCACGGCCCGCGCCGCCACCGCCCTCAAGATCGATGTCAACGACGTGTTTGTCCCGATGGTTCCCTCCCTCATCGCAGGCCTCGTAGTCGTCTTCGTGTTCTCCTGGCTCTTGGGCCTGCAGGAACGCAACCGCCTCCGCGCCACGGCTCCCGAGATCTGGGGCGACGTCGCCGACGCTGGTGACATGTTCGACGGCGGCACGCACCGCGGTGGTACTGGCACCGGCGGAGGCTCCGGCGTCGTGGTCCTGGAACGCACTGAAACCCTTGTTGACCTCGCCGACACCGGCTTGACCGCCACCGCTCTCGATCCCAGCCGCAAGACCCTGCGCCCGAAGCTCTTCTGGTTCAACCTCGGACTGACGGTCGTTGTCATGGTGATGCTCGTGGCCAACCTGGTGCCGCTGCCGTACGTCTTCATGGTGGGGTCCGCGATTGCCCTGTTGGTGAACTTCCCCAAGGTCAAGGAACAGGGCGCGCAGCTGGTGGCCCACGCACCGTCCATCGTGGCCGTGGTCAGCATGGTCATGGCGGCGGCCGTCCTCACGGGTGTCCTCAACGGCACCGGCATGGTCAAGGAAATGTCGGCGTGGCTGGTCCACATCATCCCCGCCGAGATGGGTCCGTTCATGGCCGTCATCACCGGCCTGCTCAGCATCCCGATGACGTTCTTCATGAGCAACGACGCCTTCTACTTCGGCGTCCTGCCGGTCCTGAGCGAAACCGCCGCGCACTACGGCATCAGCGGCGCGGAAATGGCGCGCGCCTCCATCACCGGCCAGCCCTTCCACCTCCAGAGCCCTTTGGTCCCCGCAATCCTGCTGCTGGTGTCCTTGGCGAAGGTTGAACTGGGAGACCACCATAAAAAGGTCCTCTGGCGCACGGCGGTCATCTCCGTCGTCATGCTCGCCGTCGGCATGCTGACGGGAGCCATCGGCATCGGGTAAGAAACCAACAAAGCAACGCGGGGTCACTTACGGCCCATTCGGGACCTCCGGATGGGCCGTAAGTGACCCCGCGTTGTTCGTCGTCCAAGCCACGTAGACTAGTCCGGAAAACCATTTGAACTTTGCAGGGGAGATCCATGGCTGCGATCAACCGTGACGACGTCGCGCATCTTGCGCGTCTGGCTCACATTGAAATGAGTGCCGAAGAGCTGGACAGGATGGCCGGCGAGCTTGCCGTCATCGTGGATTCGGTGAAGTCCGTCAGCGAAGCCGCCGGGGACGATGTCCCGGCCACGTCCCACCCGATTCCGTTGAGCAACGTGTTCCGTGAGGACGTCGTGGGCCACACCTTCACGGCCGAGCAGGCGTTGTCCGGGGCTCCGGATTCCTTCGAGGGCCGCTTCAAGGTTCCGGCAATCCTGGATGAGGACTAAGCGAATGACTGAATTGAACAACTCCGAACTCATCCGCCTGTCCGCGGCACAGTTGGCCGCCAAGCTGGCCGCGCGGGAGGTCACGTCCGTCGAGGTCACTCAGGCGTACCTGGACCGCATTGCCGACGTTGACGGGCAAGTCAACGCATTCCTGCACGTCAACGCCGAAGAAGCGCTCGCCGTCGCAGCCGAAGTGGACGCGATCCGCGCCGCCGGCGGCGCCGAAGCCGAAGCGCTGCACGAGCTCGCCGGCGTACCCATCGCCGTCAAGGACCTCATCGTCACCATTGGCCAGCCCACCACGGCCGGTTCCAAGATCCTCGAGGGCTGGCACAGTCCCTATGACGCCACCGTCATCAAGAAGCTGCGCGCCGCGAAGATGCCCATCCTGGGCAAGACCAACCTGGACGAATTCGCCATGGGTTCCTCCACGGAACACTCGGCGTACGGTCCCACCCGCAACCCGTGGGACCTGGACCGCATTCCCGGCGGCTCGGGCGGTGGCTCCGCGGCCGCCGTCGCCGCTTTCGAAGCTCCGCTTGCCCTCGGCACGGACACCGGCGGATCCATCCGCCAGCCCGGCGCTGTCACCGGCACGGTTGGCATGAAGCCCACCTATGGTGCCGTTTCCCGCTACGGTGCCATTGCCATGGCGTCCTCGCTGGACCAGATCGGCCCTGTTTCACGGACCGTGCTGGACTCGGCCCTGCTGCAGGAAGTCATCGGCGGTCACGACCCCTTCGACTCCACCTCGCTGACGGACCCCTTCGATACCCTCGTTGCCGCTGCCAAGACGGGAAACGTCACGGGCATGAAGATCGGCATCATTAAGGAACTCCACGGCGAGGGCTACCAGGCCGGCGTCGAGAACCGTTTCAACGAGTCCCTTCAGCTGCTCAAGGAGGCCGGCGCGGAAATCGTCGAGGTTTCCTGCCCCAACTTCAAGTACGCGCTGGGCGCCTACTACCTGATCATGCCGTCCGAGGTTTCCAGCAACCTGGCCAAGTTCGACGGCGTGCGCTACGGCATGCGTGTCCTGCCCGAGGAAGGCCCCATGACGATCGAACGCGTCATGGCAGCTACCCGCGCCGCCGGTTTCGGCGATGAGGTCAAGCGCCGCATCATCCTGGGCACCTACGCCCTGAGCGCCGGCTACTACGACGCCTACTACGGTTCGGCGCAGAAGGTCCGCACGCTCATCCAGCGTGATTTCGACGCCGCGTTCGCGCAGGCCGATGTCCTGATTTCGCCGACGGCTCCCACTACAGCCTTCAAGCTGGGGGAGAAGCTCGACGATCCGCTGGCCATGTACCTCAACGACGTCGCCACCATCCCGGCGAACATGGCCGGTATCCCCGGATTGTCCCTTCCTGGCGGCCTGGCCGACGAAGACGGCCTGCCCGTAGGCATCCAACTGCTGGCGCCTGCCCGCGAGGACGCCCGCCTGTACCGCGTGGGCGCTGTCCTTGAATCCTTGCTCGAAGAGAAGTGGGGTGGCCCGCTGTTGGCGAAGGCACCCGTTCTCGGTTCCAGCTCCACCACCGCCGGAGGTTCCAACTGATGTCTACTGACGCCATCCTCAGCTTCGAAGAGGCCATGGAGAAGTACGATCCCGTCCTTGGCTTCGAGGTCCATGTGGAGCTCAACACCAAGACCAAGATGTTCTCCTCCGCCCCGAATGTCTTCGGCGACGAGCCGAACACCAACGTCAACGAGGTTGACCTTGGCATGCCCGGCGTCCTGCCCGTGGTGAACAAGACGGCGGTAGAGTCTTCCATCAAGATCGGCCTTGCCCTGAACTGCAAGATCGCCGAGTCCTGCCGCTTCGCCCGGAAGAACTACTTCTACCCGGACACCCCGAAGAACTTCCAGACGTCCCAGTACGACGAGCCCATCGCGTACGACGGCTACCTGGACATCGAGCTCTCGGACGGCACTGTGTTCCGCGTCGAGATCGAGCGCGCGCACATGGAGGAGGACGCCGGCAAGCTGACCCACATGGGTGGCGCCACCGGTCGCATCCAGGGCGCCGACTATTCGTTGGTGGACTACAACCGTTCCGGTGTTCCGCTCGTCGAAATCGTCACCAAGCCGATCGAGGGCGCGGGTAGCCGGGCACCTGAGCTCGCCAAGGCCTACGTGGCCGCAGTACGCGAAATCGTCAAGAACCTCGGCGTTTCCGACGCCAAGATGGAACGCGGCAACGTCCGCTGCGACGCCAACGTCTCGCTGCGCCCGCACGGCCGCGAACGTTTCGGCATCCGTTCCGAAACGAAGAACGTGAACTCGCTGCGCGCCGTCGAGCACGCCGTCCGTTACGAAATCCAGCGCCACGCAGCCGTCCTGGACTCCGGCGAGCCGGTCATCCAGGAAACGCGCCACTGGCACGAGGACACGCGCACGACGACGTCGGGCCGGGCCAAGTCCGACGCCGACGACTACCGCTACTTCCCGGAGCCGGACCTCGTTCCGGTCCTGGCATCCCGCGAATGGGTCGAAGAACTCCGCGCCACGCTGCCCGAGCCGCCCGCTGCGCGCCGCAAGCGGCTCCAGGCCGACTGGGGCTATTCGGACCTCGAGTTCCGCGACGTCGTGAACGCCGGCGTCATGGACTCCATCGAGGAGACCATCGCCGCCGGTGCCAGCGCCTCCGTGGCCCGCAAGTGGTGGATGGGCGAGATCGTCGGACGCGCCAAGACAGCCGACGTCGATCCTTCCGAACTCGGCGTCACGCCGGAAACCATCGTGGAGCTCAACAAGCTCGTCGAGGGCGGCAAGATCAACAACAAGATGGCTTCCCAGGTACTCGACGGCGTCCTCGCCGGCGAGGGCACCCCGGCTGAGATCGTCGAGAAGCGCGGCCTCGCCGTCGTGTCCGACGACGGCCCCCTGCTGGAAGCGATCGACGCCGCACTGGCGGCCCAGCCCGACGTCGCGGAGAAGATCCGCAGCGGCAAGCTTCAGGCCATCGGTGCGATCGTCGGCGGAGTCATGAAGGCCACACGCGGACAGGCCGACGCCGGCCGCGTCAAGGAGCTGATCCTGGAGAGGCTCGGCGTCGAAGGCTAGGGCCCACCGCCTCACCCGCGCCTCACCCAACTAGGTCGCAGTTAACGTCGTTATGAGCCGTCAAAACGACAACAACTGCGACCTGGTTGTGTCTGGATCCACAGCCCTCACACAGCTTCAAGCGTCATTATGGAGTCATCAGTTCTTTGCTGCCCGCCCCTTACCGGCCCGGGGAGGAGCGGAGAAAGGATTCGGCCATGTCCACCATGACTCCAGGGCTTCGCAAGGCTCTTATCGCCGGCGGTATCGCCGTCGTGCTGACCGGCGGTGGTGTGGCCGCAGTCTGGGCTGCCGGCCAGATCATCCCCGCCTACGTAGTGAGCGCGACGCCGACAAGCACGGCATCGCCTGCCTCCCCGTCGCCCGGGGCTACTTCGCCCGCCACCCCTTCGCCCGCCACCCCTTCGCCCGCCACCCCGTCGCCCGGCAAGGCCCGGCCGTTCCCGGTGCTTCCACGCGGCTTCGCAGGCCCGGGGATCCACGGTGAGTTCACGGTCAAGAACAACGACGGCAGCTACACGACCGTGGTGACTCAGCGTGGCACCGTGCAGTCCGTCAGCGATTCGAGCATTTCCGTGAAGAGCGACGACGGCTTCACGCAGAGCTACACGATCACATCGTCTACCACCATCGTCAGGTTCCCTGCTGCCGGGACAGGCACGCAAGGCCGCCGTCCATCGCTTCAAACCATCAAGGCCACCGACCTGAAGGCGGGGGACATCGTCGCAGTCTCCGGTACGAAGAGCGGCAGCACGGTCACTGCCACACGCATTATCGGGGGCACCTTGCCTGCTGCGCCCAATGATGGCGGACGACGGCTTGGCTATGGGAGCGTCTCTTCCTGACCCTGCGCCCGCTCGTCTGGCTATGATGCTACTACCGCCGAACCGCGCCCAAGGGTCGGTGTCTTAGCCCAAAAGGAGACGAATGCGCCCCACGATCAAGTCCGTGGCGGCGGCAGCCGGGGTTTCGACGGCGACTGTTTCCTACGTGCTTTCAGGCAGGAGCGGCAAAGACGGCAGCAGGAGCGGGTCCGGGGTGGCCCCCGCTACCGTGCTGCGGGTTCAAGAGGCTGCCCTGGCTCTCGGATACCGCCCCAACCAATCGGCAAGGGCTATCCGCACTGGCCGAACGAACCTGCTCATGTTGTCACTGACCATGATCTCGGATCCGTGGGCACTGGATGTTAGCCGTGCCGTTGGTACGGCCGCCGCCCAACGGGGCATTACGCCTATGATCCTGGCCGACACCGACTGGCGGGTGGCACTCAAACGCCAAAACGCGGACGTGACATTCATCGACGGCGCCGAAGAGCCCGGGGATGCCGAACTGCTGGCGCAGGCGGCGAGATTGCAGCGCTTGGTGGTCTTCAGCGACACCATGGAACCTGAAGGGTTCGACGTCGTACGGCCCGTGGCCGGTTCGTCTTGCGACCGGGCGGTGGATCACCTCACGGGGCGGCACCACCGGGTGGGTTGCCTGATCTCCTCGACACATTCGACAAGCACCCTCGACATCCGCTTTGGCGCCTACACCCGCGGCCTGGCCCGGGCTGGTTTGGACTACCGGGACGACTACGTCGAGACGTATGACCGCGACGGGCTCAGCGCGTTCGACGCAGCGTTGCGGCTCCTGCAGCGGGCGGATCGTCCGACCGCGATCTATGCGACCACGGACTTCGCGGCGATAGCCGCCATCCATGCGGCCCAGCGGCTGCAACTTCGCATTCCCGGAGACGTTGAAGTGCTCGGTATCGGCAACACCACTGAAGGCGAGCGCATGACGCCGTCGTTGACCACCGTTGGTCCCGAGGGCTTTTTCGATGGCTTGGCCGCATTCCTGCTCGACCGGGCAGAGAATCCCGATGGGCCTGCCGGCATTCTGGAATTCCCCTGGAAGCTCATCGTGAGGGACTCGGCGCCCTCGGTGTGAAAGCCAGGGCCTTCGGTGTGAACCGGGGCCCTCGGGCTAAGCCCGGACTATCCACGCAGCGTGTCGAGGCACGTGCCCGATGATCACACAGTCCGCCTTTCCTGCACTTTGGTGACGTTTTCTGCCCGTAAAAGTTAAGGAAAGATCATCCGAGATCTTGCCTTTAAACGATTAACATGATGTGATCAACTGCACAACACCAGTTGGGTTGGCTGTTCGCCGAATGCGGGCCCGCCCCCCGAAGGACCGTCGGTCTTCTGACCAAGACATCGGAGAATTCTTATGAACCACAACGTGACCCGCAGGTCATTCCTTTCCTTTGCGGCTGCCGGTGCCGCCGTCGTTTCGCTCGCCGCCTGCGGCGGGAACAGTGCCGCCGGGGGTAGCGCAGCCAAGGCCGCCTACGCTGCTCCCGCAAAGGACCTGAACGCCGAGCTCAGCTACGCCATCTGGGACGCGGCACAAAAGCCCGCGATGCAGAAGATCGTGACCGAATTCAACAAGCAATACCCGAACATCAGGGTCACCATCGACGTCACGCCGTCGAAGGGTTCGGTCTACTGGACGAAGATCCAGACCCAGGCAAGCAGCAACACCCTGCCGGACGTCTTCTGGATGAATGGTCCGCACATCAAGCTTTACGCGCAAAACAACCAGCTGTTGCCCTTGGACGGACTGGTGTCCGGCAAGGCAGTGGACACGGCCAATTACCCCAAGGCGCTGGTGGATCTGTACACCGTCAACGGGGCGTTCTACGGGGTGCCCAAGGACTTCGATACCAGTGCGCTCTTCTACAACAAGGCCCTCTTCAAGGAAGCCGGGGTGTCCGAACCGACGTCCAACTGGACCTGGGACGACGTGAAATCCGCCGGCGCCAAGCTGTCCAAGTTCTACCAGGGCAAGGGCGTCTACGGATATGCCGGTGACCTCACGGGCGGCCAGACCAGCTACTACAACACGATGATCGAAGCCGGTGGGACCATCATCTCGACTGACGGCAAGAAGTCCGGATACGACTCAGCCGGCTCAATCGCCGGCCTCCAGTTCTGGCGCGACTTGATCGAATCCGGCGTATCTCCCTCGATGCAGCAATTGACGGACACCTCTTCGAGTGACATGTTCACGTCCAGGAAATTGGCTATGACCATGGACGGCTCCTGGACCGTCGGGCCGGCCCAAAAGGCCCTCGGTGACGATCTGGGCATTGTCAGCCTCCCGAAGGGGCCGAAGACCAACCAGAGCGTGATCCACGGACTTGCCAACGTGATTCCCGCCAATGCGAAGAACCCTGCCGCGGCCCAGGCGTTCGTGGCCTTCCTGGGAACCCAGGATGCTGCCAGGATCCAGGCGGGAACCGGAACCGTCATCCCGGCCTTCAACGGCACCCAGGATGCTTGGGTCAAGTCTGTTCCCTCTGTTGACCTCAACGTCTTCCTTGACCTGGCCAAGGATGCCTCGCCCTACCCGGCGTCGGCCAATACGGCAGCCTGGAACGAACTCGAGAACACCCTGCTGCCGCAGGCGTTCGCCGGGACCAAGCCGGTTGCGGACGTCGCCAAGGACCTTGCCAGCCAGATGAATGCCGCGCTGGCCAAAGAATCATGAAAGCCCAGACCCTGACGCCGGCGCCCAAAAACGGCAGTGCCAAAAGCGGCCGGGCCGTCCAACCCGCCGGGGATCGCCGCAAAGGAAAATTGAAGTCGGATGGCTGGTGGCCATGGTTGTTCGTGGTGCCTACTGTTGCGGGCATCGGCGTGTTCTATCTTTGGCCGATCGTCCAGACGTTCTACTACAGCTTCACCAAGTGGGGTGTCTTCGGCGGAACCAAGTTCATCGGCCTGGACAATTACGTGCGGATGTTCGCGGATTCCACTATTCCGCAATCAATCCTCAATACGCTGATCTATACGGTCGTCGTGCTGCTGGGGATTCCCATTGCGGTCATCCTTGCGTCGCTGATCGAGCGTCCCGGCCTGCGCTTTGCGGCCCTGTACCGGACGCTGTACTTCATTCCCTACATCACCATGCCGGCCGCCGTCGGGATCGTGTGGAGGTTGATCTACAACGGTGACTTCGGTCCCATCAACTGGTTCCTGGGCTTGTTCGGGATCCAGGGGCCTTACTGGACATCGACGCCGGGGTTTGCACTCCTTGCCGTGGCTACCGTGGGGCTTTGGATGTCGCTGGGATTCAACCTCATCATCATCAGCGCGGGACTGCGCGAGATCCCTCGGGAGCTCTTCGAAGCCGCGGAAATGGACGGGGCCAGCCGGGTCCGCCAGTTCTTCAGCATTACCGTTCCGCTGCTGACGCCCAGCATCTTCTTTGTCACGATCGTCACCGTGATCAGCGGCTTCCAGCTGTTCGATTTGCTGTACGTGATGATGGGGAAAGCGAACCTGGCCATGCCTCAGACGCAAAGCCTCGT
Organism: Arthrobacter sp. SE2; assembly: GCF_058244265.1. NCBI lineage: Bacteria > Bacillati > Actinomycetota > Actinomycetes > Micrococcales > Micrococcaceae > Arthrobacter > Arthrobacter sp. SE2. The sequence continues at coordinate 204,163 of NZ_JBZAYA010000002.1, read as the reverse complement.
GTATATCTTCTACAACCAGGCCTTCCTGCAGAACGACAAGGGCTATGCGGCAGCCATCGGCATCCTGATCCTGGTCATCATCGCTCTTCTGACCGCTTTCCAATTCCGTATCCAGAAGAGGTGGGTCAACTATGTCTGAATCGATGCTCTCCACAAAAAGCGGTGTCGAATCGCGACAGATCGCTTCAGCAAGGCCTTCTCACGCTGGAGGCAAACCCTCCGAACCCGCGGGCCGCGACGGCAAGGGCGCCAATCGCAAAGGCGCCAGAGGCGGCAAACAAGGCTCGAACGTCCTGGCACACTGTGTACTGAGCATCGGCGGGTTGGCCATGATCTCGCCTCTCCTGTACCAGATCGTGATGTCGCTTTCGACGAACGCCGAAGTCCAAAGCACGCCACCCACCCTGTGGCCCAGCGTCGTCCAATGGCATAACTTCGCGGACGTCTTCACCTCCATGAATTTCGGTTCACAGCTCTGGGTGACGGTAGCAATCACTGTGATCAGGGTGATCGGCCAGGTGCTCCTCTGCTCTTTGGCGGGTTACGCCTTCGCTCGGATGCAGTTCCGGTTCAAGGGGCTCATCCTGGCCATAGTCTTGTCGATCATCATGGTGCCGTCGCAGTTGTTCCTGATCCCGCAGTACCAGATCATCCAGAACCTGGGGTGGCTGAACAGCATCGCCGGCATCGTGGCTCCGGGCATCTTCAGCGCCTTCGGCCTGTTCCTGATGCGCCAGTTCTTCATGGGGCTCCCGGACGAACTCGAAGACGCAGCACGGCTCGACGGTGCCAATCCGTTCCAGATCTTCTTCCGGGTCATGCTGCCCCTCGCGGCAAACGGCTTGTGGGCCCTGGTCATCATTACCGTGCTGTGGTCCTGGAATGACCTCTTGTGGCCTTTGGTGGTGACGTCGACGGCGAACGCCGCACCGTTGAGCGTCGGGCTTTCGAATCTCCAGGGTGAGCACGCCAACAATTACCCGATCCTCATGGCGGCATCGCTCATGGCCATGGCGCCGATCCTGATCATGTTCCTGCTCATGCAGAAGCGTGTGATGGCAGGCATCGGCCGCTCCGGACTCAAGTAAAAACCAAGTGGGCACCCACGTAGAGACTCACGTAGGAAAGGATCGCAGCCCTTGACGGAACAGAACCCGGTCCAGCTGGACGGCTGGTCATTCGTGCTGGTGGACTCCTTGGAAAAGGTCTACCCGGACGCTCCACCACGGCCGTTCGACAGGACCATCCCGATGTCCGTTTTCCCCGGCGAGACTGCGTCGATCCAGGTGGCACTCCGGCCGCCCATGAAACACGATTTTCGGCTGTCAGGGGCGTTGGAAGTTGCAATCGATGGTCCGGCGGCAGGAATTGCCACCATTTCGCAGGTTGAACTGGTGCCGTGTTCATTGGCGGCATTCCCGCAGCATGACGCTGGCTATGACCGGGACACTCCCGGTTTGTATCCCGACCTTTTGCGACCCACCCCGGATGGTCTGATCAAGCCCCTCTACGGGCAGTGGACCGCCGCATGGATCGACTTCGTGGTGCCATCCGCGGTGAATGCGGGCGATCACGAATTCGGGATCTCGGTACGCGACGTGGAGGGCCGCCTGCTTTTTAGCACCCACATCGGCGTCACGGTGGTGCCCGCGCAAGCCCCGCAACTGGAGATCGTGAACGCACACTGGTTCCACTGCGACGGCTTGGCGAGCCATTACGGCGTCGGCGTCTTCAGCGAAGAGCATTGGTCGATCATCGATGCCTTCATCGGGTCCGCGGCAAGGATGGGAGCCAACTCGCTGCTGACGCCCACGTGGACTCCTCCGCTGGACACAGTCGTCGGGGGAACCCGGCTGCCCACCCAACTGATCGGGATCCGCGAAGATTCCGGCTACCGCTTTGATTTCAGCAAGCTGCTGCGATGGGTGGACCTTTGTGCCAAACATGGCATCCAGTACCTGGAAATTGCCCACCTGTTCACGCAATGGGGGGCCAAGGCGACGCCGGCGATCTATGTCGAGACTGCCCACGGAATGGAGCGGCGCTTTGGCTGGGACGTGCCGTCGACGTCGCCGTCTTACCGGGAGCTGATGGCCGGGCTGCTGCCTGCCCTGCGTTCCTTCCTGGCAGAGCACTGGTCTCTTGACCGGGTCATTTTCCACATTTCCGATGAACCAGCAGGTGCGCAAGCCCTGTCGGGATACCAAGAGGCAAAGGACGTTGTCGCGGATCTCCTGGACGGGCTGACGGTGGTTGACGCCCTGAGCGACTTTGAGTTCTACAGTAGCGGCGCAGTGCCGAATCCCGTGGTGGCAAGCGATGCCGTGGCACCGTTCCTGGCGGCGGGCGTGAAGGATCTGTGGGTCTATTACTGCGTTGCGCAGGACAGCGGCGTTGCCAACCGGTTCATTTCCATGCCTTCCGTGCGAAACCGGGTGTTGGGCCACCAGCTCTTCGCCCTGGCATGTGCGGGCTTCCTGCATTGGGGATTTAACTTCTACAACACGGCCCACTCGCTGGCGCCGATCGACCCGTTCAAGGACACCTGTGCCGGAGGAGCTTTCCCGGGCGGCGACGCCTTCATGGTCTATCCGGGACCGGATGGAGTGCCGTGGGAGTCGATCCGTTACAAGGTGTTCGCCCAGGCCATGTGGGACCACCGGGCACTCTCTCTCCTGGCAGAGCTGGCCGGTCGCGAGGAGGCGCTGGCGCTCATCGATACGGATGGCTCGGGCGGGAGCCTCGCCATGGACAGCTTCAGCTACGACCCCCTCCATTACCGAAGGGTTCGCGAGCTGGTCAACCAAGGAATCGCGCAGCGCGTGGGTCAAACAACCCCGTGACGCCGGCGCATCAACTTATCTAGTTAGGAAAGTACTTATGGACCTCAAAGTAGGCATCGTCGGATTCGGCTTGCGGTCGTCGCTGTGGCGCCACGCGCACAAGCCCGGCCACGGTTCGGAAGTCACCGTCGTGTGCGATCTGGGCGAGCGCGGCAGGGTGGACGCGGCCGAGAAGATCCCGACGGCGGTAATCACCGACGATCTGGACGTCCTGTTGGCCTCCGGCCTGGACGCGGTCCTGGTCCTGACTCCCGACAACCAGCACGCCGCCGTCGCCGTCCGGACGCTCAAAGCCGGCATTCCCACTTTCTGCGAGAAACCGCTTGATGTCACGTTGGAGGCAGCCGACCTTATCCTCCAGACGGCCTTCGACACCGGAACGCGACTCTATGTGGGCCACAACATGCGGCACATGCCGGTGGTGGTGCAGATGCGCGACATCATCCAGGCCGGGACCATCGGTGACGTCAAGGCAGTCTGGTGCCGGCACTTCGTGGGAAACGGCGGGGACTACTATTTCAAGGACTGGCATGCCCAGCGCGCGAACACCACAGGGCTGCTGCTGCAAAAGGGCGCGCACGACATCGACGTCATCCACTGGCTCGCCGGGGGATACAGCACCAAGGTGCAGGCGATCGGCGAGTTGGCCGTTTACGGGGACGTCGCTTCCCGCCGGGACAACACGGCACGCCGGATGGGTGATTGGTTCTCCGTGGCCAATTGGCCCCCCACCGAACAGACGGACCTCGCCGAGACGATCGACGTCGAGGACATCTCGATGATGAACATGGTCCTGGGCAACGGCGTACTCGCCTCGTACCAGCAGTGCCATTTCACCCCGGACTATTGGCGGAACTACACGGTGATCGGCACCAAGGGCAGGATCGAGAACTTCGGTGACGGAGCCGGCGACCAGATCTATGTATGGACCACCCGGACAACCTCCGGTTTCGCCGAGCCCGACCAGAAGGTCTTGGTCCGCGACGGAGAAGGCGGCCATGGCGGTGCGGACCCCTTGCTCATAGCTGAGTTCCTGCGCTTCGCCAGGGATGGCGGAACCACTGCGACTTCGCCGATCGCAGCCCGGGAGGCCGTGGCGGCGGGCGTGCTCGCCACCGAGTCCCTCCGCGGCGACGGTTGCGCGAAGCGGGTTCCGGCCCTGCCCGAAGGGCTCGTGGAGTACTTCAACGCGGGCCAGTCGGCCCGGGTACGGGAACTCTAGCGTCGCGAGCCCCCAACTGGTCCCCACCGCCACCCTCGCCTCGCAAGCTCGGCCAGGGAACCCTGGCGGCGTGGGCCCTCCCAGTCGTTTTGGGGCCTCATAACCGCAACAAATGCGAGTCAGTTGGGCTGGGAGGCGCCAGGTGAGGTACCCCCGGCGAGTTCGGTCATGACGGTCTGCAGCGCTTCGCAGACCGTCATGACCGATTTCCGTTTCAGGGTTTCCGGCCTCGCGAGGATGTCGATCTTGCGCACGGAATTCACCCCCGCGAGCGGACGCAGCACCACGCCGGCGTCCAGTACCCGCTGGGCCGTGAACCGCGGGAGCAGACCAATCGCGCCACCGTCCGCCACGAGCGAGGCCACGGTGGAGTAGTCGTTGATGCGGTGCAGGACATCCGCCGGACGCCCACTGACGGCGACGACGGCGGCCAGCACGTCCGCGGGGGAGTAGCCGGCGCGGCTGGTCACCCAGGGCTGCCCGACGACGTCGGCCGGCCTGAGTTCGCGGCGCGCCGCGAGCGGGTGTCCGGCAGGCAACGCGACGTCGAGCGGCTCGTCGGCGAGCGGGATCACGGCGACTTTGTCGGTGGGCCACCCGGGGCTGTGCTCCATCCGGTGCGCCAGCACAAGGTCATATCGGGCGGCCAGGCCCGGAAAGTCTTCCTGGGCAACGTCTTCGTCGGCGAGCTTCACGCGCGGAACGCTGCCTTCCGGACCCGCATTGCGCGCGGTGGTCAGCAAGGCCGCGAGCGGAGCGAACAAAGCCTGTCCTGCACTGTGGAATGCGCTCACGGTCACGGTGGAGCCCGGCGAGTCGTGGTACGCGCCGATGGCTGCCCGGGCGTCGGCCATGGCGCTCACGACGGCGGCTCCGGCGTCGGCCAGGACCCGGCCCGCATCGGTGAGCACCAGGGCCCGGCCCTCCTTGCGGGTCAAGGGCACGTCCACCGACTTCTGCAGGAGCGCGAGCTGCTGGGAGACGGCCGAGGGAGTGACCATGAGCGTCTCGGCCACGGCCTTGACACTGCCGAGATCTCCTAGTTCCCTGAGCATTTGGAGCTGATGTACTTCCATTTAGCAAATGCTAAATCGTTGATTGAGAAAAACCTAGTTGTGCTAAACCGTCCGTGGGGTTTCAATGAAGTGAAACGGCACACAAACGGCCCAATCCCTTGAGTTAGGAAGACCCATGAAGGCTCTCTACAAGTCCGGTCCCCACGCTGGTTTTGAACTCGTCGAACGGCCCGAGCCGGAGGCAGGTCCCAGCGACGTCAAGATCCGCGTCATGACCACCGGTATCTGCGGAACGGACCTGCACATCCAGTCCTGGGACGCGTGGGCGCAGGGCATCATCGAGACTCCGTTGATCGCGGGGCACGAGTTCTACGGCGAAGTTGTCTCCGTCGGAGAGGACGTCCGGGACGTCAAGGTCGGTGACCGTGTGTCCGGTGAAGGCCACGTGGTCTGCGGCATCTGCCGCAATTGCCGTGCAGGCCGCCGCCAGATGTGCATCCACACGGTGTCCGTGGGCGTGCAGCGCGACGGCGCCTTCGCAGAATATGTTGTCATCCCGGAGACCAACGTCTGGGTCCACCAGGATCCTTCGATCACTCCTGAGCTCGGCGCCATCTTCGACCCCTTCGGCAATGCCGTCCACACCGCCCTGAGCTTCCCCCTCGTCGGTGAGGACGTCCTCATCACAGGTGCCGGACCCATCGGACTCATGGCAATCGCCGTCGCGCGCCACGCCGGTGCCCGCAAGATCGCCATCACGGACGTCTCCGCTCCCCGCCTCGAACTCGCCCGGAAGATGGGCGTGGACCTCGCCGTCGATGTGTCGAAGATGCGTGTCAAGGATGCCCAGCTCGAGCTCGGCATGCGCGAAGGATTCGACATCGGCCTGGAAATGTCCGGACATCCCACGGCACTGCCTGAGATGATCAACAACATGAACCACGGCGGACGCATCGCCATGCTTGGCTTGCCCAGCCAGTCCATTGACATCGACTGGGGCAAAGTGGTCACCCACATGCTGACCCTCAAGGGCATCTACGGCCGCGAGATGTACGAAACCTGGTACGCCATGAGCGCCATGCTGTCCTCCAACCCCGTACTGCACAGCCACATTTCCGCCGTCGTCACGGACAAGCTGTCCGCCACCGACTGGGAAAAGGGCTTTGAAATCGCCCGCGCCGGCACGGGCGGCAAGGTCGTCCTCGACTGGACCGAAATCTAAGACACCGTAAAGTCCTCCCCAAGACCCCAGTACCAGAGACCCCAGTACCAGGAGCCACCATGTACTCAAGCATCAAAGACCAGTTGCAGGGCGAACTTGATGAGATCCGCACCGCGGGCCTCTTCAAGACCGAACGCCACATTGACTCGCCGCAGGCCAGCCACATCTCCGCAGGCCAGCTCGGCCAGCCGGCGAACACTGTCCTGAACTTCTGCGCGAACAACTACCTTGGCCTCGCAGACCACCCGGACATCATCGCCGCCGCCAAGTCCGCTATGGACGAGCGCGGCTTCGGCATGGCATCCGTCCGCTTCATCTGCGGCACCCAGGACCTGCACCTCGAACTCGAGGCGCGCGTCTCACAGTTCCTCGGAACCGAAGACACCATCCTCTTCTCCAGCTGCTTCGACGCCAACGGAGGCGTTTTCGAGTCCCTGTTCGGGGCCGAGGACGCCATCATCTCCGATTCCCTGAACCACGCCTCCATCATCGACGGCATCCGGCTCAGCAAGGCCAAGCGCTTCCGCTACGCCAACCAGGACATGGCTGACCTCGAAGCCAAGCTCATCGAGGCCTCAACCAGCGAGACCCCGGCCCGCCGCAAGATCATCGTGACGGACGGCGTCTTCTCCATGGACGGCTACCTTGCTCCGCTCGAGGCCATTTGCGATCTCGCGGAAAAGCACGACGCGCTGGTCATGGTGGACGATTCCCACGCCGTAGGCTTCATGGGAGCAACCGGTGCCGGAACCCCGGAACACGCGGGCGTTTCCGACAGGATCGACATCTACACCGGCACGTTCGGCAAGGCCCTTGGCGGTGCTTCGGGCGGCTACGTCTCCGGCCGCAGCGAAATCGTCGCCATGCTGCGCCAGAAGGCCCGCCCGTACCTTTTCTCCAACTCCCTCGCCCCGGCAATCGTCGCAGCCACCATCAAGGCCATTGAACTGGTCCAGGGTTCGGGCGAGCTCCGCTCCAGGCTCTTCGAGAACGCCGCCTTGTTCCGCCGCCGCATGAGCGGGGAAGGCTTCGAACTGCTCGACGGCGAGCACGCCATCATTCCGGTGATGTTCGGCGACGCCGTGGCGGCCGCGAAGGTCGCCGACGAGATGCTCCACCACGGAGTGTTCGTCACGGCGTTCAGCTACCCCGTGGTGCCCAAGGGAGCTGCCCGGATCCGCGTGCAGCTCTCGGCCGCACACAGCTCCGAGGACGTCGAGGCGTGTGTCGAGGCCTTCGTGAAGAGCCGCGCAGCCGCGGGGCTCTGAGTTCCCATGATCCTCACCATCCTGGGCGGCGGGGGATTCCGGGTACCCCTGGTCTATTCAGCACTGCTGTCTGACCACGGGCCCGGCCGGGTCACCGAACTAAGGCTGTTCGACGCCGACCCCGCGCGCCTGGGCGTGGTGGCCAGGGTCCTGGCCGACATGGCCCAGGGGGTGCCTGACGCGCCCGCAGTGGGGATGTTCACGGAGCTGTCCGAAGCCTTGCCCGGCACGGACTTCATCTTCTCCGCCATCCGCGTGGGCGGACTCGACGGGCGCGCCGCCGATGAACGTATTGCCCTGGAGCATGGGGTCATAGGGCAGGAGACCGTTGGCGCCGGCGGGATTTCCTATGCCCTGCGGACCATTCCCGTGGTTCTGGACATCGCCGAGGCCGTGAAGAAACATGCTCCGGACGCCTGGTTCATCAACTTCACCAACCCGGCCGGGGTCATCACCGAGGTCATGACGCGGGTCCTCGGCAACAAGGTGGTGGGGATCTGCGATTCGCCGGTGGGACTGGCCAGGCGATGCCTGCTCGCAGCCGGAGTCCAGCGCGGCGAGGCAGCCTTTCGGGACGGTTCCGTGCAGATCGACTACATCGGCCTGAACCACCTGGGCTGGCTGCGCGGGCTGGTAGTCGACGGTGAAGATGTCCTGCCGCGGCTCCTCGCCGACGACAGCGCCATCGAATCGTTTGAAGAGGGCCGGCTTTTCGGCGCTTCGTGGATCAAAGCCTTGGGCGCGGTTCCCAACGAGTATCTGCATTACTACTACTTCAGGCGGGAAGCGCTCGACGCCGACCGGCGCGCCGAAACCACCCGCGGCGCCTACTTGGCGCGGCAGCAGTCGTCCTTCTACAGCGGGCTAGCGGAAGCGAACGACGGCGGTTTGGGGCCCGCCGAGGGGGTCCCGTCGTCGAAATCGGCCCTCAGGCTCTGGGAAAAGACCAAGCTCGATCGCGAAGAGACGTACATGCAAAGCAACAGGGACGCCGCCGGTACGTTCGAACGCGACGCCGAGGACCTGGTATCCGGCGGTTACGAGGCCGTAGCCTTGGCGATCATGCGTGCCATCAGCCAGGGCGAAACGGCCCGACTGATCCTGAACCTCCCCAATAACGGCACCCTGGCAGAACTCGACGCCGACGCCGTCATCGAGGCGCCCTGCCTCGTGGACGCAGGCGGAGCCCGCTTGCTCCCGGCCAAGGCTCTTCCGGACTACGCGCGCGGGCTCGTCGTCAACGCCAAAGCGGTGGAACGCGCCACCATCGACGCTGCGCTCACGGGTTCCAGGCGGTCCGCCTACAAGGCGATGGCCATGAACCCGCTCGTGGACTCGGTCAGGGTTGCAGAAGCGCTCCTGGACGACTACATCAGTCATTTCAAGGAGCTCCAATACCTGCGCTGAACCCCTTCGCCTAAGCCCTGTCCCGCAGAGGATCGGAGGCCTAGTATCTGCAGCATGGACAAAGATGCAGCACAACGTGTAACCGAGGTGTTGGATTCGCAGCAATGCTGGAATCTCCTGAGGGGCGTGTCTGTCGGCAGGCTGGCCGTGTGGCTCGGAGACCACCCTGACATTTTTCCGATCAACTACACCGTGGACCAGGGGACGGTTGTCTTCAGGACGGGAGCGGGCACAAAGCTCGCCGCGGCTCTGGGCGAGTTCCCGGTGGCCATGGAGGTGGACGGAGTCGACCCGAACACCGGAGTCGCGTGGAGCGTTGTGCTCCATGGCAAAGCGGCGCCCGTCAAACAGCTCGACGACGTCATCAACTCGTTCTCGCTGCCCCTGTTTCCTTGGGAATCCGGCAAGAAGGACCATTTCGTGCGGGTTCCCGCGGATTCGATCTCCGGGCGACGCTTCACAGTCACGGAACCGCTCACGTGGTGGACCCCCTACAGCGGCATCAAGCCGTCCGCTCTGGAATAGGCCCGCTGGGACGGGCGCGGCGAGTCCCGAGCCGGCCCCTCGCATCTGGGCGTATGCGCTGACAGGATGGGGGGATGGCTGCGAATTATGATGTGGTAATTGTCGGTGGAGGGATCGCCGGGTTGTCGCTGGCTTCAGCGCTGGCCGGCCGGTGTTCGGTGGCACTCGTGGAAGCCGAACAGACACTGGCCTACCACACGTCCTCCCGCTCAGCCCGGCAGCTGATCCCAAGCTACGGACCCGCCGTCGTACAGGAACTCACCGTCCGCACGCTGGAGCTGATGGCAGCCCGCGATGCAGCATTGCCGGTACCGGTGCTGGAACCGCGCTCGTTCATGTTGGTGGGCGACGAAGCCACCGTCAAGGCAGAAGCCAGCGGGCACATGCACCCCATCACGCACGCCGAAGCCCTTGAGCTGTGCCCGGCGCTGAATCCCGGAGCCTTCACGGCCGCAGGCCTGGACGCGGGGTCGTTCGCCTGTAATGCGCCGGTGCTGCTGGAAGACCACCGCCAACGCGCCGAGGCCGGGGGAGTGGATATCATCACCGGCGCCCGGGTCCATTCTGCCCAACGGCTCGGTTCCGGCTGGCAATTGGGCGCCGGGCTGGAAGGTTTCCAGTCCGCCGTCGTCGTCAATGCGGCAGGTGCCTGGGCGGACGAACTCGCGGTCCTCAGCGGGGTGGAAAAGCTGGGCTTGCAGCCGTTCCGGCGCACGGCGGCAATCGTCGACGTCGAACGCCCGCTTGCGCCAGGCACCCCGATGGTCGCGGCGGCGGATGATTCCTACTACTTCCGGCGCGAGGGGGAGCAAGTGCTCATTTCGCCATCGGAGACGGTGCCGAGCGGGCCTGAAGACGCACAGCCGCGGCCCGGCGACGTGGAAGAGCTCGTGGCCCGGCTGAATTCAATCACGTCGCTGGGCATCCGCTCCGTGGCAAAGGCATGGACGGGCTTGCGCACTGAAGCTGCCGACGGGGTTCCGGTGGTGGGGTTCGACGCCGAGGCTCCCGGTTTCTTCTGGCTTGCGGGCCAAGGCGGTTACGGTTTCCAGACGTCCTCGGCAATCGCCGAGCTCGCCGCCGCGGAGATCCTGGGATCGGCGAGTGTTGCCTCCGCGCCGGGCATCAGTCCGGCATCCCGGACACCGAGGGAGCTCGCGGCGGCCCGTTGGTCCATCCGCCGATGAACAATAGGTTCATGAGCGGGCAGACGAGCACACTGATCAGCAACATCGGCGAACTGATGACCCAGGACGCGGAGCATCGCGTTCTCAAGGACGCCGCCGTGGTGATCGAAGGGGAGCGGATTTCCTGGATCGGTCCGGCGTCGGAGGCTCCCGCGGCTGATGAGCACGTGGACGCGGAAGGCCGCGCGGTGCTCCCGGGCTGGGTGGACTCGCACTCGCACCTGATTTTCGCCGGCGACCGCACGGCCGAATTCGAGGCCAGGATGGCCGGCCAGAGCTACAGCGCCGGCGGGATTGCTGTCACCACGGGCGCCACGCGCGCCGCGAGCGACGAGGAACTGACCCGCCTCGCTGCCGGGCGCGTGGCCGAAGCCGTCTCCCAAGGCACCACCTATCTCGAGAGCAAGACCGGCTACGGACTGGACCTGGAGAACGAGGCACGCAGTGCACGCATCGCGGCAGCGACCGTGGATGAAGTCACCTTCCTCGGCGCGCACTTGGTTCCGGCCGGAGCCGACGCCGAGGCATACACGGACCTCGTCTGCGGTCCGATGCTCGACGCCGTTCGCCCGTTCGTCAAGTGGGCCGACGTTTTCTGCGAGCGCGGCGCTTTCACCGAAGAACAGTCGCGTCGCGTCCTGACCGCTTGCCGCGATGCGGGCCTGGGCCTGCGTGTCCACGGCAACCAATTGGGTGAAGGCCCCGGCGTGCAGTTGGCCGTGGAGTTCGGTGCGGCCAGCGTTGACCATGTCAATTACCTTTCAGCGGCCGACATCGAGGCGCTCGCCGGAACCTGGAGCGGCTGGGATGCCTCCACCGGAACGGGCGCGCGGGGCACGGTGGCCACGTGCCTGCCCGCTTGCGATCTTTCCACCCGCCAGCCGCTTGCCCCGGGCCGTGCGTTGATCGACGCGGGGGTGCAGATTGCCTTGGCCGCGAACTGCAACCCCGGCACCTCCTACACGAGCTCCATCGCCTTCTGCGTCACTACTGCGGTGTTGCAGATGCACCTGAGCGTCCACGAGGCCGTCCGGGCGGCCACGTATGGCGGTGCGCTGGCGCTGGGCAGGGAGTCGGGGAACGACGTCGACGGCGAACGGGCGGTGGGTTCGATCGCCGTCGGGCACCGCGCCGACCTCCACATGCTCAAGGCGCCGTCGGCGACGCACCTCGCGTACCGGCCGGGTATTCCGCTGACTTTCGCGGTGTGGCGGGCAGGCGTGCGGGCGGTCTAACGGCGCTCTCGAGTCAACAAGGCAGGGCCTCTCCAGATGGAGGGGCCCTGCTTTTGCTTTGGGCGGCCTGGGCCCGTCACGATCCTTGTGCGATTGAATATGATCGTTTAGTGTTTATATGGATCATAAAACGTCAAATGGTTGAGCGTTGAAGAGTGCGTCGAAGAAGCGCGGACAGGAATGGTAAGTGCGATGAGTAACAACACCCTCGGGGCCTTCATGGAAGAAGAGCTAGTTTCGCAGCCCGAGGTCTGGAAGCGGGCCATCGAGCAATGCAAACTTGAGCAAGCCAAGGCAGGGCACCAGCTTCCCGCCGACGGTGAGCGGATCGCCGTCGTCGGTTGCGGTACCTCATGGTTCATGGCGCAAAGCTATGCCGCTGCCCGCGAAGCCGCAGGCAAGGGCGTCACCGACGCGTTCGCCGCGTCCGAAGCCTTCCTCAATCACAACAGCGCGGGCCGCCAGTACGACGCCGTGATCGCCATCACCCGCTCCGGCACCACCACGGAGGTACTCGAGCTGCTCGAAGCCTTGCGTGGAAAAGTCCGCACTATCGCGGTGATCGGCGACGTGAATTCACCCATCACCACCCTTGCCGACGCCGTGATCGGCCTTCCCTACGCGGACGAGAAATCGGTGGTCCAGACCCGCTTTGCCACCACAGCCCTCGTGTACCTCCTGACGAGCCTGGGCATCGAACTCGGCTCGGCAATCGAGGATGCCCGCACTGCCGTCACCGAGCCTGTTTCCCAGGAGTTGCTCGACGCCGAACAGTTCACCTTCCTCGGTACCGGCTGGACCGTTGGCCTGGCCCACGAAGCCGGACTCAAGATGCGCGAAGCAGTGCAGGGCTGGACCGAATCCTATCCGGCGATGGAGTACCGGCACGGTCCCATTTCCATTGCCGCCCCGGGCCGGGTGACGTGGATCTTCGGCCCGCAGCCCGAGGGCCTCGACGGCGACATGGGCCGCACAGGCGCCCTCTACGTCAACACCGGCAAGCATCCGCTCGCCGAGCTGGCCCGGGTCCATAAGGTCACCTTGGAGCGGGCACGCGTGCGCGGCCTCAACCCCGATCTGCCGCGCAACCTCACGCGCTCTGTTGTCCTGAACGCCACGGCCTAGGCAATCCCATGGTTCTCGGAGCCGCTGAATCCGCAGTCCTGGCCTTCGATGTCGGCGGGACGGATCTGAAGGCAGGCCTTGTCGACACAGCCGGGAATGTCCTTGGCCTGCGCCGCACCGCTACGCCGCGTGATCCCTTGCGACCGGGCGAGGCGATCCTGGACGCAGTCGAGGCATTGGCTTCGGAATTTGCCGCTGAATTCCCCGAACGCCCGGCGAAGGCCGCGTGCATTGTGGTTCCGGGAATCGTTGATTCCGACAGCGGAGTGGGGATCTATTCAGCGAACCTGGGCTGGCGGAACTTTCCCTTTGGGGAAAAGGCCGCGCAACGCCTCGGGCTGCCGGTCTCCTTCGGCCACGATGTCAGCACGGCCGCCGAAGCCGAATTCCGGTTCGGAGCGGCCCGCGATTTTCGCAACGTCGTGGTGATGGTCGTGGGCACCGGGATCGCCGCCGCCGTCATCTCCGACGGGTACCCGGTGCGCGCAGGCGGCTTCGCCGGGGAACTGGGCCACGCCCTCGTTCCGGACCCGGACGGTCCGGGCCATACGATCCTCGAGGCCGTCGGCTCCGCCGGGGCGATCGCCCGGCGTTACAGCGACAAAGCCGGAACTCCGCGCGCCGGTGCCCGTGAAGTCCTCGAACGGGCCACAGCGGGCGATGCGCTTGCGGCCAGGATCTGGGCCGACGCGGTGGATGCCCTCGCTTTCAGCCTCAGCCAATGCGTCAGCATCATCGGCACCGAAGCGGTGGTGGTTGGCGGCGGGCTTGCCGAAGCGGGTGAAGGACTCCTGCAGCCACTGCGTTCGCGCCTCGATGAGCTGCTCGATTTCCAGCGCCGGCCCATCATCATGCGCGCCCAGCTCGGCCAGGATGCAGGGTTGCTCGGCGCCGCCATGAGGGCACGGGCCCTGCTCCCGGCCGCGCAGGCCGCCTCCGGCACTGGGACGGGGCGGTGAACCAGGCCATGAAAAAGGTCATCACGGTCACGCCTAATCCGGCCATCGACCTCAGCTACCACGTCGCCGGGATCATCCCCGGAGCAAGCCATCGCGTTGCCGCACCCCTCTGCCGCGCAGGCGGAAAGGGCCTCAATGTTGCGCGCGTGGCCCACCAACTGGGCCATCCCGTGCTGGCGCTCGCGCCCTCGGGCGGCACGTCCGGTGCCGAATTCGCCGCCGAACTGCTCAGCAGCGGCGTACCGCATCGCCTGATTCCGGTCGCCGCGGAAACACGGCGCAGCATTGCGCTCGTGGACACGGTGGGCGGCGAAACGTCCATCTTCAATGAAGAGGGGAGCGCCCTCCAACCGCGCGAATGGCAGGCGCTGGCCGCCGCCGTCGTCGACGCCCTCGACGGGCAAAGCGCGGGAGTGCTTGTCGGTTCCGGCAGCCTGCCACCCGGCGCGCCGGCCGACTTCTACCGGGCCCTGGTGCGCCTGGCGCACGACGCCGGGATTCCCGCCGTCGTCGATACTTCCGGTCCCGGGATCATCGCCGCCGCGCGGGCCGGGGCGGACCTCCTCAAGCCCAACAATCACGAACTCCTTGAAGCAACAGGGGACAGCAGCCTCGATGTCGCGGCACGGCGATTGATCGCCCTCGGGGCCAAGACGGTCCTGGTCAGTGCCGGCGCTGAAGGCATGCTCGCGTTCCACCATGCGTCCCCCGGAGGCTACTGGAGCGCCCGGCTCCCGGAACCGCTCAGCGGCAACCCCACGGGAGCCGGCGACGCCGGAGTGGCAGCGGCCGCCGTCGCGCTCGCCGACGGGATCACGGACATCCCCACGATCCTCCGCCGGGCGACAGCCTGGTCCGCCGCCGCGGTGCTCATGCCAGCCGCCGGTGAGATCTCACCGCTCTACGCGGACCTCGAAGACCAACTCATTCTCAGCTGGAAGGAGACCCTGTGACGCTCGTCAGTACACGGGAACTCATGGATACCGCCGCGACCAACGGAATCGGACAGGGCGCCTTCAATGTCATCCACCTCGAAACCGCCGAAGGCCTCGTTGCCGGGGCGGAGACGGCTGGTGTCCCACTGATCCTGCAAATATCGGAGAACTGCGTCCGTTTCCACGGCGGACTCGTCCCGATTGCCCGGGGTGCCATGTCCATCGCCAGGGACTCTTCGGTGCCCGTGGCCCTGCACCTGGACCACGCCGAATCCGAAGAGCTGGCCATGCAGGCTGTCGACCTCGGGTTCGGGTCCGTCATGTACGACGGCGCGCACTTGCCTTATGACTCGAACGTTGAAGTCACGCGTCGGGTCGCCTCGTACGCCCAGGACCACGGGGTCTACGTCGAGGCCGAGCTCGGGAAGGTGGGAGGCAAGGACGGTGCCCATGCCCCGGGAGTCCGCACGGATCCGGCCGAGGCCCGATCCTTCGTGGACGCCACCGGCGTCGACGCCCTCGCCGTCGCCGTCGGTTCCTCGCACGCCATGACGGAACGGAGCGCAGCCTTGGACTTGGCCCTCATCACCCGGCTCAAGGAGGCCGTCCAGCTGCCGCTCGTCCTTCACGGATCCTCCGGCGTAGCAGATGAAACGCTGGTGGCGGCAATCCGGGCCGGTATGACTAAGATCAACGTATCCACACACTTGAACGGGTTCTTCACCCGCGCCGTCCGTGAGTACCTGGATGCCAACCCCTCGGTGGTGGACTCCCGCAAGTACATCAAGGCCGGACGGGACGCCTTGGTGTTGGAAACCGCACGTCTGCTGACGCTGTTCGCGAAAGTGAACTAGTCCCAATTTCCGGAAGGTTCGTGATGACCCGCAACGATCGACTGACAGCCATCCTTGATCTCCTCGCCGAGTCAGGGCATGTTGAGGTCGAGGATATCGTGACCCGACTGGCCGTCTCGCCGGCCACGGCACGCCGTGATCTGGACAGCCTCGCCAAGCAGCGGCTCCTAAGCCGAACCCGTGGCGGAGCAACCACAGGATCGGTCGCCTACGAACTTCCGGGGCGCTACAACAGGGATGATCACGCCGAGGCAAAGCAGCAGATTGCCTTGGCAGCCTCGGAGCTCATCATGCCCGGGGCCGTGATCGGACTCAGCGGCGGCACCACCAATACGGCCCTGGCCCAGGTGCTGTCCACCCGCGAAGACCTGAACGCGCCCTCCAACAGGCCCATGCTGACGGTGGTCACCAACGCCATCAACATCGCTGCCCAGCTTGCCGTGCGTCCCAACATCAAGATCATGGTCACCGGCGGCATCCTGAACCCGCGTTCCTACGAACTTGTCGGGCCCTACACCGATGTCATCATGCAGAAGGTTGCCTTGGACATCGCCTTCATCGGCGTCAACGGAGTCGATCCGAAAATCGGCCCCACCATCACCGACGAGGGAGAAGCCATGGTGAATACCGTCATGGCCCGGCGCGCCACCGACTCCTATGTCCTCGCCGACTCCACGAAGATCGGCAAGCGTGCCTTCGCGGCCATGGCCGGGTACGATTTCCGCCGGCTCATCACGGATTCGGGCATCACGGCAGAGGATAAAGCTGCATTTGAAGCCGGCGGCACCGAAGTAATCGTGGCCAAGGACGCCTAACGGCGTTGTGCCCGTCAGAAGACCATCGGGGGAGCGTTCAGCACGGTTTCGTCCGTACTGCGCTGCACCCACTGGCTGAACGGCGTGTCGAGATCGTATTTGTCCTGGTCGTTGCGGATAAGTGTCCGTAGCTCCGCGTTGCCCGGGTTGTTGAGGGACTCGAAGTACTCCACCGACCAGTGGAACCATCGCATGCAGAAGAGCCGCATGGTGAGGCCATGGGTTACCAGCAGGGTGTTGGGCGCGTAGTGGGGTTTTTCCCAATGCCGGTACAGGGTTTCCATGAAGGACGAAATCCGGTCGTAGACATCGGAGCCTGATTCGCCCTCGCGGAACCGGTAGAAGAAATGCCCGTAGAGGTTGCGGAGCTCCTTCTGGTCCCCGATGTCTCCGGCAATCTGGAAGTTGGCCCAGTCCTGTTCACGCAGCCGGGGCTCCTCGATGACCCTTTCCGTGAGGCTGCCCAGATTCAGTGCCTCGAGGGTCTGGTATGCCCGAAGGTACGGCGAGACGTAAACGCACACGGGTTCGTCGTCGAGCTTCCTGCGCAATGCCTCACCCGCGGCCCGTGCCTGCTCGATGCCAAGCCGCGTCAGCGGGATGCGGTAATCGGGCACACGGTTGTAGATGGAAGTGTCGGCGTTGGCGGCGGACTGGCCGTGCCGGATCATGAAGATTCGTGCTGGCGCGCTCATCCCACCAAGCATAGGGTCAGGAGACGCCCGGTCCATGCAAGCGGACATCCGGGGAGCCGGCTCCGAGGGAAACATCAGGCAAATGCAGGCAAGATAGGAGCATGCTCCTAGCCTCAACGCGCCGGTTGCGCGCCGAAGTACTGATTGTCCTTGGCCTGTCCCTCGGCCAATCGGCCGTGTACTCCGTGGTGCAGTTGCTGGACAAGATGACCCAGGGGCCTTTGGCCCATGCGACGTCCACCCTCAACCGCTCGCAGAGCACGCGCGGGTACTTCGATCTCACCTACCAGCTGTTGGATATCGCGTTCGCGCTTGTCCCTGTGGTGTTGGTGTTCTACTTTCTGTCTTTGCATCGCCAAACGGCGGAAAGCCCCTCGGGTTTCACCCGGCTGGGCTTCACCTTCGCCCGCCCGGGCCGCGACGCGTTGCAAGGACTAGGCCTCGCCGCGCTGATCGGGATCCCGTCGCTTGGCCTCTATGCGGCCGGCCGAGCCCTGGGGATCACGACAGCGATCATCCCCAGCGGCCTGGACTCCTACTGGTGGACCGTGCCGGTGCTGGTCCTCTCCGCGGTGCGGCACGCCGTCGTCGAAGAAGTGATCGTGGTGGGCTACCTCCTGGACCGGTTCGGGAAGTTCGGGTGGAGCACCCCGCTGGCGATCTTGCTCAGCGCGCTCCTTCGCGGCAGCTACCACCTGTACCAAGGCTTCGGACCTTTCATCGGCAACGCCGTCATGGGCCTCGTGTTCGGCTGGATATACACGAAGACCAAAAGGGTCATGCCGCTCGTGGTGGCCCACGCCCTCCTGGACATTGTGGCGTTCGTCGGCTTCAGTGTCTTCGGCAAGGCCATCGGGCTGGGCTAGGTGTCGAGTTAAAAGGTTTCGGCCGCCATTGCGGGGTGACGTCATTGGCACCCGCATAATGGCGGCCGAAGTTTTCCGGGCCTTCCTGGCCCGTTGGTCCGTCAGATCGTGACGGCTCCGTTGGCGGTTTCGAACGTTACCGACATGATTCCCGGCGTTCCGTGCGGAGCCATCCATTGGACTGCGACGTCCTCAAGCGGCTTCTCCACGGGTTCTCCGAGCCATTCGGTAACCCGCTCCGCGGAGCCGGCAATGGTGAGGCTGGACATCTTGACGTCGCTTGGGTACACGAGGGACGGGTGAAGCGCAGGGTCGCCCTCCCAGCGGAGCAGGTACGGAACCTGGGGATCGGCGATGAGTCCCAGGATGCCGATCTGCGACCAAACGAGTTCGCGGCCGTCCGGAAACTTGCGGTTGCCGGGGACAGCAGCGCGTCCGAGCCGCTGTTCGAACGGGCTCAGGTCGTCAACAGCGACGCACCAGCCCATCCAACCGCCTCCTGCGGCGGAGCGTGCACGGACTGCTTGTCCAAAAGGTGCCTTGTCGGATGCCGGGTGGTCTAGGACCTCGACAACTTCGAGGTATTTGTGGTCAGCAAGGGGGATGATCATGTTCCGGGTACCGAAGCGCGGATGCACTCCGCCCCGGACTGCGTCCACTCCCAATGCTGCGGAAATTCGCTCGGTGGTGGCCAAGAGGCCATCTCGTTCACAAGCGTAAGAGACGTGATCCATGCGCATGGCTTCATCTTGGCACTTTGTGATGGAGCTCTCAGCTAAGTCAAGCCTAACCAAGGTGGGATGTATCGAAAAGGCGGCTCAGAGTCACTTCAGGACGCGCCGGGACCGAAAACTACCGTGTTCGTCACAAAGCTTCCGGAGCCCGCAACACCGTCCCTAGACTGGCGGCAACCGAACGCCGGCGGGCTGAATACTTCAGCCCGGCAGGTTGAAGCACGGCAAAAGCCCAGACAACCAGGAGTCCGCATGTCCCAAGGATGGTCATTCGAAACGCGCCAGATCCACGCCGGCCAGGAGCCGGACGCCGCCACCGGCGCCCGGGCGCTTCCCATCTACCAGACCACTTCGTTCGTCTTTCCCAGCGCGGAAAGCGCGGCCAACCGCTTTGCGCTGGCCGAGCTGGCGCCCATCTACACCCGGATCGGCAACCCCACGCAGGATGCGGTGGAACAGCGCATAGCGAGCCTGGAGGGGGGCCTCGCGGCACTCCTGCTGAGCTCCGGGCAGGCCGCGGAAACGTTCGCCATCCTCAACGTCGCCGAGGCGGGCGACCACCTGGTCGCCAGCCCGAGCCTCTACGGTGGCACGTACAACCTGCTAGCGCACACGCTGAAGAAATTCGGAATCTCAGTCACCTTCGTCGAGGACCCGGACAACCTCGACCACTGGCGCGACGCCGTGCGGCCGAACACCAAGCTGTTCTTCGCCGAAGTCGTCTCCAACCCCCGCCAGGACGTTTTGGACATCGAGGGCGTCTCCCGCATCGCGCACGAAGCCGGAGTCCCGCTTGTTGTGGACAACACCCTCGCCACGCCCTACTTGATCCGGCCGATCGAGTGGGGCGCGGACATCGTGGTGCATTCGGCCACCAAGTACCTGGGCGGGCACGGGTCCGCCATTGCCGGCGTCATTGTGGACTCGGGCAACTTCGATTTCGGCAAGGACCCCGGGCGGTTCCCCAACTTCAACACTCCGGACCCCAGCTACAACGGCCTGGTCTATGCCCGCGACCTCGGCAAGGACGGTGCCCTCGGCGCGAACCTCTCCTACATCCTCAAGGCCCGGGTCCAGCTCCTGCGGGACCTCGGCTCGGCGGTTTCCCCGTTCAACGCTTTCCTGATCTCCCAAGGAATCGAAACCCTCAGCCTGCGGGTGGAACGCCACGTGGAGAACGCCACCAAAGTGGCGCAGTGGCTCGAAGGGCGCGACGACGTCGAATCGGTCGCGTACGCGGGGCTGCCTTCCAGTCCGTGGTTCGAACGCGGGCGGAAGTACGGACCCCGCGGCACCGGCGCGGTGGTGTCCTTCACCATCCGCGGCGGGATCGACGCCGGCAAACGCTTCGTGGACGCCCTGGAACTGCATTCGCACGTGGCAAACATCGGGGACGTCCGATCCTTGGTCATCCACCCCGCGTCCACGACACACAGCCAGCTGACCCCCGAACAGCAGGCCGTGGCCGGAGTGACCCCGGGCCTGGTGCGGCTGTCCGTCGGGATCGAGCACATCGACGACATCCTCGCCGACCTCGAGTCAGGATTCCGGGCAGCGAAGGGCCGCTAGTACCGCTCCGGATGGCGCAGGAGGCCGGCGGGCGACGCCGCATGAATCTTCGCCGGCTGGCCTCCTTGGTCACTGCTTCGTGAACAAAACACGGTCAAGTGTCACAAAGGTGTCATAATCTTCGTCAGGAGGGGTCCGGTTTTCCTAGACTCTTCCTATAGGTCATGAGTGCCAGCGACAGCCCCGGCTTGCTGGCCGGCAACCCTCCAATCGCGGCGGGGTGCCCCGGGTGAAGACCTGGCCCTTCGCTGTGTTGGCGGCGGGCAAGCGCGATGTGAGGTGTCAACGAATGACAATTGCTGCAACAGCCATACCCCTTTCCGGTACCCAGGACGGAACCCTCAAATATGTTTCCGTGGGCGGGCTCGAACTGGAGGCCGGAGGTTTCCTGCCGGAGGTCCTCCTTGCGTACGAAACATGGGGGCGGCTCAACGCCGACGCTTCCAACGCTGTCCTGGTGGAACACGCCCTGACGGGCAGCACCCATGTGGCCCGTGGCGAGAGCGACGAAGATGGCTGGTGGGAGCAACTCGTTGGTCCGGGCGCCACCATCGACACGGACCGCTACTTCGTGGTCTCCGTCAACATCGTGGGAGGCTGCTACGGCAGCACCGGGCCGTCGTCGAGCGCTCCTGACGGCAGGCCGTGGGGCTCCCGCTTCCCGCTCGTGACCCTGCGGGACAGCACCGTGGCCGAAGCCCGGCTGGCCGACGCTTTGGGGATCCACAGCTGGCACACGGTCGTGGGCGGGTCCATGGGCGGTGCACGCGCACTGGAATGGGCCGTCAGCTATCCGGACCGCGTCAAGCGATGCGCCGTGATTTCGATCGGGGCGTACAGCACTGCCGAACAGATCGCGTTCGCGCAGGCCCAGACGCTCGCCATCCGGCAGGACGCCGACTTCAACGGCGGCGACTACTATGGCCAGGCCGCGCCCGAGGCAGGGCTGGCCCTTGCCCGGCGGATCGCCCACATCACCTACCGTTCGGCGGATGAGCTGGACTTCCGCTTCGGCAGGAACGCCCAAGGCGGCGAGGCACCCCTCCAGGCTGCCGCATTAGGGGACCGAGGCCGTTACCAGGTGGAGAGCTACCTCGACCACCAGGGCAGCAAGCTGGTCCAGCGCTTCGACGCCAACAGTTACATCGCCATCACCGAGGCCCTCATGAGCCACGACATCACCCGCGGCCGGGGCTCATTGGAGGACGCGCTGTCCGTGGCAACGGCGAAGTTCTTCGTTGCCTCGGTGGACTCGGACCGCCTCTACTTCCCGGAACAATCCCACGAGCTGGCCAAGGCCTTGCCGGGAGAAGTTCCCGTTCACGTGATCGAGGCGCCGATCGGGCACGACGGTTTCCTCACCGAGATCGGCCAGCTCGGCCCCCAACTGCGCGAAGCTTTCTTCGGCTGAATCAGCCGTTCATGATCTCCTGGCGGAGCTTCATGTAATCCTCCATGGCGATTTTCCCGTCGCTGTAGTCCTGGTCCAGTTCGGCCAGTTTCCGTGCCCGGTAGCCTTGGGGCGCGCTGTTCGGCTGGGGCGCGCTGTTCGGCTGGGGCGGGCTGTTCGTTTGCGGAGCAGCCGACGACGGCGGAGCGGCCTGCGGTACGGGCGTCGGCACCGGGGGTTGCGGCTCAGCCGGGAAGATTACCGGGGGTTGCTCCGGGTATCCGACGGGGTAGTTCTGTGGAGGATAGGGCTGACCGGGGTAGTTCTGTGGAGGATAGGGCTGACCGGGGTAGTTCTGTGGAGGATAGTCCCGGAGCCTGCGTTGGCGCGATCGGTTGTACATGCGGATCCCCATCGGAATCAGCCAAGAGCAGACGATGATCCAGAAGATCAAATTGTTCACGGTAGAGGCCTCCTAGGTCTTTCACCAGCTTAGCCTCGCTCCCTGTGACCCGCCCTGTGGTTCCCGCTCAACTCCGGGGCAGGAAGGTGTCGGCAGGACCGAAGACGGGTCCCGGCGTCGGGCGTTTCGGCAAGATACCGTCGCCGGAGGACTGGTGCCGGATCCGCCGGATGACCCAGGGGACAAAATACTCGCGTGCCCATACGAGGTCGCCCGAGCAGGCTTCGCGCCAACTGCGCTGGGGGAGCGGCTTGGGGAACAGCGGCTCGAGGTTGTGCGGCACATTGAGTGAGTCGAGGAGCATCGCGGCGATGGTGTGGTGGCCGAGCGGCGAGAAATGCAGGCGGTCTTCGTCCCACATCTGGGAGTTGGAGAGTTGGCGCAGGGACCACATATCAGCGATCACGGCATCGTGGCGGCCGGCCACGGTGCGGAGGTTTTCGTTGTAGATGGCCACCTTGCCGCGGATCCGGCCAAGTACTGACGACACGGTGTCCGGGCCGTTGAAGAGAACCACGGTGGCGCCTTCGGAACTCAGGGTCTGTACGGCGGCATCGAGTTTCTCGGCCAGGGCGTCGGGGTCGCCGCCGGGACGGATAAGGTCGTTGCCGCCTGCGGAGATGCTCACGAGGTCCGGCTTGAGGTCCATGCACGGGCCAAGTTGTTCGTCGAGGATCTGCTGGAGCAGCCGCCCGCGGATGGCCAGGTTGGCGTAGGCGAAATCCCGGTGTCCCCTGCTCAGTTCCTCGGCTACGCGGTCGGCCCAGCCGCGATGTCCCCCTGGATTGTTGGGTTCCGGGTCGCCGATGCCTTCGGTAAAGGAATCACCCAATGCCACGTAGCGCGTCCACGGATGAATCCGCTCGTCCGGCTTTGCCTCCACCGTGGAATCAGTGTCACTCACGTTCATATCCTGCCTCTTGCTGCAACGCTACGCGCCCGTAGCTTGTTACTCATGGGTAACTGCAAGAATAGTCCCATGAGTCAAGCTTCTGCCTTTCCCGCCCCGGTCGTTTTGTGGTCCCACGACGAGGAGGAGCGGGCTGGAAAGCCGTTGTTGGTCCTGTTGCACGGTTACGGCTCCAACGAGCAGGACCTCTTCAGCCTTGCCGGGCTGTTGCCCCAGGACTTCGTCGTCGCTTCGCTCCGCGCGCCGATCGCGACGGGCCCTGGCTTCACGTGGTTCCCGCTCACGGCGTCCATCGACTACTCCCTCGACGCCGTCAAGGACGCCGCGGAGTACGTGTTTTCCTGGCTGGACTCGTTCAAGTCCAACCACAGCTCGGTGACGCTCCTCGGGTTTTCCATGGGTATGGCCATGGCCACCTCGCTGCTCCGGCAGCGCCCGGCGGACTTTGCCGCCGTCGTCGGGCTTTCGGGCTTCGCCGTCGACGCCGATGCCGACCCCGCATTCCGCGACGCCGAACTGGACGGTTCCGTGCCGCTCTTCTGGGGCCGGGATCAGCAGGATCCTGTCATCACCCCGGACAAGGTCGAATACACCATGGGGTGGGTGCGAAAGCACACGGACCTCACCAAGGTGCTCTACACAGGCATGTGGCACGGCATCAACCAGCAGGAAATCGGCCACGTGGCCGAATTCCTGGAGCACAAGGTCCTCGCGTCCGTCTGAAAGCAACGCGGGGTCACTTACGGCCCATTCTGAGGCACGTAATGGGCCGTAAGTGACCCCGCGTTGCCAAAAGCTAGGAAGCGGCGGTGATCCGCACCGTCTGTCCGTTGACGGTCACGGTGTCGCCTACATGGAGTTGGCGGCCGCGTCGATCGTCGATCTCGCCGTTGACTTTGACGAGGCCGTTCTTGATGAGTTCCGTGGCTTCCACGCCGTCCTCCACTAGGTTGGCGAGCTTCAGGAGCTGACCAAGGCGGATCATGTCGTCGCGGATGGGGATTTCTTCGATTTCCGGGTTGCTCATACAAGCAATGATGCCTGAAGTAAGGTGGTGAAAATGCCGCAGTCGTCCCGCCCCGCGTCCCGAAGTACGTCCCGCCCTTTGCTCACCGGACTGCTCCTCGCCGTGGCCACTGGGCTCGTGATCCCCCTTCAGGGCCGGATCAACGGCGCCCTGGGAGCAACGCTCGACGACGGCATCGCGGCCGCCGTCGTGAGTTTCAGCACCGGGCTCGTACTGATTGTCGCGATCGGACTGGCGCTGCCGAAGGGCCGCGCCGCCCTGCGAAGGATCCTGCCTGCCCTCAACGAGCGGAGCTTTCCGCGGTTCTATGTCCTGGCCGGCGGTATCGGCGCCCTGTTCGTGTTCGCGCAATCGTTCACGGTCGGCTTGCTTGGCGTGGCCTTGTTTACGGTCGCCGCGGTCACTGGCCAGACCCTGAGCGGACTGCTCGTGGACCGGCTCGGCATCGGTCCCGGCGGCAAACGCTCGATCACCGGGGTCCGCATCCTCGGCAGCGTCCTGACGATCGCCGCCGTCGTCTGGGCCGTCTCGCCGCGCCTCGGGGCAGCCGCCGACGTCGGGTCCTTGCTGCTGCCGATCCTGTTGCCGGTCGTGGCGGGTTGCCTCATGAGTTTCCAGCAGGCGATGAACGGCACGGCGACCGTGCACTACGGCAGCCCTATAGCCGCGACGCTGGTGAATTTCGTGGCCGGAACGGTTATTCTCTGGATCGCCTGGCTCGTCAAAGTGTCCTTGATTGGTCCTGGCCACGCCTTGCCTGCCGAATGGTGGTATTACTTGGGCGGGCCGATGGGTTGCGTCTTCATCGGCCTGGCTGCTTTGTTGGTCCGCAGCCTCGGTGTCCTGGTGACAGGGCTCGGGATGATCGCGGGGCAGCTGCTTGGATCCCTCGCTCTTGACCTGGTCCTGCCGGCTCCGGGAACCGTGGTTGCGTTGCCCACAATCCTTGGCACCTTGCTGACGCTGTTCGCCATCATTGTTGCTACATTGCCTTGGCCGAAGGGTGCGCTCTCTTCCCGCCGCCCCGGCAAGGGCCAGCCGGGCCAGTCCCGGAAGCCGGACAGCAACCAAAGGCCGGTAGGCTAGGACACGCAGCTTCCTGCACAGCATTACCTTCGCGCACAGCCACGGACCGCACCCAGCGGCCCTGTAGAACATTGGAGTTACCCATGGCAGCAAAATCCGTCCTCGACCAGGTCATTTCCCTCTCCAAGCGGAGGGGCTTCGTGTTCCAGGCCGGTGAAATCTATGGTGGCTCCCGGTCCGCATGGGACTACGGCCCCCTCGGTGCCGAACTCAAGGAAAACATCAAGCGCCAGTGGTGGCAGAGCGTTGTCCGCGGCCGCGAAGATGTTGTGGGCCTCGACTCCTCCGTGATCCTGCCCCGCCAGGTATGGGAAGCCTCCGGCCACGTCGAGGTGTTCTCCGACCCCCTTGTCGAGTGCCTCTCCTGCCACAAGCGCTACCGCGCCGACCACCTCGAGGAAGAGTACGAGGAAAAGAAGGGCCGTCCCGCCGAAAACGGACTCAAGGACATTGCCTGCGCCAACTGCGGCACCCGCGGACAATGGACCGAACCGCAGGAGTTCTCCGGCCTGCTCAAGACCTTCCTTGGCCCCGTGGCCAGTGAAGAGGGCCTGCACTACCTGCGCCCGGAAACCGCGCAGGGCATCTTCGTCAACTTCAGCAACGTGCTCACCACGTCCCGCAAGAAGCCGCCGTTCGGCATCGGCCAGATCGGCAAGTCCTTCCGCAACGAGATCACGCCGGGCAACTTCATCTTCCGCACCCGCGAGTTCGAACAAATGGAGATGGAATTCTTCGTCGAGCCGGGCACCGACGAAGAATGGCACCAGTACTGGATGAAGGAACGCATGTCCTGGTACACCGATCTGGGCATCCGGCCGGAGAACCTGCGTTTCTACGAGCACCCGTTGGACAAGCTCAGCCACTACTCCAAGGGCACCACGGATATTGAATACCGCTTCGGTTTCCAGGGCTCCGAGTGGGGCGAGCTCGAGGGCATCGCCAACCGCACCGACTTCGACCTCTCCACCCACTCGAAGGCATCCGGCCAGGACCTCAGCTACTTCAACCAGGCCACCAACGAGCGCTACACGCCGTACGTGATTGAACCGGCCGCCGGCCTGACGCGTTCCTTCATGGCCTTCCTCGTGGACGCCTACACCGAGGACGAGGCACCCAACGCCAAGGGCGGCGTCGACGTCCGCACCGTCCTGAAGCTTGACCCGCGCCTGGCACCGGTCAAGGCAGCCGTGCTGCCCCTGAGCCGCAACGAGGACCTGTCCCCGAAGGCGAAAGACTTGGGTACCCAGTTGCGCAAGAACTGGAACATCGACTTCGACGACGCCGGCGCCATCGGCCGCCGCTACCGTCGCCAGGACGAGATTGGTACCCCGTTCTGCATCACCGTCGACTTCGACACGCTTGATGACCAGGCCGTCACCATCCGTGAGCGCGACACCATGAGCCAGGAACGTGTGTCCCTGGACAAGGTGGAGGGCTACCTGGCCGCACGACTGATCGGCGCCTAAGCGTGTCCATCGAATACCGGGAATGGCGTGAGAGCGACGACCTCGCGCTCCTGGAAATGTGGGGTGGGCCCGAGACCCTGCCGGCCCAGCAATTCCGCGCAGCCCTGGCGCCGTCGAGCAACAGCGGTCAAGGCCAGCCTTGGCGCAGGTGCATAGTGGCGGAAGACGTCGTTGACGGCATCGGCATCCCGGTTGCGGCAGGTGTGGTCCACGAGGCCTCCCTGCACCCGGAACGGCTCTGGGCCTACATCGAGGTTGCCAAGGACCACCGCCGGAGCGGGATAGGGGCGACGCTCCTGACCATGCTGCGGCGCGAAGCCGAGCAGGCGCCGTCGGGGGTCACCAAGCTGCGCAGCAAGGTGGAGCCCGGCACGGCCGGCGCCGCCTTTGCCGAGTGGGCTGGACTTGCTCCTATCCAGCGTTCGCAGCTTGTGGTGGTGGATCCCGAGCCGCTCAGGCTTCCGGTGTTCGGAGACGGCTCCGAAGCAGCGGCCTCCGAGCAGGTGGAAGACCTCGCCACGGGATCCGTCGAACTGAGCGACGTCGTAGGCCGGTACTACACCGCCGTGCACCACTGGGACAACCCCGGCGAGCTCGGCATCCCCACTGTGCAGCGGCTGTTCCTCGACGAACTGACGGGGGCACACGGGGCGGTCGTGCTGCGTGCGCCTAAGGCGAGTGCATTTGGCTCCGGCGTTCCGGCCACACGCAAGGGCAAGCTGCAGGCCTTCGCCATCAGCTACGCCCAGGGCAGCTCGGACGAGCCCTCGGAAGTATTCCTCGGCCACGATCCGCTTTTGCAGGATGACGAGGCGCGCGCCGCAATCCGTGACCTGCTGGCGCTCATTGCCTATCAGCACCCCGTGCTCCTCGAGGTGGACGATTCCATGACAGCCGTGCGCGCCGTCGTCGATCCCTTGCTCGAAGTGGGCAAGGCGAAGCTCCGCGGAGCGGACACCCTGGTGGTCAGCGAATAGCTGTTGTTCTCCGCCCGGCCCAACTAATCCCCACCGCCACCCTCGCCTCGCAAGTCCCCGCCGGCTCCCAGCCTTCGCAAGCTCAGGCAGGGACCCTCGCCGGCGGGGCCCCACGGCCAGGGAACCCTGGCGGCGTGGGCCCCCGCATTTGTTGTCGTTTTGAGCCCTCATAACGACAACAAATGCGAGTCAGTTGGGTGAAGCCTTGACGAGGCCGTGGCCTGGGTGTAGGCATGACGACGTAAGCTCCGGCCGATTCGTCTGGCGGGAAAGCGGCGGGTGGAACGGATCCGGTCTCCTGAAGAGAATCGGCGGTAACACCCATGAATGGAACAGCCCTGGACGGACTGCGCGAACAGCTCCGCGGGCAACTCGTCACTCCAAGTGATCCTGACTATGATTCCGCCCGTGCCGTCTATAACGGGATGATCGACAAACGTCCGGCAGGGGTTGTCCGTGTGGCCCAGGTAGCGGACGTCATTGCTAGCGTGAATTTCGCCCGGGACAATTCCCTGCCCTTGGCCATCCGCGGCGGCGGCCACAGCGCTCCCGGTTTCGGGACCTGGGACGATGCCCTTGTCATCGATTTCGTCAACCGCACCGGAGTCCGTGTGGACCCCGAAGCCGGTACAGCCCGTGCCGAAGCGGGAACGACCTGGGCAGATTTCAACCACGCCACCCATGCCTTCGGGTTGGCCACCACCGGCGGGATCGTCGGATCCACCGGCATCGCAGGCCTGACCTTGGGTGGCGGCATCGGCTATCTTGCCCGCAAGCACGGACTGTCGTGTGACAACCTGATCTCCGCTGACGTGGTGACAGCGGACGGCAAGTTCGTGACGGCCAGCGAGACCCGGAACGAGGATCTTTTCTGGGCGCTGCGCGGAGGCGGAGGAAATTTCGGAGTGGTGACGTCGCTGGAGTACAAGCTGCACCCGGTGGACATGGTCCACGCTGCGATCATCATCTACGGCATGGAGCACGCTGAGACCGTTGCGAAGTTCTACCGCGACTACATGGACACTGCCCCTGAGGAGTTCGGGGCGTTCCTGGGCTTCCACCAAGGGCCGCCCGTACCGTTCCTGCCCGAGGAGTGGCACGGCAAACCAGTTTGCGTGGTCATTGGCATGTGGACGGGTGATCCTGGAGAAGGAGCGGCCCGCTGGCAGCCGTTCCTGGATGTTGCTCCCGTGGCGGGTTCGCTGGTGGGGCCCATGCCGTACCCGGCACTCAACTCGGCATTTGATCCACTGCTTCCGAAAGGGATGCAGGCCTACTGGAAGGCGGATTTCCTCTCCGAGCTCAACGACGGCGCCATTGCCGCCCATCTTGAATACGGAAGCAAAGTTCCGAGCGTGCAGACGTCCGTCCACGTCTACCCGATCGACGGTGCGGTGCAACGCGTGGGTCAGACGGACACCGCCTTCGTCAACCGCGGCGTCAAGTTCTCTCCGGTGATTGCCTGCATGTGGAACGACCCCGCAGACAACGCGGCGAATATCGACTGGGTCCGCAGTTACGCCGCTGCATTGCGACCGCACTCCTCGCCGGGAGGCTACATCGGCTTCATGGACGGTGATGACCAGGGCCGGATCAATGAGAACTACGGGGTCAACTACGAGCGGCTCCAAGCCATCAAGGGCAAGTACGATCCAGAAAACCTCTTCCACGTGAACCAGAACATCAAACCCGCCTGAACCCGAGAACCAAGCCCAACTGACTCGCAGTTGTTGTCGTTTTGACGGTTCATAACGACAACAACTGCGAGCTAGTTGGGTGGGACGCAGCGCTGCCCCACGTAGGCTTGTGGGCATGAGGTTTTGCAGCTAATGGGTCACGGCCATTCACACGGACATACAGAGCATTTCGAGCCAAGCCCGCAGGCACTCGCGGCACGCAAGCGGGCCAACTGGCTCCTCGTAGCCGTGCTGGCTCCGATTGCCGTCCTCACGATCGTTGCCATGCTCGTCATGTGGCCGTCCGGGAGCAAGGAAGGCATCACGTTCGCTAGCCCTTACGCGGCCGCTCCCGGGGTGACGTTCGATACCGGCAAGATCCAAGCCGTCACCCAGGAAAGCTGCACGCAAGGGACCCAGGCTCCGGGCACGAACGGCACGAACGGCACAAACGGCGCGAACCAAAGCAGCGGTGCACAGCCGCAGGGGTCCCAATGCACCTTCGCGTCCACCCAACCGGATAACGGCGGCAGCCCTGTGAAAGTGGTCATCAACCCGGATGTCGCCAAGTCCCACGGCGTCAAAGTGGGGGACAGCATCCGCTACCTGAACCTCTCCAGGGTGCAGGGCGCAGCGGCGGGCAACGGCTCGCCGTCGTACGTTTTTCTGGATTTCGTGCGGACCGTTCCCATGGCCCTTCTGGCTCTCCTGTATGCCGTGGTGGTCATTGCGGTCGCGCGCTGGCGCGGCTTCAGGGCGCTCCTTGGACTGGCCGGAGCCTACGTGGTGATGGTCAGCTTCATGCTTCCGGGATTGGTGGAAGGCAAACCGCCACTGCTCGTGGCTTTGGTCGGCTCCACGGCCATCATGATGGGGGTGCTCTATTTCGCCCACG
Source organism: Arthrobacter sp. SE2 (assembly GCF_058244265.1). Lineage (NCBI taxonomy): Bacteria > Bacillati > Actinomycetota > Actinomycetes > Micrococcales > Micrococcaceae > Arthrobacter > Arthrobacter sp. SE2. Next base: position 173,793 of record NZ_JBZAYA010000002.1, on the reverse strand, counting down.
GATTCTCGGCCAAGACCTCCACCGCGTTGCTGGGCACGATCTTCGGCCTCGGTATTACGGCGCTGCTGGCGGCCTGGGCCACGGATGCCGCCAACCTGACCGGGATCGCCACCAGCGAGGGCGCCACGCTCGTGAACATGTCGGACAAGATCTCCCTGTCCGGCATCATCCTGTGCGGGCTGATTATCTCCGGGCTCGGAGTCCTCAACGACGTGACCATCACCCAGTCCGCTGCCGTGTGGGAACTCTACGAGCTGGCGCCTGAAACCGGCGCGCGCAAGCTGTTCAGCTCAGCCATGAGGATCGGCCGGGACCACATCGCCTCCACCGTCTACACCATCGCCTTCGCCTACGCCGGTGCTGCGCTGCCCCTCTTGATCATTGTCATGCTGTACGACCGCCCGCTGGTCGATTCCCTCACCAGTGCCGAGTTGTCCGAGGAAGTCATCCGCACACTGGTGGGCTCCATCGGTCTGGTGCTTGCCATCCCGGTGACCACCTTGATCGCCGTCCTGGTGGTCAAAGCGACCGGTCCGCGGCGGCTCGCGGCCGCCGGCACGGGGGATGCGAAAGCCGCCGGCACGGGGGATGCGAAAGCCGCCGACGACGACGGGAAGGTCCGCGAGCTTGAAACCGCTCGGTCCGCCGATGCCTTCGAATCGTTCGACACCGGCGAACTTGCCGCCGTCGTCATGACCAGGCGGGCACGCAGGGAAGCCGAGCGCCGCTAGCCCCCGATGACATTTGTCATCCCTCATTGGTGACACACGCCCGGGCACCGGACGTGGATCTCGGCTTTGATGGGTAGTGGAGTAACCAAACCCAAGGAGAGTCATGACAACAGCGAGTGTGCCGGCCGTCCACGCCGCCGGACTGCACAAGAGCTTCGGGAAGGTCCATGCCGTCCGCGGTCTGGACCTCACCGTGCAGCCGGGGGAGGTGGTGGCGTTCCTCGGTCCCAACGGGGCGGGCAAGACCACCACCGTCGACATGATCCTCGGATTGAGCGCCCCGGACCAGGGAAGCGTTTCCATCTTCGGCCACAGTCCGCGGGGAGCCATCGCCCGCGGCCAGGTGGCAGCGGTGATGCAGACCGGCGGCTTGCTGCGGGACATCACCGTGCGCGAGACCGTGCAGCTCAACGCGGCCATGTTCGACTCCTCCCGGCCCGTGGACGAAGTCCTGGCGCGGGCGGGCATCCTGGAGATCGCCGACCGCAAGGTGGAAAAGTGCTCAGGCGGCCAGCAGCAACGGCTGCGCTTCGCCATGGCCCTCGTCTCCGATCCCGGATTGCTGATCCTGGACGAGCCCACTACCGGCATGGATGTCGCGGGACGCCGCGACTTCTGGAACGCCATCAGGACCGACGCCCAGCGCGGACGGACCGTCATCTTCGCCACGCATTACCTAGAAGAAGCCGACGCCTACGCGGACAGGATTGTCCTGGTCCGGCAAGGCAGCATCGTGGCGGACGGCACCGCCGCCCAGATCAAGAACCTAGCCTCCGGCCGCACCGTCAAGGCATCGCTTCCTGTAACGGAGCGCGGACTGCTGGCTGGGATGCCGCCTGTGGAGAGCATGGATTACGACGGCGGCCGCCTCACCGTCCGCACTGGCGACTCGGACGCCGTCGTGCGGTACCTGCTCAATAACACGGGCGCCCATGACGTCGAAGTGGCGGCGAACAACCTCGAGGAGGCCTTCGTGGCCCTCACCGGAGACGATGCCGTACCGGAATCCACGAGCATCACTTTTGAAGGAGACCTCGTATGAGCACGGCAACAGTCGTCCAGGAACGGAAGCCGTCCACCGGCGGGGTCAACCGCACCTTCCTCTGGATCGAGATCAAGCGGATGCTCCGAAACCGTCGGACCATCATTTTCACGGTATTCATGCCGGCCATCTTCTTCTTCATTTTCGGCTTGTCCAACAAGGACAAGCTCCTGCCCAACGGACACAGCTACGGCCAGTACATCCTCATCAGCCTCACGGTCTATGCTGCGATGACCGCTGCTACGGGCGCGGGTAGCCAAGTGGCGGTGGAACGTGCCCAAGGCTGGAGCCGCCAGCTTCGCCTCACGCCGCTCCTGCCAGGGGCGTATATCGCGGTGAAAGCAATGGCCGCGCTGACGCTGTCCCTCGTTGCCGTCGTGGCCCAATTCGTCATCGGTGCCTTGGCCGGTGTCACCATGGATGCCCAGACCTGGCTGACAGCGGGCCTTGTCGCTTGGCTCGGCTCCCTGGTCTTTGCGGCGCTTGGCTTGTTCGTCGGATACCTCATGCCGAGCCAGAACGTCATGCAGATCCTCGGCCCGGCCCTGGCCATCCTTGCCATGCTCGGTGGACTGTTCATGCCGATCGAGATCATGGGGGAGACCTTCGGGAACATCGCCAGGTTCACGCCCGCATACGGGATCGGACAATTGGCCCGGAGCCCCATCACCGGCGAGTTCGACTGGGCGTGGATCCTCAACGTGCTCATCTGGCTCGTGATCTTCGTGGCCGGGGCTGCCATGGCGTTCCGCCGCGACACGAAACGTGTCTGAACAGGCCGCTAGGGTAGGCGCCATGACCAGCAATGCCCGCGGAACCTCCTTCAGGGATGTGATCACCGGAAGCGTGTTCACCGGCACCCTTTTCAAGCGAGGCAACATGTTCCGCGGTCCTGGGCCACGGGGCTGGTTCATCGGCGCGGGACTCTCCATCCTGCTCTGGGCCTGGCCGACGTGGAACATCGTGTGGTCCGTGGACGAGCCGCTGGCCTGGAAAGTGGCGGCGTCGGCGTCCCTGATCGTGTTCTTCGCCGCCTACGTCTTCCTGCCCCAGATCAGCTGGCGGCTGGGCGTCCGGGCCGGCATCGTGTCCGTCTGCATCCTGCTGGCGCTGAACGGCGTGATCATCCTCCTGATCGGAAGGGAAGCCTTGTGGACGTGGACCTTCCTCGCCTGCGCCATTGCCATGACGTCCCTTCCGCCACGCACCGATTTCTTCCTCATCGTCGCCTTGTCCCTCGTCTCTTTCACCACCCAGCTGGTGACGGGCAACGGGGAGCAGGCCTTGCTCCAGGCCGGGATCATCTTGTCCCTTGGCCTCATGATGTCCGCCTTCGCGCGGCTGATCCGGCAGACAGCACGGCTCCGCGAAGCGCAGACTGAACTGGCTGACGCGGCCGTCGCAGCAGAGCGCAGCCGCGTGGCCCGGGACATGCACGACATCCTGGGGCACTCCCTGACGGTGATCGCCGTGAAGGCTGAGTTGGCTGGCAGGATGCTGGACACCGTCCCCGGCGACCCTGCCCGGGGCCGGGCAGCCGCCGAAATTTCCGCGGTGCAGGACTTGGCCCGCGGTGCGCTCGCCGACGTCCGGGCCACAGTGGCCGGTTATCGCGGCGTCAACGTCCTTGCGGAGCTCGCCGTCGCCCGGACGGCCTTGGAATCGGCCGGGATCGACGCCGAACTGCCGGGAACCGTGGAACAGGTTCCGGCGCGGCACAGGGAGCTCTTCGGCTGGGTGCTGCGCGAAGGCGTCACCAACGTGGTGCGGCACTCCGGTGCCGCGCGCTGCCGCGTCCGGTTGACGGCGTCGAGCGTCCTGGTGGAGGACGACGGCGTCGGCCCGGCCTCCGGGGGCCGCTCCGGGAACGGACTGGCCGGGATCCGCGAACGCGTGGGTGCCGCCGGGGGAACGGTCACCATTGGCCCGAGTGACCTGGGAGGGTTCAGATTGGCGGTTGAGGTATGAACATCCGATTGGTGATCGCAGACGACCAGGCGCTCGTGCGCGGGGCTCTGGCGGCTTTGCTGGGACTGGAACCGGACATCGAGGTGGTCGCGGAACTGGGCGACGGGACCGGGGTGGCGGCCGCCGTCGTCGAGCACTCCGCCGACGTGGCAATGCTCGACGTCGAGATGCCTGGCCTGGACGGGATCAGCGCGGCTGCGGCCGTGCGGCGGGCCGCGCCGTCGTGCCGGGTCCTCATGGTGACCACCTTCGGACGGCCCGGTTACCTCAAGCGCGCCATGCAGGCCGGAGCCTCCGGATTCGTCGTCAAGGACACGCCGGCGCGGCAATTGGCCGAAGCCGTGCGCCGCGTCCATCAGGGGCTCAGGGTGGTGGACCCCGTGCTCGCGGCGGAATCATTGACCGCGGGAGACAGCCCGCTGACCGAACGCGAGGGCGAGGTGCTCAAGGCAGCGTCCGGCGGCGGAACGGTTGCCGATATCGCGAAGTCGGCGATGCTTTCCGAAGGGACCGTGCGGAACTACCTGTCCGCCGCGATGGCCAAGACCGGCGGCCGGACCCGCGCCGAGGCCGTGCGCATCGCCGAGGACAACGGCTGGCTGCTCTAGCGGCCCGGCTCGTACTCGGCCGGTCAGTCGATTTGCCCCGCTTTGAGACAATGGACGGGTGACTGTAGTAGCAACGCCCCCTTCGCCCAAGCTCGAACTGCCCCCGCTGCAGCTCGGCCGGATCACCGTGGACACCCCCGTGATCCTTGCCCCGATGGCCGGGATCACGAACTCGGCCTTCCGCCGGCTGTGCCGTGAATACGGCGGCGGCCTGTACGTCGCGGAGATGGTGACCTCCCGTGCCCTGGTGGAGCGCACCCCGGAATCGTTGCGCATCATCTCCCACGACGACGACGAAAAGGTCCGATCCGTGCAGCTGTACGGCGTGGATCCCGTCACCGTTGGCCAGGCCGTGCGCATGCTCGTCGAAGAAGACCGGGCGGACCACATCGACCTCAACTTCGGCTGTCCCGTGCCCAAGGTCACCCGACGAGGCGGCGGATCCGCCCTTCCCTGGAAGATCGACCTCTTCACCTCCATCGTCCAGACCGCCGTCAAGGAAGCCTCCAAGGGCGATATCCCGCTGACCATCAAGATGCGCAAGGGCATTGACGAGGACCACCTCACGTACCTCGACGCCGGCCGCATCGCCAGGGATTCCGGCGTTGCCGCCGTCGCACTCCACGGCCGCACGGCCGCGCAGTTCTACTCCGGCCAGGCCGACTGGTCCGCCATCGCACGCCTGCGCGAGGCCCTCCCTGACATTCCCGTCGTGGGCAACGGCGACATCTGGTCCGCCGAAGACGCAGTCCGCATGGTGCGCGAAACCGGGATCGACGGAGTTGTGGTTGGCCGCGGCTGCCAAGGCCGCCCGTGGCTCTTCGGTGACCTCCAGGCAGCGTTTGAAGGAAGCGACGAGCGCCACCGTCCGGGCCTGCGCGAAGTGGCCGACGGCGTCTACCGCCACGCCGAACTCATGATCGAAACATTCGGCAACGACGAGTACAAGGCGCTGCGCGAGATCCGCAAGCACATGGCCTGGTACTTCAAGGGCTACGTCGTGGGCGGGGAACTGCGGGCCAAACTGGCCACCGTGCCAACGCTCGAGGTCCTGCGCGAGCTGCTGGACCAACTCGACATGGACCTGCCGTACCCGGGCGTCGACTCGGAAGGCCCGCGCGGACGCGCAGGTTCCCCCAAGAGGCCGGCCTTGCCCAAGGACTGGCTGCTCAGCCGGCAGATGGACGCCGATCAGACGCGCGATATCGCCGCAGCGGAACTCGACGTCTCAGGCGGCTAAAGCCTGGCCCGGGTCGCCGCGTGCACGCGCACGGCCAGAGTCGTGGAAAACTGGCTGCATAGGCACTGGCTGACGAGACGCCGGTGCACGGCAAGCGGAGGAGGCAGATACCCATGGGAACTGAAGCGATGTCTGCAGCACGCCCGGCCGAAAACGCAACGGGCATTCCAGGCTATGTGGAGGCCGACTCGGCACGCTGGGTCCAGGAACCCCGGAAGAACACCTACCGCTCGGACTTCGAGAGGGACCGGGCAAGGGTGCTGCATTCGTCGGCCCTCCGACGGCTCGGAGCTAAGACCCAAGTAGTCGCGCCGGACACCGATGACTTCGTCCGCACCCGCCTGACGCACAGCCTTGAAGTGGCCCAGGTGGGCCGCGAGTTGGGCCGCGCGCTCGGTTGCGATCCGGATGTTGTGGACACGGCGTGCCTGAGCCACGACCTCGGCCACCCGCCTTTCGGCCACAACGGGGAATCCGCGCTCAACGAGGTAGCCCACGGAATCGGTGGCTTCGAAGGCAACGCCCAGACCCTGCGCCTGCTGACCCGACTTGAACCCAAGGTCCTTGCTGCCGACGGCCGGCCCGCGGGCCTGAACCTGACCCGCGCGAGCCTTGACGCAGCGTCCAAATACCCGTGGTCGGCCGTCGACGCGCCCGTCATCCACGGACAGCGGAGCAGCAAATTCGGTGCCTATGAAGACGACCTGCCCGTATTCACGTGGCTTCGTGACGGCGCGCCGGGCAACCGCTCCTGCATAGAGGCCCAGGTGATGGACCTGGCTGACGATATCTCCTACTCCGTCCACGACGTTGAGGATGCCATCGTTGCCGGCCACTTCCAGCTCAAGTGGCTGGACAATCCCGACCACCGGGCCCGAGTGGTGGGGTACACCAAGCAGTGGTACCTGCCCCACAACGATCCCGCCGAAATCGATGCCGCTCTGGCCCGCCTCGAAGCCACGAGCGTGTGGGTCCGCGAGGCCGATGGCAGCCGCAAGTCGATGGCGGCGCTGAAGGACATGACCAGCCAGCTGATCGGCCGGTTCTGCCAGAGTGCCCTTGAGACCACGCGTGCCCGCTTCGGCCCGGACCACCTCACGCGCTACGGCGCCGAACTCATGGTCGCGGAGGAAACCGTCACGGAGATCGCCGCCATGAAGGGCCTTGCCACCACGTTCGTGATCTCCACCGACCATCGGCAACCCGTCTATGAGCGGCAGCGCGAAGTCCTGCACGCGTTGGTGGGCGTACTCAACGCGAGCGGAGACCGGCACCTGGAACCGATGTTCGCCGCGGACTGGCGGGACGCCCCCGACGACGGCGCCCGGCTTCGCGTCGTCATCGACCAAGTGGCGTCCCTGACGGACGCATCGGCGCTGGCGATGTACGAACGGCTCGTGGGTAGCCTGCCGTCGCTCTGGTAGGCCACCGCCGAGTTGTCTGCCCGCTCAAGGACCGCCCGCGCGAAGCGACTAGGATGGTGACGTGGCTGGCCTGATCAAACGTGAAGATATCGACGAAGTACGCCAGCGCACCGATATCAAGGAAGTGGTGGACGGCTACGTCACCCTCAAGGGCGCGGGCCTGGGGACCTTCAAAGGCCTCTGTCCCTTCCACGACGAGCGCTCGCCGTCGTTCACTGTCCGTCCCCAAGTAGGCCGGTACCATTGCTTCGGCTGCGGTGAAGACGGCGATGCGATCTCCTTCGTCCAGAAGATGGACCACAGCTCCTTCCACGAAGCCGTGGAAAAGCTCGCAGCCCGGATCGGCTACGAGCTGCGTTATGAAGATGGCGGCACCGGTCCCAACCGCGAAGAGGTCGGCAAGCGCCAACGGCTGCTGGATGCCCACAAGATCGCCGACGAATTCTTCCGCGCCCAATTGCTCACGGCAGGGGCGGCCGAGGGCCGCAACTTCCTCCACGGCCGCGGTTTCGACCGGACCGCAGCCGAACAGTTCGGCGTCGGCTACGCGCCGCAGGGCTGGGACTCGCTCCTGAAACACCTGCGCGGACGCGGCTTCACGGACGCCGAATTGAAGCTGACGGGAATGTTCTCGGAAGGCAACAGGGGCATTTACGACCGCTTCCGAGGCCGGCTCATCTGGCCCATCCGGGACATCGCCGGCGACACCATCGGCTTCGGCGCCCGCAAGCTCTACGAGGACGACCAAGGCCCGAAATACCTGAACACTCCGGAGACCGTGCTCTACAAGAAGTCCCAGGTCCTCTACGGCATCGACCTCGCCAAGCGGAACATCGCCAAAGACCGGCAACTGGTGGTGGTGGAGGGCTACACGGATGTCATGGCCTGCCACCTTGCCGGAGTCGGTACCGCCGTGGCCACATGCGGCACGGCTTTCGGTACCGACCACATCAAGATCGCCCGCCGCTTGCTGTCCGACGACGGCACCGGGGGAGAGGTCATCTTCACCTTCGACGGTGACGCCGCCGGCCAGAAAGCGGCATTGCGCGCCTTCGAGGAAGACCAGCGCTTCGTCGCGCAGACTTACGTAGCCGTGGAACCGAGCGGGGCCGATCCCTGCGACTTGCGCCAGCTCAAGGGGGATGCGGCCGTCCGGGACCTGATTGGCACCCGCCGGCCGCTCTTCGAATTCGCGATCCGGGCGTCCCTCAAACGCCACAACCTGGACACCGTGGAAGGCCGCGTCTCAGCCCTGCGGGAATCGGCCCCAGTGGTGGCGCAGATCCGTGATTCGGGCATCCGCCCAGCATATGTCCGCGAGCTGGCAGGCTGGCTCGGCATGCCCATTGAAGAAGTCAGCCGGGCTGTGGGCTTGGCTGCCAAACGCGCTGCTTCCGGCGCGCCGGGTACTGCGGGGGCTGCGAGCACCGCAGGAGCCACGGGGGCCGGGCAAGGCGCAACGCCGGGCCAGGCCGGACAGCCGGCGGCAGCACCGCCGTCGGACGCTCCCATCGCCTTCATGCGCCCGGATCCTCGGGATCCCATTGCCGCCATGGAGCGGCAGGCCCTCGAGGTGGTCATCCAGAACCCCGCTGTCCTCGGAGGCGAAGCTGCGCTTAGCGGCGGAGCATGGGAACGTTTTGAGGCATGCCACTTCGTCACTCCGGCCTACTCCGCGGTACACACGGCGGTTCGGGCCGCCGGACTGGCCCACGTTGGGGACCCGGTGGCCTGGGTGGAAGGGATTCGCCGGGAAGTTCCGGAACCGCTCCAAGGCTTGGTCTCCGAGCTTGCCGTCGTTCCGTTGCCGGCCAGCACGCCGGAAGCGCTTCAGCGGTATTGCCGAGACATCCTGGCCCGGCTTTTCGAACTGCAGATCACCAGGGTCAAGGCGGACAAGATGGGCCAATTGCAGCGCCTGGATGCCTCGGCCCAGCCGGAGGAGTTCCAACGCCTCAACCGGGAACTGATGCAACTGGAAATGCAGCGCCGCGCCCTCCGCATGGATAGCTGAAGGCCTTCCCCTGCGCCGATTTCGTTTCCCGGCGGCCCTTTGTTAGGCTTGTACACGCTTCATTCCTCCGTAGCTCAATTGGCAGAGCATTCGACTGTTAATCGAAGGGTTACTGGTTCAAGTCCAGTCGGAGGAGCGCTACTCAAAAATCCCCGTCCTCAGTAGAGGGCGGGGATTTTTGGCGTCTTGTGCATTTACCTCGTGGTGAGGGTGACGTCGTCGAGGTACATCCAGGTGTCGTCGGCGGGGCTGGCGCCGTCGAGGTGGACGTTGATCCACAGCGTGATGGTCTGTCCCTTATAGGCAGAGAGATCGGCGCTGAACTGGGTCCACGTGCCGGAGTCACTGCAGAGTTTGAACAGGCTGGCCAGGACCGTGCCGTTCGTGGAGCGGACTTGTGCTTCCATCCAGTCGTACCGGCACGTGGTTCCGTTGCAGGTGTCGTCATTCGTGTGCGGCTGGTACCAGAAGGACAGCGTCGATGTCCCGGTGGCGGGGACCGTCACGGTCTGGGCCACACTGCTGTCGCCGAGGGGCTCGTTGCCGGAGGCCAGGCCCAGGAGCGCGGAGCCCGTGCCGGTGTGGGCGATGGTGGAGGCCACGGGTGCCCTGACGCCGCCGGTGATCCAGGAGCTGAGCCCGGATTCGAAGCCGCCGTTGGTGATGGTCGAGGTTGTTGTTCCCGTGGGGGTGACCGGTGCCGAGGCGGCGGAGGCCGGGGAGGTGCCGATGGCGTTGGTGGCGGTGACGGTGAAGGTGTAGGCGGTGCCGTTAGTCAGACCTGTCACGGCTGTGCTCGTGGCCGGGGGTGTACCGGTCACGGTGACCGGGGCCAGGGTCGTGGCGCCGGCGTGCGGGGTGACCGCGTAGGAGGTGGTCGGGGAGCCGCCGTTGGCCGGGGCGGTCCAGGACACGGTTGCGGAGGCGTTGCCCGCCGTCGCCGTGACCCCGGTCGGAGCGGCGGGTGCCGTCGCCCCCGCCGTGGGGGTGACCGGCGCCGAGGCCGCCGACGCCGGGGAGGTGCCGACGGCGTTCGCGGCAGTGACGGTAAACGTGTAGGCGGTGCCGTTAGTCAGCCCGGTGATGCTCGCCGACGTCGCGGGCGGGTTCCCGGTGACGGTCACCGGGGCCAGGGTGGTGGCACCGGCGTGCGGGGTGATGGTGTAGGAGGTGATCGGGGAGCCGCCGTTGGCCGGGGCGGTCCAGGACACAGTCGCGGAGGCGTTGCCCGCCGTTGCCGTCACCCCGGTCGGGGCGGCAGGCGCCGTCGGCGTTGTCTGGGTGTTGGTCAGGGTCACGTCGTCCAGGTACATCCAGGTGTCATCCGCCGGGCTGGAGCCGTCGAGGTGGACGTTGAACCAGAGCACGATGCTCTGGCCGTTGTAGGCGGAGAGGTTGGCGCTGAGCTGGGTCCACGTGCCGTTGTCGTTGCTGAGTTTGAACAGGCTCGCCAGGACCGTGCCGCTGGTGGTGCGGACCTGCGCTTCCATCCAGTCGTACCTGCAGGCGGTGCCGTTGCAGGTCTCGTCCGCGGTGTGCGGCTGGTACCAGAAGGACAGGGTGGACGTCCCTCCAGCGGGCATCGTGATCGTCTGGGACAGGCTGCTGTCCCCGAGCGGCTCGGCCCCGGAGGCCAGGCCCAGCAGTGCCGAGCCGGTGCCGGTGTGGGCGGTGGTGGAGGCCACGGGTGCCCTGACGCCGCCGGTGGTCCAGGACGTGAGCCCGGATTCGAACCCGCCATTAGTGACGCCGGGAACCGGGGCCGTGGGCGTGACCGGGGCCGAGGCCGCGGAGGGCGCGGACGTCCCGACGGCGTTGGTGGCGGTGACCGTGAACGTGTAGGCCGTGCCGTTAGTCAGCCCGGTGACGGTCCCCGTCGTCGAGGGCGGACTTCCGGAGACCGTCACCGGAGCCAAAGCCGTGCCGCCGGACGAAGGCGTCACCGCATACGAGGTGATCGCGGAGCCACCGTTGGCCGGCGCCGTCCACGACACCACCGCGGACGCGTTGCCCGCCGTCGCGCTCACCCCGGCGGGAACCCCCGGAACCGTCGGCGCCGTCGGGGTGACGGGAGCCGATGCGGCTGACGGCGCGGACGTCCCGACGGCGTTGGTCGCCGTCACGGTAAACGTGTAGGCGGTGCCGTTAGTCAGCCCGGTGACGGTCGCCGTCGTCGCGGGCGGATTACCGGTAACCGTCATCGGAGCCAAAGCCGTGCCACCGGACGAAGGCGTCACGGCATACGAGGTAAGTGGAGAGCCGCCGTTGGCCGGCGCCGTCCAGGACACGGACGCCGACGCGTTACCCGCCGTCGCGGTCACGGCGCTGGGAGCCGCAGGCGCCGTCGCGGCGGCCGCTACAGTTACCGCGTGCGTGACGGTCCCTGTGAGGCCGGAGTTATCGGTCACCGTCAGCTTCACTTGGTACGTTCCCGCCGCGGCGTAGGTGTGCGAAGGCTTCACACCGGTGCCTGCCGCGGAGCCGTCGCCGAAGTCCCAGCTGTAAGAGGCCACAGTCCCGTTCGGATCGGTCGAAGTCGATCCGTCAAGCGTGGCTGTGAGACCCGCCGTCGAGGATGTGAAGGCGGCTACCGGGGGCTGGCTGGGCACATTGCCCAAGGCCTGGGCGACCGTTTGAACGGACGTGGTTCCGTTGGCCGTTCTCGCAGCCAGCCACGTGACAAAAGTCTTGAAGAGATTGGGATCGATGGTCAAAGTGGGATCTGTCCCGACTGCGATGTGGTGGAAGGTCAGCTGGACCCAGCCCCCTCCCGGTTCCGCGTTGGTAACCAGGTCCTCCAGGTTCTGCAGCGTCCACGTGCTGTCGACTTCATCCGGTGCCGCTGTGTTGTAGGGATTCGCCGGCGGAAGGGTTTCCGCGAAGGGGCAGCCAGAGCAGCTCGCGGGCGAACGGATGTCACCCAAATTGCGCGCACTGGCAAAACCGCAGTTCTTCACGATTTGCTCGACGGAAGAGTTTTCGGCGGCGAAGGGATAGGCGAAATTGGTGGCGTTGAACCCCCAGCTGGCAAGCGTGGTCCGCCCGCCGCAAACCTCGTTAGTTGCGGCTGAGGTGGACAAGGTGGTGAGGTCCGGGTGGGTGATGGTGTGGCCACCGATCTCGTTGCCGTCCGCAGCGATGCTGTTCAGGTTGGCTCGGGTGAGCCATGACGGATTATCGATCCAGCTGGTCGTAATGAAGAAGGTGCCGTGCAATCCGAGTGACTTCAGTAACTGTTCGGCCGGGAGCTGATCGGCATTGCCGTCGTCGAAGGTCAGGCTGATGATTGTCTTCGGCACTGCCGCCCGCGCGGCAGGCGCCAAGTAGACAGCGGAGTAGCCCAGCAAGAACAGCACGGACGCGGCCGTGGCCCAGCGGAACCAAGCGGGCCGCCGGAACAGTATGGTCAGGAGCCGCATCGGCTTCCCCTTTTTCTGAACAGACCGGGTCAGAATCCCCAGGTCCGGAGCCTATTGGTTATCCATCGCACGGGTTAAGAGTGGATGGTACCCGTTTTAGACCCGGTCTCCCGCTCGTCCACTCGGGCTCCGATGCGCGTATCCGGCCCCAAGGCCGCCGACTCAAGCGAAAGGGGAGTACCTTCCCTCAGAGACGAGTTCGATTGTCCCGTCGAGCACGCTCACCACTGGCCCGTGACCCGGCAGGATGGTCTGAGCGCCCAATTGCCTAAGCACCTCAACGCTGGCCAAGGTCTCCGCCGGGCGGTGATGGAAGACAGCGGGCAACAACTGCGGACCGCGGACTGGACTGACGGCGTGGCCCGTGACGAGCGCGTCCCCGGTGACCACGGCCTTGGCTGAAGGGACGAAGAAGGACACATGGCCGCTGGTGTGCCCGCCGGTGGCGACGACCCGGGGAGATCCCGGGAGCCCGTCGAGAATGTCCTGGGTCATCGCGGCGACGCCCGGGACCGCGACGTCGGACAAGCCCCCCGAGCCGATGGCGTGTACCGCCCACGCGCCGACCCTCGGGCGGAGGATCCGCGATCCAAGATCTTTAACCGTGACTTGTTCCAGGACCTCCCGGCGGATGTTCGGCAACTCCGCATGGGACGCAAATACCGGAATACCCATCGCGGATATTCTGGCGGCATTGCCGATGTGATCCGAGTGACCATGCGTCAGGAGAACTCCGGCAGCATTTTCCATAGCCAGCCCAAGGAAATTCATGCTCGATTGGAGCAATGGCCAGTTCCCGGGATAGCCCGTGTCAATGAGGGTGAATTCCTTGCCCCGCTTGAGGATCGTCCAGTTGACGGCAGGCCCTTGGACGAAGAAGACGTCCTCGGCAACTTCCGTCACGTTGTCCTCGGCTGACCAGTTCTTAGGCATGCTTCCTTCTGTTCCTTTCCGTCACGGATGCGTTTCGGAGGCTCCACGTATGCGCCTCAGGCGCGCCGGACTATCCTATCCTCGGTGAGGGCGTCGGCTCCGCGGCATTTGGCGATACCCGGGAGGGGTATTCTGCTGCCCTTCCCGCAGGGTCCGGGGCTCGATTTCACTTGAGGCAAAACCTTTGCTAAAGTCATAACCGCTTCATTCCTCCGTAGCTCAATTGGCAGAGCATTCGACTGTTAATCGAAGGGTTACTGGTTCAAGTCCAGTCGGAGGAGCGCAAAGGTCCCGCACCGATTTTATTGGTGCGGGACCTGTTTTTTTGCCTCGGTTTGTCTGATTTTGCGCAATTGCTCGAATGGGCAGATTCTCATCGCCAAGTCGTCAAACGAAATCCATTTCCACTTGAAGGAATCTCGCTGCCTCGGCCACGGCGGACTGGAAGGCGTCATCTTCGGTGGGCGGCGTCCTCGGCTCCCGCGGGTGCCATTCGTGCGCGGCGGAGTGGACGCGGGTGAATCCGCCGCCAGGTGGTGCGTAGAAGATTCCGAAGCGTTGGACGGGCCATTCGGGGGAGGTCTCCGGAGCCACGAGCAGGGCCGCGCCGTTTGTCGGATTGAACCACTGCGCAATCGGCCGGCGGCGGTCCTCGGTGAAGAGCCCGGCCGCGTAAAGGGCCGCGGATTGCGGACTTGTCACGGTGCATAGACGATCCCACCACAGCGGCAGGATGCCATCATCCTTGCGCTGCCATGGGGCTGGAATAGGCTGTAGTTCCTGCCAACGGGGCACATCTCAACTTTATCGCCGGGCCATGACCGGCAACAGGCCTCGAAGCAACGGAAGGCCTGCTTAGTCCCGTTTCCATGGCCCGGGATTGATCCTGTAGAGGATTGCGGAACCGACGACGGCGCCCAGCAGTGCTCCGAACACAGGGTTTCCGGCCCCACGGCCCAGCAGGAAGCCGACGACGGCGCCAAGCACCGCTCCGAGGAAAAGTCCCCTGCCGTTGCGGTGCGGTTTGCGCGTCATGGTTTGAGCCTACTTCTCCGTGCCGACCGGGCTTCTCGAATCAGTGGACAGCTGCATCAGTGGATGGGCGGATCAGTGGATGGAGGGGACGGACCGGGGCCGCACGACGAGCCAGAGGGCCGCCACGGCGCCTGCAAGGCACACGGCCTGGACGGCCCCCATGGGAACGGCAGAACCGACGCCCAGCCAGCCAACCACGGGTGGGATGATGCCGGCCATCAGGAAGTTCGAGGCACCCAGCAGGGAGGCCGCGGTTCCGGCTTGCGCGCCATGGTTAGCCAGGGCAATCACCTGGACGCAGGGGAACATGAACCCGGTGGCAAGGATGTAGAACCACAACGGGACCATGACGCCCCATAGGCCGAAGCCGAGCAGATCGAACACCACAATCAACACAGCCATCAGGAGCATCCAGGCCGTGGCGAACGCCATGATCCATTGGGGTGCCACCCGCCGGATGACCCTGGAGCTGATCTGGACGCCAGCGACGATGCCCAAGGAATTGACACCGAACAGCAGGCCGTATTCCTGCGGGGAAAAGTTGTAGACCTGTTGGAACAGGAAAGTGGACGCGGATAGGTAAGCAAACAATCCGCCGAAGTTGAAGCCGCCTACGAGCAGCATCCCGACGAAAATCCGGTCGGCGAACACGGCCTTGTAACGCTGGCCCGCCGTCGACGTCGTCTGCCGGCGGAGTTCGGCAGGATACGTTTCCCGGATAAGGAAAACCGCGGCAATGAACACGAGGATTCCGTAGCTCGCCAGGAAGTAGAAGATCCCGGGCCATGGCATCACCAACAGCAGTTGTGAACCGATGATAGGAGCCAAAATGGGTGCCAGGCCATTCACCAGCGACATGCGGGAGAACATCCGCACCATGGCGTAGCCCGCGAAGAGGTCCCGGACCATCGCCATGGCCACTACGCCACCGCCGGCTGCACCGACGCCCATGAGGACGCGGAAAAGGGCTAGTGTGCTGATGTCCGTGGACAGCGCGGCGCCGAGGGAAGACCCGATATGCAGGGCCGTTGCCAGGATCAAGGGCATGCGGCGCCCGAACTTGTCGCTGAACGGCCCCACCATCAATTGGCCAATGGCGAAGCCCACCGTTGTGCCGGTGAGTGTGAGTTGGATCGCAGCCGCTGACACGTCGAAATGATGCTCCAGCGCCGGAAACGCCGGCAAATAGAGATCCACTGTGAATGGACCCAAGGCGGTCAATGCGCCAAGTAGCAGGATATAGAGGAGTTTTTCGCGTCGACTAAGGGAATCGCCCGGTACAGGGGGAGTGTTCACGATTATCAATCCTATGTGCGACAGATCATATTTATCAGCGATGGCGGGGGCGCGCCGCAGGACCGCCCCGGAAGTTGAGGCTGAAGCTGAATGGTAGTTTTGTGGACAGGTGCGCGTGGGCGGCTGTATTCGTCTCCGTGCCGGAGCCGGGTAGGAGCAAGATGGAAGCAGTGAGGCGGAACCTATGAGTGGACGTCACAGCGGCCGGGCTGGCCAACGCCCGGGCATTTCGGCGTTGCCGAACACCCTGAAACTTGCAGTCCGGCTCGCGCCGCGGCAGCTCAACGACGAAATCAGCCTGGCCAAGCTTGAACTTAAGGGCAAAGGCAAACAGCTGGGTGTTGCCGGCGCTTTCGCTGGCGTTGCGCTGATCTTTCTCTCTTTGCTCGTCATCGCTTTGGTTGTGGCGGCAATCTTGGGCCTGGCCACGGTCATGCCACCGTGGCTGGCTGCGCTTGTGGTTGCGGCCGCGTTCCTTTTGATCATTCTTATCGGGGCACTCGTCGCATTCCGCGGGTTCAAAGGCGCCATGCCGCTTGTGCCTGAGAAGACCATCCGCGGCATCAAGCACGATCTCGGCATAGTCAAGGAGGGCACTTCTTTCGATGCCAGCATCGTCGACCCCTCGTCGGAAGCCTACAAGGCAGCGGAGGCAGCGAAAGCCGCAGCAGCTGAGAAAGCCAAGGCTGAAAAAGCCGCCAAGGCAGAAGCACACAAAGCAGAGCAACCCCCCGCCCCAAGCGAAGCTGAGCTGCTCCGCCGTCTGGAGCAGCGCCGCGAGCACCTCGCCGACGTTCGCGATCAGCTCGGCGTCGAGCTCGACGTCAAGACCCAGGGAAAGGTCCTCCGCGACGTTGCCGGGCAAAAGTTCGACGACGGACGCCGGTTCGCTGCCGACAAGCTCGCAGATTTCAGTGAGAAAGTTCCTGCCGGGCTGCCGGAGCGGCTCGCCGCGCGCTGGAAAGAGCTGTTTCTCTTCGCCGCTTCCGCCACGGTGGCCGCAGTAGGACTGCGGAAGCTGTTCAAGAAGTAATCGGGACGGCAAGCAGCAGCGTCAGCTGCGGACTACGGAAAGGGGGACAGGTGAAGTTCATCGGTGCAGGCGCACGCCCGGGCCAGCCACAGATCGACCACGATCTCATCTTCACTGTCCCCAATTTCCTGACCGTGTTGCGCTTCATGGGCGTCCCGCTGTTCGTGTGGCTGGTGCTGTGGCAAAGAGAATACGGTTTCGCCGTACTGGTTCTCGCCATCATGGGCGGCACTGACTGGGTGGATGGCTACGTCGCGCGGCGTTTCAACCAAACCTCCAAACTGGGCCGCATCCTCGATCCCGTCGCGGACCGCCTGGCACTCATCGCCGTCGCTGTCACGCTCGCCATCGCCGGTGTGGTGGATTGGTGGTACCTGGCCGCCCTCGTGGTGCCCGACGTCGTGCTTGCCACTGCGTCATTGTTCTATTTCCATAGCCACCCCGACCTCCCGGTGAGCCGGATCGGCAAGATCAGGACCGCGTTCCTGCTCCTGGGCACGCCTCTTCTGGTCCTCTCGAGGCTCGCGATTCCCTACACCGGTGTGTACTTCGTGATCGCATGGATCTGCCTGGGCCTGGGGCTGCTGGGGCACTGGGTGGCGGCCTACAACTATTTCTGGGCAATCCTCCGTAAGGGCAAAGAACTCAAAGCCAACGACGGCGGTCGCAGCTGATGGCCTGGTTCGCAGTCCTTCTTGCGGTGCTTGGCGCCTTCTGCCTCGCCATTGGCGCCCAGCGCCAGGGCAGCGCGGTCAAGGCCGATACCGGTGGCCTCGCCCTCAGTTCCCAGGGTTTCCTGAGGCTTCTCCGAAATCCGCGGTGGGTGCTCGGCCTGCTGTTGCTTGCCTTGGGCATGTGCATGAACGCCATTGCCTTGGTGTCGGCACCCCTGACGGTGGTGCAGCCCATTGGAGCCATCGCGTTGGTCATCACCACGGTGGTCAACGCCAAGGACCAGGGACTCAGTATCAACCGCGGCACGGTGGTGGCGATCTCGGCTTGCGTGACCGGATCGGCGATGTTCGTCCTACTGGCCGTCAACGCCACCCAGGAGAACCATCACGTCAGCGGCGAGGACGAAATCACCATCGTGCTCCTGTTGACCCTCGCCGTCGGGCTCTTTGGAACGTTGGCCGTGATGTTCCGGCACCGCTTGAGTGCTTTCGTGTACATCCTGGGAGCCGGGGTGTTGTTCGGATTCGTCGCGGTGCTGACTCGCATCATCGGACGGCACCTGCTGGACCCGAACGGGCACTTTTTGCTTAACGTTCAGTGGTACACGTTGGTGGCAATCGCCGCCGCCGGCGGGCTCGGCTCGTGGTTCGTGCAGAGTGCCTACTCCGGTGGGCCGCCGGATTTGGTGATCGCAGGGCTGACTGTGGTGGACCCCATTGTCGGAATTGCCATCGGGATCGCAATTTTGGGTGAGCTTCGTCCCGATGTCCACGCCGTGCTTGCAATCGGCATGGCCGTGGCCGCTTCCCTTGCTATCGTGGGGGTTATTGCCCTGAGCCGGCACCATCCCGAGGTCACCAAGCGAAAACGTGACGCGAAGGCGGCTGCAAGCCGGAAGGCCTAGGGCAAAGTTCGACAACCGTGCCCCGCACACCCGCGGCAGGCAACCGGCGAAGACACCGCAGGCCCAAACGTTTTGCGATGTTCGCACCGTGACCATCAGGAGTTCTCCACGTGACTGTTCCCGAAACCAACAAACCCCTCACCATCCTGATCGCGGCGGAGACCTACCGCCCGCAGGTCAACGGTGCTGCACAGTTCGGGTACCGGCTTGCCAAAGGCATGAAGGCGCGCGGGCACAACGTCCATGTGCTGGCCTGCCGGGCGGACAACGGCAAGAGCTTCACCGAGTTCGGGGATGAAGGCACCGTGCACCGCTTGAAGTCCCACGGAGTCTTTACGCACGAGTACTTTCGCATCTGCTACCCCTGGGAAATCAAGAACGACATTCGGATGCTCTTCGACAAGGTGCAGCCCGACGTCGTTCACATCCAAAGCCACTACATGATCGGCGAACACGTTCTCTACGAGGCGAAGAAGCGGGGCATCCGGATCATCGCCACCAACCACTTCATGCCCGAAAACCTGAACCCGTTCTTGCCGTTCCCGCAGTGGTTCAAGGACATCATCGGGCGGGTCTCGTGGAAAGACATGGGCAAGGTCATGGGCCGGGCCGATGTCGTCACTACTCCCACGCCGCTGGCCGCGAAGGCCATGCACCAGCACGCTTTCCTCCGCAAGGTCCTGCCTCTGTCCAACGGTATTGACGCGGCGGCTTATGAACTGGCGCCGGGCGAAGAAATCGAGCCGCATGCCAACCCCACCGTTCTCTTCGTCGGCCGCCTTGCTGAAGAAAAGCATGTGAACGTCCTGATCGACGCCGTCTCCAAAACACCCGCCGAACTCAATGTGCATCTTGAAATCGTCGGCGGCGGAGAGGTTCGTGCCGCACTGGAGGCCCAAGCCAAGCGGCTGGGCCTGGGCGAGCGGGTCAAGTTCCTGGGCCTCGCCAGCGATGAGGACCTGAGGAAGGCGTATATTCGCGCGGACCTGTTCTGCATGCCCGGAACCGCCGAACTGCAGTCCCTCGTGACGCTTGAGGCGATGTCGGCGTCGACGCCGGTTCTTCTCGCCAACGCGATGGCCCTGCCGCACCTTGTGCGCGAAGGCGAGAACGGGCATCTCTTCACGCCAGGGGACAGCAATGAGCTGGCAGCCCGGATCACCGAGCTCTTCCGTCTGCCGGCCGGCGAACTCGAAGCCATGGGCAAGGCCAGTCGCGCCATGGTGGAGCCGCATAGCATCCAAGGCACATTGCAGACGTTCGAGGACCTCTACCGCGGGGCAAGCTATGAGGACAAGGTCATCTAGCCAGCTGGACCGGGCGTAGTCTCTCGCTTGGCTCAAGCGACCGAAGTGAATTCCCCACCTTTCGGAGACCGAACCGACCGCAATCACGGATTCATAAAGTTTCGGAGGTTCGATCACGACCAAAACAGGGGGATTTCAGCGCCACTCTCCGCGGTTTGCGGCCTGATGTGCGCCTGAGCCTTGGGAATGACTAGTATTGCTAGAGTGTTTTGGCCCGGAACGCTTCCCTAGGAAGATTTCCGGGCACTTTACGGGGCTATAGCTCAGCTGGTTAGAGCGCGGGACTCATAATCCTAAGGTCCTCGGTTCAAGTCCGAGTAGCCCTACCCGAAAAGAACCCCTGACCTGCGGAAACGCAGGGCAGGGGCTCTTTCGTTTTTGCGTTCTGAGGTAGCCATCCACCGGAAATCCACCGGAAACGAGTCGAGCTAGTTTCCGAATGCCTCCAACAGAGATGTGTTGTCGTGTGCCCCGTGCGTGTTCTGGACGTAGTGCTTCCTGGTCAGTTTTTCCCTCGAGTGGCCTAGCTGTGCGGAGGCGACAGCCACGCCTGACGAGGCTTCCAGCAGGGTCCCAACGGTCTTTCTGAAGGTGTGCGGGGTAGGGAGGGTAGGCATCCCCGCTATCGGAACGCATCGAATCATCAAGCTGACGAGTAGGTTGAGTACTTACCAAGAGCTGTTGCGCCTACGTCGCGCGGCCGGCGAGAGCTTCACGTGTGGCGGCTGCCGTGGCACAATGCCGGGGTGAGAACACCGTTCACCGACCTGATCGGCTGCAAACTGCCCCTGCAACTGGCCGTCCTCGGCGGCGTCGGAACCGAGGATCTGGCGCAGGCGGTCGCGGCCGCCGGCGGCCTCGGCATGCTGCCGATGGGGCTCGGCCTGCCGTCCCATCCGGCGGGCGCTCTGGGCATGGGATTCCTGCTCCCCTACCTGCCAACTTTCGAGGGCATCGCTCAGCAGACGCGCGGGGCCCGCGTGGTCGAGTTCTTTTGGGGCGGGCCCGACGCCGCGGCCGTGGCAGCAGGGCACGACGTCGGCGCCCTGGTCTCATGGCAGGTAGGCTCCGCCGCGGAGGCCGCGGTGGCGGAGCAGGCGGGGTGCGATCTCGTGGTGATCCAGGGGATCGAGGCAGGGGGCCACATCCGGGGAACAGGGCCGCTCGACGAGTTGCTTCGCGACACTCTGGCAAACGTGAGCATTCCCGTCGTTGCTGCGGGTGGCATTGGCACGCCCGAGCGGGTTCGCGAATTGATCGACGCGGGCGCGCACGCGGTGCGGATCGGCACGCGGTTCCTTGCCGCGCCGGAGGCGGATGTGCATCCGGAGTACCTGGCGGCGCTCATCGCCGGCAGTGCCAGCGACACCGTGCTCACCGATCACTTCGATGACGATGGCGGATGGCCCGGAACCGTACGCGTTATCGGGACGTCACTCAAGGGCGCTCAGGCCGTGGGCAACCGCAGCACGATGCCGGCGTCCAACGGTTTCGACCAGCCCGGGGTGATGCCGTGGTATGCGGGTCTTTCGATTGATCACGTCCACCGGTCTCAGTCCGCGGCCGCGATCGTCGCTGAGCTGATGTCGCTGCTGGATTGATGCCCGGCAGAGCAGGATGACGGGTTTGCGCCGGACCTGCGCCGGCACGCGGACCCATGGGAATCGGGGACTACCGGCAACCTAGCGAGGGCGTGGGCTTGCCCCGCACTCCGGGTACCCACGCGCGCCGCACCCCAGAGCGACACCAACGCGGACCATGTCTCCAGCATGTGCCAATGAAGCCCAGTTGCTTGGCGGCAAGGCGGGCCTCCTCGCACTCCCAGACACCTCGCCGACGGTACCTTTCGAGTAGAGCCGAGAAAGCTGGGGTCCCGGTGAGGATCGCCTACCGGGCACCCTCCTTTGGCGAGATATTGTCCATGGCGTCCCCAATCTTCCGGATGATTGACCCAAGAAGGCCCGACGCGAGAAGTCCGGAACCGAGCGGGCCTGCGAAGTCCTCACCATATGGTGGCAACTGCTGAAGCGTCGCCCTCACTTGAGCATTCATGTGCTCGAGTTGCCAGGAGATCTCGTCGGAGATTGCCGTGGGCTGATCCCGAGCGGCCAGCCCGGCCGCTTCCGCCGCGTAGGCGGCTGCGCCGAGAGCACGCGCGCCCATGTGAGTGACGCCCGCAGCTTGCCCAGCAGCATGGCGGCCACACAGCCGCAGGAGAGCTGACTGCGTGCGCGGCCCGACCAGCAACAAAGCCTCGGCGAATCTCACCACACACCGGACCGGAGGCCGGTCCCTAACAGCACAAGCGTGCCGGACGTCCGCGCTCTCAGCGGCCAAGCACCGAATCGGCAATCTGCTGCGCGGCTTGGTCCGGTGTGATGTGTGTGGTGTCGATGACCTCGGCTTCATCGTGCAACCAAGTACGAGCTGCCTCGGCGTATGGCTCCAAGTACGCTAAGCGGAACGTTGAGGGGCCGAGGTCTTTGTCGTTCTGTATGCGGTCGCGTAGCGTGGCCTGGTCAGCGTGGAGCACGAAATGCTGGATCGGTATGCCGTGCTCCGTAAGGCCATCGCTAATCTCCCGCCAGTAGCTCTCAACCAAGACAGTCATCGGCGAAATCGACTTCGACCCGAAACTCAAGACCATCACCGAGGTGGCACGCCAGGCCGCTGCCAGCACCGGCGACGTCTCCGCTGCCGTCTGGCAGGCAGCCGTCGAGGCGGGCTGGACCGAGGCAGAACTGGCCGAAGCCTTCACCCACATCGCGGCAAACCTGTTCACCAACTACTTCAACCACTACGCTCGCACCGACCTTGACCTCCCGTCCGCGGAACCACTGACCGCCTGAGAAGCCGGCGCCGCTTACTGAAGCCACCGCCGCGAAATGCGGACTCAAAACCATCAGGCCATTTAAGAAAGGAAAAAAATCATGGCAACCACCCAAGAGGTCAGCCGCCTACCATCTGGGCCGGGAATCAGGCACAGTGGTACCCCTGAACTGCAGCCGATGCCTTGAGGGAGAAGCTTGTGAGCACGAACCCTTTGGTGATTGTTTTTGACGTCAATGAGACCCTTTCGGACATGTCGCCGATGGCAGAGCGCTTCACCGAGGTCGGCGCCCCGGCCACCGTGGCTAAACTCTGGTTCGCCACCCTCCTCAGGGACGGATTCGCCCTCACCTCAGCAGGAGACAACGGCGCTTTCGCCGACATCGGGGCCGAAGCCCTGCGCGGCATGCTAGCCGGCATCGACCTCAACCACGGGCTGGGCCAGGCCGTGGAACACATCATCGCAGGCATGGCCTCGCTGAGCCTGCACCCCGAAGTCCCCGACGGCGTCCGGGCCCTGCGACAGGCCGGCTACCGGCTGATCACCCTGACGAACGGCTCCACCACGGTCGCCGAGAAGCTCTTCGAACCTGCCGGCATCCGCGCGGAGTTCGAGGCCTTGCTCTCGGTCGAAAACGCCCCGGCCTGGAAACCGGCCCGGGCTTCCTACGGCTACGCCGCGCAGGCCAGCGGCACCGCCCCTTCGGACATGCTGCTGGTCGCCGTGCACCCCTGGGACATCCATGGAGCAGCCAAAGCAGGCCTGCAAACGGCCTGGATCAACCGCGCCGGCGCGCGCTACCCCGGCTACTTCACCCCACCGGACCACACGGTCACAGCCCTGACCGAACTTCCCGCCGTCCTGGCCCGCAGGAGGACGTGAGCGCGAGCCCGGCAGCCGACACTGCGGAGAAGGATGAGACCAAGACGCGGTAGGAATAGTGCATGGCGCGGCAAACGGCCTGCTATGGCGTCCCACGCTCCTGCTCCCGTCCCCGGCGGCGCGGGTCCAATGTCGCGAGACTGTTCAGATGGCGCAGCACGAGAGCCGGGAGACATCCGTGGTGTAGGACTGGGCGGCGATCTTGATGCCTTCAGCCATGGTCAGGTACGGGGCCCAGGATGTGGCAACGTCCTCCACGGTCATTCCGGCCTTGAGGATGAACACGCCCGCGGCGGCGAGCTCTCCCGCGTCTTTGGCCACAGCAGTCAGGCCCAGGATTTTGCCGGTGCGGTTATCGGCCACGATCTTGATGAATCCCCGGGTGTCCCTGTTCACCAGCGCCCGGGGCACGTATTCCAGGGGCAGGATCCGGCACTGGCAGCGGATGCCCTGGCCGTTGGCCTCCTTGTCCGTGAGCCCGACCGCGCCCAGCGCCGGGCTGGTGAACGTGACGCGGGGCAGGTGCCGGTAGTCGACCTCGCGTCCGGCGTCGTTGAACGCGTTCTCCACGGCCAGGGCCCCGTGGGAGGAGGCGACGTAAACGAATTCGCGGTGCCCTGTGACGTCCCCGGCGGCCCAGATCCTCGGGTTCGAGGTGGCCAGGGAGGGCCTGGACCAGGACCTCGCCACGGTCTCCGGTCCTGACCCCGACCGCATCCAGGTCCAGGTCCTCGGTGACGGCGCGGCGGCCTGTGGCGACCAGCAGCCGGCGCGCCCGGATCTCTTCCCGCCCGCCGGCAACGTCGACGGCCGCGACGATCATGCCGGTGGCCTCATCCTTGCGCACCGATGACAACACGGCCCGGCGGATCACACGGATGCCCTCGTCGGCGAACACGCTCATGAGCGCCAGGGACGCTTCCGGTTCTTCCGCGGAGGCGAGCCGGGAGCGGACTAGCATTGTCACCTTCGAACCGAGCCGGGCGAAGAGCTGCGCCTGTTCAAGGGCCACGTAGCCGCCGCCGAGCACCAGCAGTGATTCGGGTACCTCCTGCAGTTCCATCGCGCTCGTGGAGGTCAGGTATCCGGTTTCTTCCAGGCCCGGTACGGGGGGTGCCCAGGGAGCGGAGCCGGTGGCGATCAGGTAGTGGGCGGCTGTGACGGTTTCCGTGGGCTGGTCGGGGTAGCTGATCTGAAGGACCGGGTCGGCAGGGGTTCCGGCGAACGAAGCAGTTCCCTGGCGCAGGTCCCACCCGTAGTCGGCGATCAGATCCACGTACTTTTCCGATCGCATCCCCGCGACCAGCGTCCGTTTGCCCTCTATCAGCGCGCCCATGTCCACGGGGCCGGCGGAGGTGCTGATGCCGGGGAAGCGTCCCGCGGCGCCGAGGGCCACGTGGCGGGCTTCGGCCGCGACCAGCAGGGCCTTGGACGGTACGCACCCGGTGTTCACGCAGGTGCCGCCCACCGTTGAGCGCTCCACCATGAGCACCCTCTTGCCCAGGTTGCTGGCGCGGATCGCGGCGGCGAACGCGCCCCCGCCGGAACCGATAACCGCCAGATCGTAGTCAAAAACCGTTGCTGCGCTCATGAGAACTCCAAGTCTTTGCCGGCCGCCCGCGCCGTCCCGAGTTGTCGGTGGTGTACCCGGACTTTCCTCCAGTCTGCACGTTGCCCCTCGGAGGAAGGTCAAGAGGCCGCCCGGAGAGGCAGACAAGCCCCCCGGGCGCGCCCCGGGAACCTGGCCTGCCTGTCCGGCTGCGGAGCGCACCGCCAACGGATACCGCGATTACACGGGCGAAACCATCAACCGGCTCGACTTCATCCGCCGCGGGCGCTCCGCAGGGCTTGCGCTTGCAAAGATCCGGGAAATCCTGTGCCTGCACGACGCAGGCCGCGCCCCCTGCACTCATGTCCGGGACCTCCTGGCCGGACAACTGACCGAGCTCGACGCGCAGATCGCCGAACTCAGCGCGCTGCGCGCCACCGTAGCGCAGTACCACGCCGCCACGGCCGCCGCAGACCCGGATGCCTGCGACGCCGGCCGGGTCTGCAGCTACCTCTGAAGCCACTCCGGCTAGGAGACCGGGCGAAGTTTGCCGGCTTCCTGCGCCGCCGCAGGCTTGGGCTTTATGGACGCTGTGTGGCAATTAGGCGTACCCGCGGCGGAGGAGCATTCCTGCTGCTTTGTCGAAGTGCTCCCGTGTGGGGATGTCGAAGTCGAGTGCGTTGGCGTAGCGGGTGACGATCGCAAACAGACTCGCAACCGCGGCTGCATCCTCGAGTTCGTTCCTGGTGAGACCCGCCATGAGCGCCGCTCGTGCGTCGTCCTTGTTGAGATCATCGGGGGTGCGGGTCAACTTCTCGATGAATACCAGCGCGACTTTGAGCTTGTCCGGGATGCGGGCGGTGCGGTAGTCCGCCAGGGCGGCGTCGACGATGCCTTTGTCCATGCCGCGGACAGCGACGGCGCCGTGCGCGCCGATGCAGAACGGACAACTGTTCCAAGTTGCAACCATTGCCGCCATGAGCTCACGTTCGGACACGGACCATCCGCTGGGCCCCCGCATCGTCTTCTGCGTCCATGCGCCGATGGATGGGCCTGCGAAGTCCTGGCGGTAGAACGCGACCCTGGCTGCATCCGGCAGCCGCATCCCCGACACCCTTGAGATGGTGGCGATCAGCATCCGGTGGCGGAGGGTGTCTCCGCGCTCTATTTCAGGTAGCCGCATCCTCGGCCTCGCTGATTGCCTTCTCCGCGGCGTCCCATCGTCGCAGGCCGGCACCGATCGCCGCGGTAAGAATGACTTCGAACGTGTCCCTCTCGGATCCGGTCTCCTGAAGCACCGCGTGGACCTGCGCGTCCGTCACTCCTAACGAGTCCCCATCAACGTGCTTGACGAGTACATCGTACGGTTCCGGCACCGCGGGACCGCCGGCGCCGCGAGCAAGGATGGCACGACGCAGCTCCCGATCCAGGGTCCCGGTCTCCCTGACCCTGGAACGAAGATCATCAGCAAGCTGCAAGTGCGAGCCCGGCGCATGTCGGGACATGCCCTCGACTCTACGCCTGAGCTGACACGGCTCGGAAGACCCTGCACACTGTCCCGGCCGATGTCGGGAATCAGCGGTTATCGGTGACGCCGTGGCTCCACCACAAACAGGAGCGTGCTCCATCGCCGTGGCGGTAGAGCACGCTCCTCGTGGAGATTCTCGAGCGGATCGACGATGCACTGGGCGACGTCGTCGAGCGGAACCCTGCCAAAGTCGAATCTTTCCCTGAACGCGTCTAACGGATCCTGCACGGGCCAAGATTGCGTTGAACGGCTTGTGTAATCACGGATGCATGGCTTGAGCGGTTGACGTTGGACCCCCGCGTCCGAGGGCGTTAGGGGAGCGGTCCCAGGTCGATCGTATGGTCGGTGTGGTCGCGCTTGGTGGTCAGGTACCGGGCATTCGCGGAGGAAAGGTGGACCCCGGTGGGCACGCGCTCGACCACGGCGACGCCGTTGGCCTCGAGCTGGCGGGCCTTGTCTGGGTTGTTGCTCAGCAGCCGGATCCGATCCACTCCGACAGCGAGCAGTATCTGCGCGGCCGAACGGTAGTCCCGCTCGTCCTCACCGTGGCCCAGTGCAACGTTCGCGGCGTAAGTGTCCAGGCCCCGGTCCTGCCAGTCACCGAGCCCCAGCAGCAGGTGCTCCTTGCGATCGACCAGACCACGGAAAGTGAACGCATCGGCCGGCGCAGTGAAGCCGTCGGCGAACCTGAGCGGGATCCGCACACATGTGCGCACCACGGCCGGTGGAGGCGCCGCACGCGCCTGGCGGGAGGGTCCGGAATAGCCTGGGCCGGCCGACACCGTCCCGACGGCGTCCGCCTCGGATCCCGGTCCTGCAATGGTGAGTCGTTGCTCGGGCATCTGGCCCTCCTTCTAAGGTTCGGAAGGCGCCGCCGCTGGCGCAGGCATCCCCGAATCTCTAAAACAACATATCACGTTTTTGGATTCTCAGGGCTGCCTGTGGGACGGAACAATAAGGCTCGCGATGGAGGATTCCTCGGTGATACCGGGAGGGAAGCCGGCACCTTTGCGATGACTGGCCCCCGCCCCCGCGACGGCGAATTCAACACCGCCGACGCCGTCACGGACAACCTGTCACGGGTCCGGAACATGAGAGATCGCGATCAGCTTGGGGGATCGTTTCCCACGAACGTCCCGGGCGGCATCCAGGCGCCGAACACGGGGCCTGGATCCGGCCGCTTTGCGTGGCGCCCATCGTCGGAGACTCTTTGCTTGAGACGTTGCAGGACCCACGGGAACAAGTGCTCGCGTGCCCAGAAAATGTCATCGGTCCTTGCTTCGCGCCACCTGCGCCCGGGTAGGTCTTTCGGTGTCATCGGTTCCAAGGTATGGGCGACGTTGAGCGTATCCAGCACCATGATGGCGATGGTGTGCTGGCCCAGGGGAGAGAAGTGCAGCCGGTCCGGATCCCACATCCGTGGGTGGGTGAGTTGACGCAAGGCCCAGAGGTCGGCGATTACTGCATCGTGGCGCGCGGCGATGGTGCGCAGATTCTCGTTGAAGATGGCCACCTTGGCGCGCGTGTGTCCCAGCATAGGCGTAGCGCCCCAGTCCGGTCCGGCGAACAGTACAACCGTTGCGCCGGCAGCGGCGAGGAGTTGCACGCCGGCGTCCATCCGGACGGCGAGCTTGTCGGGATCGCTTCTGCGGAAGATCAGGTCATTGCCCCCGGCGTTGAGAGTGATCAGATCCGGCTGCAGGGCCAGTGCAGGGCCGACCTGCTCATCCAGGATCTGATGGAGCAACCGTCCGCGGACCGCGAGATTCGCGTAAGCGAAATCGTCGTGTCCGGCGCTCAGCTCTTCCGCGACCCGGTCCGCCCAGCCTCGCAGGCCCCCCGGGCTGCGAGGCTCCGGATCTCCTACCCCTTCGGTGAACGAATCACCCAGGGCCACATAACGGCTCCACGGGTGCAGGCGGGCGCCGGAAACAACGGGGCCACCCTGCGCCGGACTTTCGGCGCTGGGAGCGTTCATCCCTCCATACTGCTCCTGCCCGGCCGAACGCGCCACGGCGGCCTCCCTTCTTCGCTCGCCGGATGCCCATCCTAGAGTTATCGTGTGAGCTTCGAATTGCCCTCGCTGATCGATCCTGAACTGTGGTCACTCGTCGATCAATCCCGCGCCTTCTACGCCCGGCGGCCGGCTGGCCGTGGTCCGGGCAGTCGGGAAGAGCTGCTCGCATTCCGAGCGAGAGCGGGGGCACCTGCGGAGTGCGATCCACGGCCAATCGCAGAGCTGGCAAGCGCACATGGCCGAAGCGTTCCGGTGCGGATCCACGTGCCGGTTAGCGCCCCGGTGGCGGGCGTATTCCTCGAAATCCACGGCGGCGGCTTTTACATGGGCTCGGCCGCCGGAAGCGACGTTCGCAACAGGCGGCTTGCGGATGCGCTGGGTATTGCAGTGGTCAGCGTGGATTATCGACTCGCTCCGGAGCATCCGTGGCCTTCCGCACCCGACGACTGCGAGACAGCAGCGCTGTGGCTGGTGGAGCATGCCGAACGCCGTTTTGGCTCAGCCAAACTCGCTATCGGTGGCTTTTCTGCGGGGGCGACGCTGGCGGTGTCTACGCTTGTGCGGTTGCGCGACCGCGGGGTCACGGCATTCAGCGGCGGGGTGCTGCAGTTCGGCACTTATGACCTTGCTGCGAAGACGCAGGCCGGACGCCTGATCGCCGACGAGTATTTTCTCGACGCCTATGCTGGGACTGCTCGGGATCG
This sequence comes from Arthrobacter sp. SE2, assembly GCF_058244265.1. NCBI lineage: Bacteria > Bacillati > Actinomycetota > Actinomycetes > Micrococcales > Micrococcaceae > Arthrobacter > Arthrobacter sp. SE2. Next base: position 144,654 of record NZ_JBZAYA010000002.1, on the reverse strand, counting down.
CACACACCCCGACCTCTCGCCGCTCTTCGCCGAGCCCGCGGGCCTACCGCCGATCCTGATCGCGATCGGCAGCGACGACATCCTCCTGGAAGACAATCTCGCAATGGCCACACGGCTGTCGGCCGCCGGTGTCGAGGTCGATCTGCGAATTTATCCTGCCTCCCCCCACGGCTTCACCGGGCACGCGACGCCGATGGCACGGGCCGCCCTCGAACACATCGACGCATGGCTTCGGGTTCGGCTGGGCCCAGCAGACTGAATCGCTCAGCCGGGACGACCGCGCGGGTCGATTCCGGCACCAATGCGCAAGGTGCGACACACTTGGGCGGATGGCAGACAGGTATAGAGCATGAGGCACCCTTCCAAAGCTCCTGACCGGGAGCGCACCTTCAGATTGCTGTATGAACTGGTCTACCCAGAGCTCATGAGATTTGTTCAACGCCGCGCCCACCCTGACCACGCCGAAGACGTCGTCAGCGACGCATTCCTTGTCGTGTGGCGCCGCCTCGATGAGTTGCCGAGCAGCCATGGTGACGCGAGGGCATGGATCTTCGGCATTACGCGAAACATTCTGCAAAACACCCACCGGGGCGAACGGCGTCGATTAGCACTCGGTGTTCGTCTCGCAGACTCCGCCGCTCTGGCCTACCTCGACGAGGACGCTGACCCGATCGTGAATCGCGTGGACCTAGGCAGGGCATGGCGTGCGCTATCGGAGATCCATCAGGAGGCCTTGGGCCTTGTTGTCTTCGAAGACCTCAAAGCACCACAGGCAGCCGCAGTACTCGGCATCTCACCGGTCGCCTTCCGTCTGCGAGTGAGCCGCGCCCGCCGAGCCCTTCGCCTCCTCCTCGAACACCTACCCCGGCAGTCCCGCACACCTGCGGCTTCTTTCGAAAGGACAACCACGCCATGACGCGCAATCAAGAGATCGATACTCTGCTTCGATCACTGGACGCCGCGGACCACAGGGGCCCCGTCGACAGTGAAAGGGCCGACGCCGATCTTCTCCGCATCTTGTCCACCGACCCGGCGGAGACACCATCCGAGCGCCCCTCGATGAGGACCGCTGCCCGCAATCGTAGGCCTCAAAGCAGCAGATGGACCTCCCGCAGGGTCGCAGTGGTCGGAGGAATGGTGGCGGTAGTCACTGCAGGCCTGGTTGTCTTGCCGTCCTTGTCAGGCGGGGATCCTGCGTTTGCCAGCTGGACGCCCGTTCCTGCCGGGATGACTGAAACTGAACGTGCCAGTGCCGCCGCGGAGTGCCGCGAATCCAAGAAGAATGTAGGGGATGGAATGTACGCTGACGACGTCGAATCGGCTGCGGTGACGATTGCCGAGCGGCGCGGCGTGTGGACCACGGTGGTGCTCACGGGTGAGGGCGGGTTCTCGGCGCTGTGTATTACCGATGACGCCGTCAGTCTTTTCGGTAAGGGCATGATCGGATCGGTTGGAAAGTCCAGCCCTCACACGGTTCCCGGCCCGCGTGAGATCACCGCCACGGCCCTAGGGACGGGAACCATGAGCGCAGGCGACATTTCCTTGGCGGCCGGCATCGCGGGCTCTGACATTCTCTCAGTCGTCTATAGAAGCCGGACCCACGGGGGCGTGACAGCGACCGTGTCCCGGGGACACTTCGCCTTGTGGCTGCCAGGAGACGAACTGCGGAACGCGTCGAGCGATGGTGCCGAGGTCGAAGTGACCTACCAAGACGGCACTACGGGAACGAGTCGTCTGACCCTTTAGGACAACCAGACACGTGAGGGGCCCTTTAGCCCGAAACAAAAGAAGCCCCTGACGCGCGGAAGCGCGGTCAGGGGTTCTTTCGAATGCGAGCGTTACTCGGAGCGCTGACCTTCGTTGGAGTCGTCCCCGGCGCCGCCCGTGAACATCAAGCCCTTGGGCTGGATGTAGGCGAGTTCCTTGATCGGGGCGAGAGCGCCCGTTCCCAAGTCCAGGTTTGCCAGGTAGGCGGGTCCGGCGTCGGGCACCACCGTGGAGACGGCTTCGCCGGCCTTGAACGGGCCAGTGATGGAGAAGACCTTGTTGTCCTTCGGATCCGTGACCAGAAGGGTCTGGTTGGAGTGGGCCGCGAACACGGTGTCATCCAAGGGCTGGGCAACCGAAAGCACCTGGAGAGCTTGCTTGCTGCTGCCCGGGTTGGAAGCGAAGATCAACTGCTGGTCCGCCTGCGCGTCAAGCATGAAGGAGTTCTTGAACCGCGGAGCGGCCGCCGGAACCTGTGTGTTGGAGTCCGGGTCCGTGAGGCCGAGCGTGGTCGCCTTTCCAGCCTGGGGGCCATTGGCTGCGGTGGCCGTAGCGCTGTCGCCGAAAAGAGGCGTCAGTTTGGCGGTGGCGCCTTCCAATGCGACGGAATAGGCGGCGGGACCCGAAGTATCAACCGGCGCCGAGGCGCTGACGAGGATCTTGCCGTTCACGACAGATACGGCATCGGTTCCCCCACCGTGGGTGAGGCCCGAATATGTGTACGTGGTCAGCGGCTTCGCCTGTTCAGGGCTGAGCGTCGAGAAGCTCGAGTTGCCGTCCTCGTTGGCGGTGAGGAGGAGACGGTGGTGTTCCGGATCGGCCGTAAGCCCGTCAACCTTGCCCGTGACTTGCCAGGACTTGCCGGGCTTTCCGTCGAGGCTGAACTGCTGAACGGTGCTGGCTGTGGTGCCGTTTGTAGACGCCTCGCCCAAGGGGCCAACGCCGTTCTGGAACGAGACGTACACAGAGTCGCCCATCCGCGTGATGTCGTCAGGTGCTGACTCGGTGCCGACCGGGGAGAAGGTCTTCACCGTGAATCCAGCGGCCGCGGCGTGTGCTTCGCCCTCGTCAGCGGCGGATGCCGGCAGGGCAACGGAGGCAAGAGTAGAAGCAGCGACTGCGGCGCCCACCAATACCATCGAGGTCCGCTTGAGCTTGTTGGGTGTAACAGGCATTGAAAATCGTCCTTAGATTGGGGAAACGATGTCCCTGCCAAGCTATGGGGGCGGGCTGGGAGGGCACCGTGCAAAGGGCAAACACCGGGAGACCCGGAGGTTAACGGCAACCATTCCCGCTTTGGACGATGACGCAACGCAAGACAGGAGTCCGCCAAGACGTCGGTGCACCTGCTTGCTTGTGTGGAGCACTGTCATCGCTGTAAGTTACTCACTAGTAACTTACAGCGAAGGAGTGCCATGTCCAAGGCAGCAATCGACCTCGAGAATCTCCCGTACGCCGACGGTGACTTCTATGGCTTTGAGCAATTGCTCACGGGCAAGGAGCAGGACCGGCTGGCCGAGATCCGGGCTTTCCTTTCCCGTGAGGTCAAACCGATTGCCGTCGATTGCTGGAACCGCGGGGAATTCCCCATGGACCTGATTCCCAAACTGGCCGAGATTGACCTCGTCAGTCCGGTCAGGCGTCAAGGCTATTCCAACGTGTTCGCTGGCCTTGTCCACGCAGAGGCAACCCGCGCCGATGCCTCGATTGCCACGTTCATGGGCGTTCACGACGGCTTGTTCACTGGCTCCATCGAATCGTTGGCATCTCAAGAGCAGCAGGACGCCTGGCTGCCCGACATATACTCCCTCAGGAAGATCGGCGCCTTTGGGCTGACCGAGCCATTGGGCGGCTCGGACGTCGCAGGCGGCACCCGGACTACTGCGCGCCGCGACGGCGGCAACTGGATCCTCAACGGGGCCAAGCGCTGGATCGGCAACGCCACTTTCTCGGACTGGGTTGTGGTCTTCGCCCGCGACCTCGGCGACAATCAGGTCAAGGGCTTCCTGGTGGACACGAGCCTCCCCGGATTCAAGGCCAGCAAGATCGAGAACAAGATCTCGCTGCGGACCGTCCAGAACGCCGATATCACCCTTGAGAACGTGGTTGTCCCCGACTTCTTCAAGCTGGCCGACGCAAACAGCTTCAGGGACACCAACAAGGTCCTCAAAGTCACGCGGCTTTCGGTCGCGTGGCAGGCAGTGGGCCAGCAGCTTGCCGCGTTCGACGTTGCCCGCCGCTACGCGGTTGAACGGATGCAGTTCGGGAGGCCCCTGGCATCGTTCCAATTGGTGCAGCAACAACTCGTGCAGATCCTGGGCAACACAGTGAGCTCCATGGGCATGATGGTCCGTCTCGCTCAGCTTGAGGATGCCGGGGTGGCCAAGGACGAGCAATCCGCGCTGGCGAAAGCCTTCACCACGGCCCGCATGCGCGAAAGCGTTGCCCTGGGCCGCGGCATCCTGGGCGGCAACGGCATTGTCACGGACTATGAGATGGCAAAGATCTTCGCCGACGCCGAGGCGATCTACTCCTACGAGGGCACCCACGAAATCAACACCCTTGTCACGGGAAGGGCCATCACGGGCATTTCCGCCATCGTCTAGCGGCAGCAACACGGACGGCCGGAGATCCGTCACGAAGGCGAGCGGGTTGACGTAGTCCTCCCCATGCCGCACTCCCCAATGAAGGCACGGTGATCCCGTGCAGTGGCCGGTTTCCACGACCCCGATGGCTTGGCCCTTGTTCACCGTGGCCCCCTCTACGAGTCCGCTGTCCACGGGCTCAAAGCTGCTCCGTAGCCCGCCCCCGTGGTCGATGGTGATCACTGGGCGGTCCACCACGACGCCCACGAAGCTCACGGTGCCGTCGGCGGGCGTGGCGACCGTGACGCCGTCGTCCGCTGCTCGTAAATCCACGCCGCGGTGCCCGCTCAACCACGGCTTGTCCGGAGGGTCGAAGCCGCGCATGACCGCGGGCTTGGGCGAGAGTGGCCACGCCCAGCCCGGGCGGGTTCCGGGCGGGCTGGTCGCGCCCGGCGGCGACGACGCAACGGCAGGCGCCGTGACCAAGGCAACGAGCAAAAGAACATAGGCCGGAAGGTGTGCAGTTCTCATGGAACAAGCCTTCGTTGGCGCCGGAGTGTCCGGAAGCTGTCAGTTCAACTATGTGGAAAACGGTGCGGGAAACCTGCCGAAGGATGGAGGCTGAATCCGGGGCTTTTGCGGTCATAAGGCCGGAGGCGCTGTAGTACACTTGGTGGAGCAGTTTGCTGTGCCCTCAAGCTTGTTCAGAAGCGCTTCTCATTCAGTCGCGCGGGGGTCCCAGGCTGACTACGCGTATCCAACCCTCCAATTGCGAATCCTCGCGGATTCAGTGCTGCGGAGGATTGTGCCTCTTGCGGTCCGGCGAGTCATTGGCCGGATGAGAAGTGCAATGGATGCCAGGAGCCAAGGCCCGTTCGGGTCCGGCTAATTAACCGTCAACTATTGGCAGGGTAAGAGCGGCCCGTGTGGCTCTCTCATGAATGACCTGCCGGAAGGAGCGTCGGCATGCCCGTCGTAACTATGCGCCAGCTGCTTGACAGCGGCGTCCACTTTGGACACCAGACCCGTCGTTGGAACCCGAAGATGAAGCGATTTATCTTCACGGAGCGCAACGGCATCTACATCATTGACCTTCAGCAGTCGCTGTCCTACATCGACCGCGCTTTCGAGTTCGTCAAGGCTACTGTCGCCCACGGCGGCACCGTCCTGTTCGTCGGCACCAAGAAGCAGGCTCAGGAAGCAATTTCCGAGCAGGCTACCCGTGTTGGCCAGCCGTACGTCAACCAGCGTTGGTTGGGCGGTATGCTCACCAACTTCCAGACCGTTGCCAAGCGCATCCAGCGTATGAAGGAACTCGAAGAGATCAACTTCGAGGACGTCGCAGGCTCGGGTTACACCAAGAAGGAGCTCCTGCTCCTTCGCCGTGAACTCACCAAGCTGGAAACCAACCTCGGTGGTATCCGCAACCTGACCAAGGCTCCTTCCGTTCTGTGGGTTGTTGACACGAAGAAGGAACACCTGGCTGTTGACGAAGCCAAGAAGCTGAACATCCCGGTTGTTGCCATCCTGGACACCAACTGCGACCCCGACGAAGTTGACTTCCCGATCCCGGGTAACGACGACGCCATCCGCTCCGTAAACCTGCTGACCCGCGTGGTTGCCGACGCCGTTGCTGAGGGCCTCATCGCCCGTAACCAGCGCGCAACCGGTGCTGCAGAGGCCCCGGAAGAGCCGCTGGCTGAGTGGGAGCGCGAGCTCCTCGAAGGCAGCAAGGCCGAAGCTGCTGAAGCTCCGGCTGCTGAGGCTCCGGCCGCAGAGGCTGCTGAAGCTCCGGCTGCGGAAGCTGTCGAAGCCCCGGCCGCCGAGGCCACCGAAGCTGCTGCTGGCGAAGCCGAAGCAGACAAGTAAATCCGGACCTTTCCCGCACCAATTTCGGTGCGGGGAGCTACTGACAGGATGGCGGCCCACCAGGTGGGCTGCCGTCCTGTCAGTCCGTAAACACATAAATTTCTAGACAGAGGGGTTCACATGGCGAACTACACTGCTGCTGACATCAAGGCCCTGCGCGAGCGCACCGGCGCCGGCATGATGGACGTCAAGAAGGCTCTTGACGAGGCCAACGGCGACGCCGAGAAGGCCATCGAGATCATCCGCATCAAGGGCCTCAAGGGCGCTACCAAGCGTGAAGGCCGCTCCACCGCTGAAGGCCTGGTTGCAGCCAAGGTCACCGGCGGCGTGGGCGTAATGATCGAGGTCAACTGCGAGACCGACTTCGTCGCCAAGGCTGACAAGTTCATCCAGCTGGCCGACAAGGTCCTGGCCGTCGCCGTCGAGTCCGGCGCTGCCGACCTCGAGACCCTGCTGGCCAACGACGTCGACGGCAAGCCCCTTTCCGAGGTTGTCGTCGAAGAAGGCGCCGTTCTCGGCGAAAAGGTTGTTGTCCGCCGCATTGCCCGCATTGAAGGCGGCACGGTTGACGCTTACCTGCACAAGACCTCCAAGGACCTCCCGGCCCAGGTCGGCGTCCTGTTCGCCGTTGAGGGCGAGGGCGACGCCGCTGCTACCGCAGCCCACGACGTTGCCGTCCACGTTGCAGCAATGGCCCCGAACTACCTGAGCCGCGAAGACGTCCCGGCCGAACTGGTCGAGTCCGAGCGCCGCATCGCCGAAGAGACCGCCAAGGCCGAAGGCAAGCCGGAAGCCGCTCTCACCAAGATCGTCGAAGGCCGCGTGACGGGCTTCTACAAGGGTGAAGTTCTCCTGGACCAGGCATTCGCCAAGGACTCCAAGAAGACCGTTGCACAGGTCCTCGAAGAGGCCGGTGTCAAGGCAACTGCCGTTGCCCGTTTCCGCGTCGGAAACTAGTTAGACATACAAAAGGGGTGGTCACTTCGGTGGCCGCCCCTTTTGCATGCAACGACAGGCTCGCACCGAGTGCATCCACGGCCGGCAGCTTTCTGCCCGGCCCCCAGCAAGATAATCTAGCCAGAGTCCACAAACGGGAAGGCACCATGGAAACCGAGAACACTGCAAGCCATCCGGAGAAGACCCGTCGTCGTGTACTGCTGAAGCTGTCCGGCGAGGTCATCGGCGGCGGGAAGCTTGGTGTGGACCCGGAAACCGTCCGCGCCATCGCCAAGCAAATCGCCGCTGCTGTTTCCGAGGTCGAGGTGGCAATCGTCGTCGGCGGCGGTAACTTCTTCCGCGGCGCCGAACTGTCACAGAGCGGCATGGACCGTTCCCGCGCCGACTACATGGGAATGCTCGGCACTGTCATGAACTGCCTGGCGCTGCAGGATTTCCTGGAGCAGGCCGGCGTCGAGACCCGCGTTCAGAGCGCCATCACCATGGGACAGGTAGCCGAGGCCTACATTCCGCGCCGTGCCATCCGCCACATGGAGAAGGGCCGCGTCGTCATCTTCGGTGCAGGCGCAGGTCTTCCGTACTTCTCCACTGACACCGTGGCGGCCCAGCGTGCACTCGAAGTGCATGCCGATGTCGTCCTCATGGCGAAGAGCGGTGTGGACGGCGTGTACACCGCGGATCCCAAGAAGGATCCCACGGCCGAGAAGCTCGAAAAGCTCAGCTACGACGAGGCCCTGCGCCGTGACATCCGCGTCATGGACCAGACCGCCATGACCATGTGCAAGGACAACAATTTGTCCATGGTTGTCTTTGGCATGGAAGGCGAAGGGAACGTCACCCGGGCCATTCTTGGCGAAAAGCTGGGCACCCTGGTCACCCCCTAGCAAGGGCTAGGATATTTCTAGGACTCTTCCGCCCGCAGGGGCGGAAATTTATTGTGCGTTGCGGCCCGTGGACCGGGGCGCGACTATTTCTGAGGAGAAACCGTGATCGAAGAAACCTTGCTCGAAGCCGGGGAAAAGATGGACAAGGCGGTCGAGGTAGCCAAGGAGGATTTCGCGTCGATCCGTACCGGTCGTGCGAACCCCGGACTCTACAACAAGGTGATCGTTGAATACTACGGCACCCCCACACCGCTGCAGCAGCTGGCTTCCTTCGCTATTCCGGACGCCAGGACCATCCTGATCACGCCCTTTGACAAGACTTCAATGCGCGACATCGAAAGGGCCTTGAGCGACTCCGAGGTCGGCGCCAATCCGTCCAACGACGGCAACGTCATCCGGATCACCATCCCGGAGCTCACCCAGGAACGCCGCAAGGAATACGTCAAGATCGTCAAGGGCAAGGGTGAGGACGCAAAGGTTTCCATCCGAAGCATCCGGCGCAAGGCCAAGGACGCCCTGGACAAGCTCGTCAAGGACGGCGAAGCCGGCGAAGACGAGGGTGCCCGCGGCGAAAAGGAACTCGACGCGATCACCAAGGCACACGTCGACGGTATCGACGAGCTCCTCAAGCGCAAGGAAGCCGAGCTGCTCGAGGTCTGATGAGCGAGGCTGAGCCGGCGCCCGCGCAGGGAATACCCACACGCGCCAGACGCCAACGAGGCAACCCAACGCCCAAGGCCGGCCGGAATCTTCCGGCCGCCATCGGCGTCGGGCTCGCCATGCTCTTCGCCGTTCTCGGCGGGCTGCTGTTCCTGCCGCTGGGGTTCGTTCTCCTGACCACCGCGTTTGCGGTCCTCGGGGTGTGGGAAATTTTTCGTGCGCTCGAAGCCCAAGGCACTAGGATGCCGATCATCCCTGTGCTGACCGGTACCGTGGCGATGCCGCTGGCGGCTTACTTCGGTGGTACCGAAAGCCTGCTCTTCGCGATGGTGCTGAGCAGCACGGCCGTCCTGCTATGGCGTTCGCTTGAAAGCGCTGCCGGGGCTCCGCGCAGCGTCTTCTCCGGAATCTTCACGCTTGCCTGGGTGCCTTTCCTGATCAGCTTTGCCATCCTGCCTCTCCACACGGGCGGGGGAGCGACGACGGCGGGTCCCTGGCCCGCCGGGCAGGTTCCGGCGGGTGCCTGGCAGATTGCCGTGATGTTGCTGCTGGTAGTGTCCAACGATACTTTCGGGTACCTCGTCGGGGCGCTGTTCGGCAAGCATCCGATGGCTCCCAAGATCAGCCCCAAAAAGACCTGGGAAGGGTTCGCTGGCTCGGTGGCAGGTGCCATGGTCATCGGGATCCTCGCCAGCATCTTCGTTCTGGGCAGGCCCTGGTGGGTCGGCGTGGTGCTTGCCGTAGGCATGGTGGCCGCGGCTACCGCGGGTGACCTCGCGGAGTCCATGGTCAAACGGGAACTTGGCGTGAAGGACATGAGTAGCATCCTGCCCGGACACGGCGGGGTCATGGACCGCCTCGACTCGATCGTCTTCGCGGCTCCGGCAGCATATATTCTTTTCGCGCTGTTGAGCGGCGCCTGACAACCACCCAGAAGGAAAGCAGTGGCAGTGGACATTCGTCGCCAGATCCCCGCAGCATTTGAGCGCGTGGCGCACACCAAGTATGGCTACAACGCGAAGCAAGTGGACCAGTTTTTCCAGCGCGCCCGGTTGTCGTTTGAAAACAGGGCCGAGGCCTCGGAGAAAATCGGCAGCAGCGATGTCCGTGCGGTTTCGTTTGATCCCGTCAAGGGCGGCTACGACGCCACCGCTGTGGACGCCGCATTGGACCGCCTCGAAGATGCCTTCGCACGGCGTGAACGCGACGAGCTGATAGCTGCCGAAGGCGAGGAAGCCTGGTTGCTGAAAATCGGCAAACTCTCCGGAGTGTTGCGCGGCCGTTTGCACCGGCCCGATGGCGAACGTTTCCGCCGGCCGGACAAGAATCGTGCGCGCAGCTACAACATCGCCGAGGTCGATGCCTTGTGCGTCTCCCTGATCGGCTACTTGGAGAACGACAAACCGCTGAGCGTCGACAACGTCCGCCGAGCCGCTTTCTCCGAGGCCCGCGGGCGCGACGGCTACGAAGAGGCGCAGGTTGATGCTTTCCTCGACCGGGTCGTCGAGCTCATGGCGGCGATCGACTAGCAAAAGACAGGCGCCCCGGCGCCTTCAGCGCCCTCGGCCGAAATCCCCAGCGCCCTCGGCCGAAATCCCTCAACGGAGCTGGCGCTCCGTGGCCACCGGTCGTTCCGGGACATGAAGCCTGGTCATCAGCCGGGTCACGGTCCCGGGGATGCGGTGTTTCGTGGCCCGCGAGACGAGCACCATCACGGCAAACGCGGCCGGCACCGTCCACGCCGCGGGCTGGGCAATCCATCCGGGCGCGGCGGAACCGATGATCGTGCTCGATACGAGCGCACCCCCGCACAGGACGGCTCCCGTCAACATGCCGGCAATCGCGCCTGCGTCGCTCAGGCCCCGCCACCAAATGCCCAGGACCAGGACCGGACAAATGGTGGACGCCGTGAAAGCGAACACCAGCCCTACACTGCCGGCCAGGGCCATCGAATCCGTGGTGAACGCAAAAGCCAAGGGAACAGCGACCGCCAGGAGGGTGGCCACCCGGAATCCGTGCACGCTCCCGCCAAGAAGGTCCTGGCTGATAACGCCGGCCAGCGAAACCACCAATCCCGACGTCGTCGAGAGGAATGCGGCAAATGCGCCGGCGACCACCAACGCCGACAGTAGATCGCCGGGCACGCCGCCCAGCAGCTTTCCAGGCAGCAGCAGGACCATGGCGTCGGGCCGTCCGTTGCGTGCAAGCTCAGGTGCGAAGACCCGCCCGAGCAGGCCGGACGCCGTCGGGAACAAATAGAAGACCGACAACAGGCCCAGCACGATAAGGGTGGTCCGGCGGGCCGATTGGCCGTCCGGGTTGGTGTAGAAGCGCACAAGGACGTGGGGGAGTCCCAGCGTTCCGAAAAGCAGTGCCACCAGGAGCGAGACAGTCTGGTAGAGCCCGGCTGCGGGGAGGCCCGTGGGATTGCTGGATGCCTCCGCAAGGACCGGTGAGCCGCCGCCGGTCTGGTTCAGCAGCAGGAACACGACAGGAACGGCCAACGCCGTTAACTTGAGCCAGTATTGGAAAGCCTGGACGAAGGTGATGGAACGCATCCCACCAGCCACTACCGTCACGCAGACCACGGCGACGACGGCGATGGAGCCCACCCAGGAAGGCAATCCTGTGCTGATCCGGATGGTGAGCCCGGCGCCTTGAAGCTGCGGCACGATATAGAGCCATCCGACAGCCACGACGATAAGGCTCGTCACGCGTCGGACGGCTTTCGACTCGAGCCTGGCCTCCGTGAAATCCGGAATCGTGTAGGCGCCCGATCGGCGCAAGGGGGCGGCCACGAACAGCAGCAGCATCAGGTAGCCGGCCGTGTAGCCCACGGGGAACCACAGAGCATCCGTTCCGGTCAGCAGGATCAGTCCTGCGACGCCCAGGAAACTCGCGGCCGACAGGTATTCGCCGCCGATCGCCGAGGCATTCCACCATGGCCGGACAGTGCGGGATGCCACGTAAAAGTCGCCCGTGGTGCGCGAAATGCGCAGGCCGTAGAAGCCGATCGCCGCCGTCGCGAGCGCCACACCCAGAAAAGCGGCGAGCCCGACGGCGGGATTCACTTCTCCTCCACAAGATCGCGGTAGCGGGCTTCGTTCCTTGCCGCGGAGCGGTTGTACAGCCAGGCGCTCAGGCCGATCACCGGATAAAGTGCCGCTCCAAGAATGATCCAATTGACCGGGATGCCCAGAATCCGCATTTGCGCGAGCTGGGGGACCAGCGCCACCATGGAGCCGTAGGCGGCCAGGACCAGCAGGAATCCGGAAGCCACAACCACAGCCAGGCTCAACTGCGAACGGATGAGTGACCGGACGAAGACCTGCCCGACGTCCGAGTCCTCGGCGGCCTCGCGCGAATGGTATGGACGCTTCGGGGCTATCCGGGCAGCTGACTGCGGGGCCGTGACCCTGACGCGGGTCATCCTTGTGGCCGGATCCGGGTGGCCTCGAGTTTGTCCCGCACGGCCGGAAGATGCCTGCGGCTGATCGGCAGTTCGGCTCCGGCCACGGTGACACTTGGCCGTGCCGCGGCGAGTTTCATATGCCCCACGTGGTTGAGGGACATCAGATAGGAGCGGTGGATGCGGATGAATCCGGCTTCCTCCCATTGCTGTTCGAGGTCGCTCAGGGGTACCCGGATCAGGTAGCTCGCCTCTGCGGTGTGCAGCCGGGCATAGTCTCCCTGGGCCTGGACGTAGCTGACGTCGTCCCTCCGTATCATGCGGGTGGTTCCGCCTTGGTCAACGGTGATCATCTCCGGCACCTTGCTGCCGTCCTTGATGAGCTCGCTGATGCGGCTGATGGACCTCGCCAGGCGCTCGGCACGCACCGGTTTGAGCAGATAGTCGACGGCGGCCAGTTCGAACGCCTCAAGCGCACAGTCCTCGTCGGCGGTGACGAAGACGACGGCGGGAGGGCGGGGGCTGCGCGAGATGGCGCGGGCGATGTCCAAGCCGGAAAGCGCGGGCATGTGGATGTCCAGGAAGACAGCGTCCACGGATTCCGTTTCGAGGGCGCTGAGGGCTTCGGCGCCTGAGACTGCGCGGTGGATGGCACCGATGCGCTCGTCCCGACCCAGCAGGTAGGCGAGCTCTTCAACGGCGGGGAGCTCGTCGTCGGCGACGAGTACGTTGATCATGGTTATAGATTAGCCTCAGGCATCATGGCTCGGCTGGGACTTTGGCACGCGGATGGTGATCAAGGTGCCCTCGCCCGGTGCGGTTTCGATGACGAGGCCGTGTTCGTCCCCGTAGACCTGCCGAAGTCGGGCATCGACGTTCCGCAGTCCAACGTGGTCGCCGTCGGCGTGCCCCGCCAGGACAGAGCGCAGGTGTTCCGGATCAATGCCCACGCCGTCGTCCTCGATGGTGACCTCCGCGAACGCCCCGGAGTCGTTGGCACAGATGGTGATGTGCCCGGGTCCTTCCTTCGCTTCCAGCCCATGGCGCACGGCGTTTTCCACGAGCGGTTGCAGGCTCAGGAAGGGAATCACCGTGCTCAGGACTTCGGGCGCGATCCTGAGGCTCACTTGCACCCGGTCTCCGAAGCGTGCCTTCTCCAACAGCAAGTAGCGGTCGATGCTCCGAAGTTCCTCCGCCAGAGTAGTGAAATCGCCGTGGCGGCGGAAGGAATACCGGGTGAAATCCGCGAACTCGACCACCAACTCCCTCGCCCTGGCGGGGTCAGTGTTGATGAACGAGGCAATGGCGTTGAGCGAGTTGTAGATGAAGTGGGGGCTGATTTGTGCGCGCAGGGCCCTGACTTCGGCCTCCATGAGCAAGGTACGTGAAGCATCGAGCTCGGCCAATTCGACTTGCACGGCCACCCAGTCGGCCAGCTCGCTTGCTGCGCGGACCAACCCGGCACCGGTTTGCGGGGCGAAGGCCGCGACGGCTCCCACCACGCGGTTTCCGGCCCTGATCGGCGCGACGACGGCGTTCAGTGCGTGCGAAGCCGGGACAACCACGGTCCGCCCGTCGGAGAGCACACCCGAGGCGAGGTCCATCAGTACCGCTTTGAGTTCTTCCGCCGCGCCATCCCACGCCAGGACCGACTCGGTGTCGGTGATCGCCAGGGCGTCGCAGCCAAGCAGGGAACGCAATTGCTTGCTCGCCTTGGCCGCTCCCGCCGCGTGGAGCCCGGTGCGCAGGTGCTGTCCCGCGCGCGACGCCGCGTGCAGGGTCTGGTAGGTGGCTCTCTCGGCGTCGGTTCCCAGCTCGCGGAAGGAACGGATGACCTTGAGGCCGACTCCGACGACGATCGCCACGGCGAGCACGATGACCGCGATGGCGGCGGCGGTGACGAGCGGGGAATCCGGCATGGAGCAAGACTAGCGAACGCGCCGTTCGGCGCAGCAACGTGTCCGCTGGGCGACGCCTGTGCCGGTGAATCTGGAAGTGAGGAAGCTGCGCGGCGATAGTGATTCCAGTCACATCGGCCAGGACTGTGTGGTCGATGTAGACGTCCACAACCAGGAGGAAGCCATGGGTAACGAGGCCCAGACACCGGACGCAGCGGCGTCCGTTGATTTCCAGGAAGTCCAGCAAACGGGGCAGTTTCAGGAGCTTCGCAAGCGCCACCGCAGTTTTGTCTTTCCAATGGCCATCGCATTCCTGCTTTGGTACTTCGCTTACGTCCTGCTGGCTGACTACGCGGTGGGCTTCATGTCCACCAAGCTGTGGGGCAACATCAACGTCGGCCTGGTCCTGGGCCTGCTGCAGTTCGTCTCAACTTTCGGAATTACGGGCTGGTACGTTCACTACTCCAACAGGAAACTGGACCCGATAGCCACAGAAATCCGGAATGAGATCGAGGGCCATGAGTTCGACAAGGGCAGCACCGTGAGGGGGGCAGCGAAATGAGTGCCATGGTCCCGATGGTCAACGTCGCCGCTCTGAAGGACACCACGCTGTTGAACATAGGCATCTTCGCCCTGTTCGTCCTGGTCACCATGGTGATCGTCTTCCGGGCCAGCCGGAACAACAAAACGGCTGCCGACTACTATGCCGCCGGGCGCTCGTTCACCGGTTCGCAGAACGGCACCGCTATCGCCGGCGACTACCTCTCCGCGGCCTCCTTCCTTGGGATCACCGGGGCGATCGCGGTCAACGGCTACGACGGCTTCCTGTATTCGATCGGGTTCCTCGTCGCATGGCTTGTCGCGTTGCTGCTTGTCGCCGAACTCATGCGCAACACGGGTAAGTTCACCATGGCCGATGTGCTTTCCTTCCGGCTGCGCCAGCGCCCGGTGCGGATCGCCGCGGCCCTGACCACTTTGGTCGTCTGCTTTTTCTACCTGCTGGCGCAGATGGCCGGCGCCGGAAGCCTCATCTCCTTGCTCCTGGGCATCAGCGACTGGGGCGGACAAGCCCTGGTGATTGTCGTCGTCGGCGCCCTCATGATCATGTACGTGCTGATCGGAGGAATGAAGGGCACCACCTGGGTCCAGATCATCAAAGCCGTGCTGCTCATCTGCGGTGCGGCAGTCATGACGCTCTGGGTGCTGTCCATCTACGGCTTCAACCTGTCGAACCTGTTGGGTGCTGCCGCAGACTCTGCCAAGAACCCCAACGTGCTGAACCCCGGCTTGCAGTACGGCAAGACCGAGACTTCCAAGCTGGACTTCCTGTCCCTCGGCTTGGCACTCGTCCTCGGAACGGCCGCCCTGCCACACGTGCTGATGCGCTTCTACACTGTGCCCACGGCGAAGGAAGCCCGCAAATCGGTGGTCTGGTCCATCTGGCTGATCGGGTTGTTCTATCTGTTTACCCTGGTCCTCGGCTACGGCGCGGCAGCCCTCGTTGGAGCCGACACCATCAAATCGGCCCCGGGCGGGGTGAACTCCGCTGCGCCGCTCCTGGCGTTCCACCTGGGCGGGCCGTTGCTGCTCGGCTTCATCTCGGCCGTCGCGTTCGCCACGATCCTTGCGGTGGTGGCCGGTTTGACCATCACGGCAGCGGCGTCGTTCGCCCACGATATCTATGCGAACGTCATTTCCAAGGGCAAGGCCGGCGCCGGAACCGAGGTCAAAGTGGCCCGGCGGACTGTGGTGGTCATCGGGGTCCTTGCGATCGTTGGCGGTATTTTCGCCAATGGACAGAACGTAGCGTTCCTCGTCGCCCTCGCCTTCGCAGTGGCGGCGTCAGCGAATTTGCCGACCATCCTCTACTCCCTGTTCTGGAAGAAGTTCACCACCCAGGGCGCCACCTGGAGCATGTACGGCGGGCTGTCGGCGGCCATCATCCTGATTGCCTTGTCGCCGGTTGTTTCCGGTGCCAAGACGTCAATGATCCCGGGCGCCAACTTCGCAGTCTTCCCTCTGAGCAACCCGGGGCTCGTGTCCATTCCACTCGCCTTCCTGCTTGGCTGGCTCGGAACCGTCGTGGACAAGCGGCGCGAAGACACGTCGAAGCAGGCCGAGATGGAAGTCCGTTCCCTGACCGGCGTCGGAGCCGAGAAAGCGGTGAACCACTAGGAGTATCCGTCCAACAAGCAGAAATCCCTCCCGCACTCAGTGTGGGAGGGATTTCTGCCGCGGATTGGCGTGACGCCCTAGTGGTTATGGCCGCCCGGCAGCGAGTGCTCTCCGTGCGGGACGGCGTGCGCTCCGGCCACCGAGGCGGCGAGGCCCGGCGTCGTAATTGCTGCGACGACGACGGCGGCGGCGAAGGCAGCCCCCAAGAGCGCGCCGGCCCTCGGGGGACCCGAGGTGGCTCCGCCGTCGTCCTCACGGAACCTGCGGGCGAGCCAGGCAGAGGATCCCAGGGCCATCAGGACCAGGAAAAGAGCAGCCAGATGCCCGCCGTCGAGCACTCTTTCGGCCATGCCGCCAACCAGGAATCCAACATGGACAGTGACGGCCGCGAGGAGGCCCATGGTTGTCGGCTTACGGAACCGGAGCCGCCCCCGTTGGAGGCTGGCAATCGAGCTGGCCAGCAGCGCCAGACCCCAGGCCCCGAAGACGCCGCCCGCCCACACAAGCGGTCCCCGGCTCGAAATGTCGCTCGATGCGATGGAAAGTTCCACGAGGCCGGCCCCCATTCCCGCGAAGCAGGAAAACAGGGTGAGGGATGCCCCGGCGGTGGGTCCAACGGACGTCGCTGCTTGAGCTGACACGGACGGCTCCTTACGGGTTTCGAGGTTTTCTAGACGTGGGCCCTGGCGGTGGTGGCGGGAACCTTGTCCTGTGAGAGACCGATGCCGAGAAGCACCACTGCGCTGGCGAGGTGCAGGACGTTGTCTGCGCCGTTGAGGGCAATGATGTTCAGGGCGGAGCCCACGAGGAACAGTCCGAGGATGCCGACAAGCAAGTAGACCGCGCCGACCGTCGTGTTGATGGTCTTGGACAGCACAGTGCTGTTCATGCCCGCGTAGAGCAGGGCGGCGCCGATGGCGAGGTGGATGATGTTGTGCAGGGGGTTTACCGCAAAGATGATCAGATTGGCACCCTCGGTGGCGAAGAATCCAATTCCCGAGGTGACGAAGAATCCAACGACACCCACGAGCAGGTAGACGGCTCCAAAGATGGTGGCGATCAGGCGGTTGGGCGAAGTGCGCATGGTCCAAACCTTCCGGTATGGCCGGTTTTGTATCCGGCCTGTGTTCGAAACCCCGGACGGGGCTCTCAACCAGATATTCGGACCACCCGGGGCTATGGATGGGTGGGATGGGACCAATATTTTTTGACGTTGTCCGGGCTCAGCCGGTACGGAGCGCTTTCTTGGTGTTCCGGTTCAGCAACGGTTGCACCCGGAAGGGAATCAATTCGCCCATGGACATCGCAGTGTCCGTCCGTTCCACTCCGTCACACGCGAGGATCTTGCCGTTGATCCGGAACAAATCCTCGGCGTCGAGCGCTACCACCCGCAGCAGCAGGTCAGCCGAACCGGTCAGGCCGTACCCCTCCAGGATTTCCGGGATTTCCGCGAGGTCCAGGGCAAGCTGTCCAAGCTTTTGCTGTTGCACATGCACCGAGATGAACGCCATGAGGGGATAGCCCAGCGCAGCCGGGTTGATGCGCCGCTCGAAGGAGAGAAACGCGTGCTTCTTTTCCAACTGCGCCATCCGCGCCTGTACCGTATTCCGCGACAGTCCCAGCTTCTGTGCCAAGGCCACTACCGTGCCGCGGGGGTCCTTCGCCATGGCCGAAAGCAGGCGTGTGTCGGTGCCATCCAAAGCTTGCATAATGCGCAACGTTAGCACGGTGCGAGACTCCCTGATAGTGCAAAATGCGCAGAATTTTCGACGGTGGTTGTACCCAATGAGCATTGTGAGTATGGTCACAATTAATCCAGGCGACGACGCCCGGATGCTGGCCCGCGGCTGGATCACAAGTCCCTCCAAAGGCCTGCGAGCACGAGCTGAAAGGTGCGATCAACTGTGTTGACGGACGAACCCGGCCAGGACGCCTACAAGGCTTCGAATCCCGGAATCAGTGCAGCAAGCCCGCGTCGGACCGGCGGGGGTCTGGTCCAACTGATTTCCCCGGAAGGGGAACGCATCAGCCACCCGGAGTTCGATCTCTGGGTCAGCGATGTCACGGACGAGCAACTGTGCTCTCTGTATGAGGACATGATGGTCATCCGCCGCATCGACGCCGAGGCCACCGCCTTGCAGCGTCAGGGCGAACTGGCCTTGTGGCCGCCGCTGCTTGGCCAGGAAGCGTCGCAGATCGGTTCGGGCCGAGCCCTCCGGGACGACGACTTTGTCTTCCCCAGCTACCGTGACAACGGCGTCGCCTACTGCCGCGGCGTGGAACCAACAGACTTGGTCCGCGCCTGGCGCGGCAACGCTTCGGCCGGCTGGGACCCGTACCGCCACAACATTGCCACCCAGCAGATCATCATCGGCTCGCAATCGCTGCACGCCACCGGCTACGCGATGGGCATCCAGTACGACGGAGCAGACTCCGTTGCAGTTGCCTACTTCGGCGACGGCGCCACGAGCGAAGGCGACGTCAACGAGGCAATGGTCTTCGCGGCGAGCTTCCAAGTGCCCGTGGTCTTCATCTGCCAGAACAACCACTGGGCCATCTCCGAACCCGTCCGGATCCAGTCACACATCCAGATCGCCGACCGTGCCTCGGGCTTCGGAATCCCCAGCATGCGGGTCGACGGGAACGACGTCCTGGCTGTTCTGGCGGTCACCCGGATTGCGCTGGACCGGGCCCGCAAGGGCGGCGGACCGACGTTCATCGAAGCAGTGACCTACCGCATGGGCCCGCACACGACGGCGGATGATCCCACCCGTTACCGCGACGCCAACGAGCTTGAGGACTGGGCGGCCAAGGACCCGATTAGCCGGCTCAAGGCGCTGCTTCGCACCAAGGGCCTCCTGACCGAAGAGCTCGAAGCCAAGACCCAGGCCAAAGCGGACGAGGTCGCAAAGAGCTTGCGGGCAGGAGTCATCAACATGACCGATCCCGAGCCGCTGGACCTCTTCAAGCACGTGTACAGCACCCCCAACTCCTGGATCGAACGCCAGAAGGACCACTACTCCCGCTATCTGGAAAGCTTCAGCGGATCAACCCAGGAAGGTGCACTCTGATGAGCAAGCTGACCTTCGCCCGAGCCATCAACGCCGGCCTGCGCAAGTCCCTTGAGAACGATCCCAAAGTTGTCCTCATGGGCGAGGACATCGGGGCGCTCGGCGGCGTTTTCCGGGTTACCGACGGCCTCCAGAAAGACTTCGGCACACACCGGGTGGTTGACACTCCCTTGGCCGAATCCGCGATTATCGGCACCGCCGTCGGATTGGCGTACCGCGGCTACCGGCCGGTCTGCGAAATCCAATTCGACGGCTTCATCTACCCGGCTTTCGACCAGATCGTCAGCCAGGTAGCCAAGATGCACTACCGGACACAGGGCCGCGTCAAGATGCCCATCACCATCCGCGTTCCCTTCGGCGGCGGAATCGGTTCACCCGAGCACCACTCCGAGTCCCCGGAAGCGTACTTCACCCACACCTCGGGCCTGCGCGTCATCAGTGTCTCCAACCCGCAGGATGCGTACACCATGATCCAGCAGGCCATCGCCTCGGATGATCCGGTGCTGTACTTCGAGCCCAAGCGCCGCTACCACGACAAGGGCGAAGTGGATGAGACCGCGGATCTGTCCACTGCGCTGTCCATGGAAAAGGCCAGGGTGGTCACACCAGGCAGCGACGTCACCTTGGTGACGTACGGCCCGCTCGTGAAGACCGCGAACGACGCCGCCATGGCCGCCGCCGACGAAGGAGTCTCCGTAGAGGTTATCGACCTGCGCTCGCTGGCTCCTATCGACTTCCCTGCAGTGGAGGCGTCCGTCCGAAAGACCGGCAGGCTCGTCATCACCCACGAGGCCGCGCAGTCCGGCGGGCTCGGCGCCGAAATCGCCGCCAGCATCACCGAGCGGTGCTTCAACTACCTTGAATCGGCGCCGGTCCGGATCACGGGCTTCGACATCCCGTACCCGTACTCAAAGCTCGAAATGCACCACCTGCCCGATCTGGACAGGATTCTTGACGGTGTGGACCGGGCACTCGGCCGCGGCAACTCCCTGAGCGGGCTGGAAGGATGAGCGCCACCATGATCAAGGAATTCAGGCTGCCCGACCTCGGCGAAGGACTCACTGAGTCGGAAATCCTCAGCTGGAAGGTCGCGGTGGGGGACACGGTGACCCTGAACCAGGTCATTGCCGAGGTCGAGACGGCCAAGGCCGTGGTTGAGTTGCCCTCGCCTTTCGCGGGAACCGTGGCCGCTCTGCACGAACAGGCCGGTTCCGTTGTGGAGGTCGGCAAGCCGATCGTTTCCTTTGAAGTCGACGACGACGGAGCGGCGCCTTCCGGTGTTGCCGGTTCCGGTGAGGCCGCCTCCACGGAAAGCACGGCGGAGGCCGCGGCGAAGCGTGAGCCGAACCTCGTGGGCTATGGCGCCGTCGTCGAAAAGTCCGGACGCCCGGCGCGACGCCAGCGGATGTTTGACGGGGGCCCCGCCGAACGCGAGCCCGCCCGGGAACCCGTTCCCGCCGTCGAGCCCGTTCCCGTGGTTGAACAGCCCGCGGTTCCAAACGGCCCCGTGGTAGAGCAGGAGCGTCGACGGTCCACGCCTCCGGTCCGTAAGTTGGCGAGGGATCTTGGAATTGACCTCGAGCTGGTCAGGGGAACCGGGCCGGGCGGCCTGATCACCCGTTCGGATGTCCAGGACTTCGCAGCAGGGTCCGAGCCGCAGCTCGCAGTTCCCGAAGCCGCACCGGTCGCCGCGCCCGCCGTCGGGGTTTCCGCCGAACGCGAGACCCGCACGCCTATCAAGGGCATCCGCAAGTTCACGGCCGCTGCCATGGTGCAAAGTGCCTTCACTGCGCCGCACGTGACGGAGTTCCTGACCGTTGACGTCACGCCCACGATGGAACTGCTGACGCGGCTCAAGGCCAGTCGCGAGTTTGCCGGGTACAAGCTGACGCCATTGACGATCGCGGCCAAGGCAATGTTGATTGCCCTGCGCAGGAACCCGACCCTGAACTCCCGTTGGGACGAAGGCGCACAGGAGATCGTGCAGTTCAACTACGTGAACCTGGGTATCGCCGCCGCCACGCCGCGGGGACTGACTGTTCCCAACATCAAAGACGCGGACAAGATGACGCTGCTGGAATTGTCCACGGCTTTGTCAGCACTCACGGACACGGCACGTTCAGGCAAGACCGCCCCGGCAGATCTGACGGGCGGCACCATTTCCATCACGAACATCGGCGTGTTCGGGATCGACGCCGGAACCCCCATCTTGAACCCGGGCGAGGCTGCCATCGTGGCGCTCGGATCAGTGCGCAAAGCTCCTTGGGTGCACAACGACGAACTCGCGGTGCGCCAGGTGATGTCACTGAGCCTGTCCTTCGACCACCGGCTGGTGGACGGCGAACAGGGCTCGAAATTCCTGGCCGATTTGGGCGCGATCTTGTCCGACCCCGCAACCGTCATGACCATGATCTAGCCGTTCTTTTCGACGACGCCCGCTCACTTATGTCGTGTTTCCGAGGGACGCTCGCTCACTTATGTCGTGTTCCGAGGGACGCTCGCTCACGTATGTCGTGTTTCTGGGCGACGCTCGCTCACATGTACAACGGCGCGGCCCGGGCGTTCAGGAGGGTTTAGTGGTGGGCCTCATAGGTGAGCGGGCGTTGGCCGGGTGGCCCTCATAGGTGAGCGGGCGTTGGCCGGGAGGGCCCTATAGGTGAGCGGGCGTTGGCCGGGTGGGCCTCATAGGTGAGCGGCCGTTGGCCTGGGGAGCTGGCTCGTCGCGGCTAGCGCACCATCAGAGCGGCCAGTGCCATGCGTTCGAGGATGGGCCGGGCGCTTTTGACCGCCATGCGTCGTCCGTGGTGCCGGACCGAGTGGGGCGTCGAGTTGATGAGGCCGAAGGCTGCGTGGGCGCGGACGCGTAGTTCGGCAGGATCCGTGTCGGGATGCAGTTCGCCGAGCACACCCACCCACAGTTCCACATAGTTGCGCTGCAGGGTGCGGACTTCGGCCTGGTCGGAGTCGCTGAGGTTGCTGAAGTCGCGGTCCTGGACCCGGATGACATCGGGATTGCTGAGGGCGAAGTCCACGTGGAACTCCACCAATCCGCGCAACGCAGCTTCGGCGTCGAGGGCCTCGGACGCCACGGTGCGGCCGCCGTCGAGCAGATTCCGGCTCACACTCAACAGCAGTTCGGCCAACACGGCCTGTTTTCCCGGGAAATGCCGGTACACCGCAGGGCCGCTGACTCCTGCCGCGGCCCCCAGGTCCTCAAGGGACACGCGGTTGAAACCGTCGGCGGCGAACAACCCGGCTGCGGCGGTCAGGAGGGCCTTGCGCCGTGTTTCCTTGGCTTGGCTTCGCTGGGTCGGTGCCTGACCGTCCTGCTGGGAGCTCCGCTGGAAGGTGACCACAATTCCTCCTTTTGCACGCGTCCAATTCAGCGCCGATACCGGGCAGGCCCGGTGCCGGGGCGATGGACAACACAGTTAATCGAGACTAACCTAGATTCCAGTTATGCGGTACTAACTGAGATGGCCATGGGCCGGGATGGGACACAGTCGATGGAGACACTCGCCAGCCAGCTGGATACCAGCAGCGATCAGTTCGCGGCCAACGAGGAAGCGCAACTGTCACTGGTGCACGAGCTGAAGAAGCGCCTTGCCGTCGCCGCCCTCGGTGGCCCGGAGAAGTCGCGTGAGCGGCATATCTCCCGGGGCAAGTTGTTGCCGCGCGAGCGCATCAACTATTTGCTGGACGAGGGAAGCCCGTTCCTGGAGGTCGCCCCGCTGGCGGCCAACGGGATGTACAACGATGATTCGCCGGGCGCCGGTGTGATCGCGGGGATCGGCTTGGTCCATGGCCGCCAGGTGATGGTGGTTTCCAACGACGCGACGGTCAAGGGCGGCACGTACTACCCGATGACGGTGAAGAAGCACCTCCGGGCCCAGGAAATCGCGCTGGAAAACAAACTGCCGTGCGTCTACCTCGTCGATTCCGGGGGAGCGTTCCTGCCCAAGCAGGACGAGGTGTTCCCGGACAAGGAACACTTTGGCCGGATCTTTTTCAACCAGGCGAAGATGTCCGCGGCGAAGATCCCGCAGATCGCCTCGGTCATGGGGTCCTGCACGGCCGGTGGTGCCTACGTTCCCGCCATGAGCGACGAAACCGTCATTGTCCGCAACCAAGGCACCATTTTTCTGGGTGGCCCGCCCCTCGTGAAGGCCGCCATCGGTGAGATCGTCACGGCCGAGGAGCTCGGCGGCGGCGACGTCCACTCGCGTATTTCCGGTGTGACGGACCACCTCGCCGAAAACGACGAGCATGCCCTGCAGATTGTCCGCGACATCGTCGCCACCCTGCCCAAGCCGGCAGCCCCCGCGTGGGACGTGGACACCGCCGTCGAGCCCGTTGTGGACCCGGGCGAAATCTATGGTGCAGTTCCCACGGACGTCAACGCCCAATACGACGTTCACGAAGTCATCGCCCGGCTCGTGGACGGCTCGAGGTTCCACGAGTTCAAGAAGGACTACGGCACCACACTGGTGACGGGGTTCGGGAAGCTCCATGGCCACCCCGTGGGCATCGTGGCGAACAACGGCGTGTTGTTCAGCGAGTCCTCCCTCAAGGGCGCGCACTTCATTGAGCTCTGTGACCAGCGTGGCATTCCCTTGGTTTTCCTCCAGAACCTTTCCGGCTTCATGGTCGGCAAGGACGTCGAGCACGGCGGCATCGCCAAGAACGGCGCCAAGATGGTCACCGCCGTCGCCACCGCCCGCGTGCCCAAGCTCACCGTGGTGATCGGCGGTTCTTTCGGTGCCGGAAACTACTCGATGTGCGGCCGGGCCTACTCACCGCGCTTCCTGTGGATGTGGCCGGCGTCCAGGATTTCCGTCATGGGCGGCAACCAGGCCTCCAGCGTGCTGGCCACCGTCAAACGGGAGCAATACGAGGCCCGCGGCGAGGAATGGTCCGCCGAGGACGAGGAAGCCTTCAAAGCCCCCATCAAGCAGCAGTACGAGGACCAAGGCAGCCCCTACTACTCCACCGCCCGGCTCTGGGACGACGGCATCATCGACCCCGCAGACACCCGGCGCGTCCTCGGAATGGCCCTCGACGTCGTCTCCCGCCAACCCCTGCCGGAAACCTCCTTCGGCCTCTTCCGGATGTGACCCCATGACAATCAACTCCTTCGACACCGTCCTCGTCGCCAACCGCGGCGAGATCGCCTGCCGCGTCATCCGCACCCTCAAGGCCATGGGCATCCGTTCGGTGGCGGTCTATTCAGACGCCGACGCCGGGGCCCGCCACGTGCGCGAAGCAGACGCTGCCGTCCGCATCGGTACAGCGGCTGCGGCGGACAGCTACCTGCGGATAGACGCCATCATCGAGGCTTGCCTGCAAAGCGGTGCCCAGGCGGTCCACCCGGGCTACGGATTCCTGGCCGAAAACGTGGAGTTCGCCAAGGCCCTGGACGCGGCAGGCATCGCGTTCATCGGCCCCGGCATTGACGCCATCGAGATCATGGGCGACAAGATCCGGTCCAAGAACCACGTCATGTCCTACGGCGTCCCGTGCGTTCCGGGCATCGCCGAACCAGGCTTGAGCGACGAGGCCCTGATCGACGCGGCACCCGGCGTCGGCTTCCCATTGCTTATCAAGCCCTCGGCGGGCGGCGGGGGCAAAGGGATGCACATCGTGGAGCGGCTCGAGGATATGGCGGCCACCTTGCTGACGGCCCGCCGCGTGGCGGCGAGCGCCTTCGGTGACGACACCCTGTTCCTCGAGCGGCTCGTCCAGTCGCCCCGGCACATCGAGGTCCAGGTCCTTGCCGACAACCATGGCAACGTCATCCACCTCGGCGAACGCGAATGCTCGCTCCAGCGCCGCCACCAGAAAGTCATCGAGGAAGCACCGTCCCCCTTGCTGGAGTCCCTGGCGAACGGTGCCGAGGTCCGGGCGCGGATCGGTGAGGCCGCCTGCCAGGCTGCCCGGAGCGTCAAGTACAGCGGTGCGGGCACGGTCGAGTTCCTCGTCTCGGACCAGGACCCGGAACACTTCTTCTTCATGGAGATGAATACCCGACTCCAAGTGGAACACCCTGTCACGGAAATGGTGACGGGCGTCGATCTTGTCGAATGGCAAGTGCGCATCGCCGGGGGTGAGGTCCTCACGGTGGCGCAGTCCGACGTCGTGCTTGAGGGCCACGCGGTGGAGGCGCGCGTTTACGCGGAGGTACCCGAGCGCGGTTTCATGCCGTCCATCGGCGAGATCGTGACTCTCCGGGAACGGGCAAGCAACGATCCGCACGTCCGCATCGACTCCGCCATGCTGCCGGGACTGTCCGTCACCGGCGACTACGATCCCATGCTCGCGAAGGTCATTGCGTGGGGCCCGGACCGCAAAGCGGCGCTGGACACCCTTGACCACGCACTGGGGGACTACACGCTGCTGGGTGTGCACACGAACGTTGAGTACTTGCGGCTCCTGATCAACGACGACGACGTCCGCGCCGGCCGCCTCGACACCGGCTTGATCGAGCGCAAACTGGACAGGATGGAATTCCGGCAAGTGACCGACGTCGAGCTGATCGCCGCAGCCCTGCTCAACCGAACAGAACTCCTCAACCGCTCGGAACTGCTCAACCGCTCAGAACTGGCTCTGATCGGGGCGGCAGCACCTTGGAACACCGCCGATGGCTGGCGCGTCGGCGCCCCGGCGCCGTGGAAGACCACCATCGGACGCCCCGACGGCGGCTTGGCCACCGTGGGGCTGACGGTGAACGGACCGGGTTTCACGGCACGCGTGGATGCCGGGGTCGAGCATTCTGCCGCCATGCGGCAGGGATCCGCCGGGGATGCGGTGCTGGTGCTCGACGGCATTGAGCACCATTTCGCGCACGGCTCACCATCTCCGGGGCGTGAGGCACGCGAACTTTGGCTCGGCAGCGACGGCTGGTCCTGCTGGCTCGAGATCCTGGACCGCGAGGCCCGGCTTCAACGCATCCTCGCGGGTATCCAGCGCGAAGAAGGCGCCGCGGATCCCGAAGTCCGGTCTCCGATGCCGGGAACCGTCGTCTCCGTTTCGGTGCACAACGGCGACCATGTAGAAGCGGGCGACGTCCTCCTCGCTGTGGAGGCAATGAAGATGGAACACCAGCTGCTGGCCTCGGTGTCCGGCACAGTGCACCTCAGCAGCAAGACCGGGGACCTCGTCAAGGCTGACCAAGTCCTCGCCACCATCCACATGGCGGCAGAACCCGCCCCTGAAGTCACAGCAGAACCGACTGAAAACCAGAAAGACGAGGAAGCCTAGCCATGGCAAGTTTTGAACTCACCGAGGAATACCAGGACCTGAGCGACTCCGTCCGGGAATTCGCCGACGAGGTAGTGGCCCCCGTATCCACCAAGCACGACGAGGAACACAGCTTCCCGTACGAGGTAGTCAAACAGATGGGTGAGATGGGCCTGTTCGGCCTGCCCTTCCCTGAAGAGCTCGGCGGCATGGGCGGGGACTACTTCGCGCTCGCCCTCGCGCTGGAACAGTTGGGCAGGGTGGACCAGTCGGTGGCCATCACCCTCGAAGCAGGCGTCTCGCTCGGCGCCATGCCGGTGTACCGCTTCGGCACCCAAGCGCAAAAGGAACACTGGCTGCCCCAGCTGACCTCGGCCGAAGCGCTCGCAGGCTTCGGCCTGACCGAGCCGGAAGCCGGCTCGGACGCCGGAGGCACCAAAACGAACGCGCACCTCGAGGACGGCCGCTGGGTCATTAACGGCAACAAGGAGTTCATCACCAACTCCGGGACCGACATCACCCGGCTCGTCACCGTCACCGCCGTCACCGGGCAGCACGAACGCAAGGACGGGAGCATCAAGAAGGAAATCTCCACCATCCTGGTTCCCACCGACACGCCGGGTTTCACTGCGGAAAAGGCCTACAACAAAGTTGGCTGGAACGCTTCCGACACCCACCCGCTCACACTGAACAACGTCCGGGTACCCGAAGAGAACCTGCTCGGCGTCCGGGGACGGGGTTACGCCAACTTCCTGTCCATCCTGGATGAAGGCCGCATCGCGATCGCCGCGCTCGCCACCGGTGCGGCGCAGGGCTGCGTTGACTTGTCCGTGAAATACGCCAAGGAACGCGTCGCGTTCGGGCAGAACATCGGCAAGTACCAGGCCATCCAGTTCAAGATCGCCCGCATGCAGGCACGGGCCCACACTGCGCGCCTTGCCTACTACGATGCGGCCGCGCGGATGCTGGCCGGCAAGCCGTTCAAGACCGAAGCGGCCATCGCTAAGATGGTCGCAGGCGAGGCAGCCATGGACAACGCACGGGACGCCACCCAGGTGTTCGGTGGCTATGGCTTCATCAACGAATTCACGGTGGCACGCCACTACCGCGACTCCAAGATCCTGGAAGTCGGGGAAGGCACCACCGAGGTCCAGTTGATGCTCATCGCCCGCGAGCTGGGCCTTTAACCGTCAGGGAAGGTAAACGATGATTGACAAAGTTGTTGCCAGCGCCGCCGAAGCGGTGAAGGACATCCACGACGGCGCCTCTCTCGCCGTCGGCGGGTTCGGCTTGTGCGGGATCCCGGTGGCGCTGATCGATGCGCTCCACGATCAAGGCACCAAGGACCTTGAAACAGTCAGCAACAACTGCGGCGTGGACGACTGGGGCCTGGGCATCCTGCTGAGGGACGGGCGTATCCGCCGGACCATCAGTTCCTATGTCGGTGAGAACAAGGAGTTCGCGCGGCAGTACCTTGCCGGCGAACTCGAGGTGGTCCTCACCCCGCAGGGCACCTTGGCCGAGAAACTGCGCGCCGGCGGTGCCGGTATCCCTGCGTTCTTCACTGCGGCCGGCGTCGGGACGCAGGTCTCGGAAGGCGGCCTTCCGCAAAAGTACGACGGCGACGGCAACGTGGCGATCGCGTCCTCACCCAAGGAAGTGCGCACCTTCAACGGCGCGGACTATGTCCTGGAGGAATCCCTGACACCCGATTTCGGACTGGTCCACGCCTGGAAGGGCGACCGTCACGGGAACCTAGTCTTCCATGCGACGGCCATGAACTTCAACCCGCTGTGCGCCATGGCGGCCCGGATCACCATCGCCGAGGTCGAAGAGCTTGTGGAACCCGGCGAACTCGATCCGCAACATATCCACACTCCGGGCATCTTCGTGCAGCGGGTCGTCGTGGCACCGGACACCGAGAAGCGCATCGAAAAGCGGACCGTCGCGTTGACCCAGCAGGCAGGAGCATAGCCATGGAATCGAATATCACCCAGGATGTGCCTCCTCGTCCCGAGACGGTCAGGCATGAATACCGCCGCGCCGGCGCCGACCACCACGAGGGCAAAGGCTGGACGCGGAACGAACTGGCCGCCCGCGTAGCCCGTGAACTCACCAACGGGCAATACGTCAACCTCGGGATCGGCATGCCCACCCTGATCCCCAACTACATCCCCGAGGGGGTCGAGGTGATCCTGCATTCCGAGAACGGGATCCTGGGCGTCGGCCCGTACCCCGCTGACGATCAGGTGGACCCCGATCTGATCAACGCCGGCAAGGAAACGGTCACCGTCAACCCCGGCGCCGCATTCTTTGACTCGGCAACGTCGTTCGGTATGATCCGCGGCGGCCATGTGGATGTCGCAGTGCTCGGAGCCATGGAGGTCGCGGCCAATGGGGACCTGGCCAATTGGATGATCCCCGGCAAAATGGTCAAGGGCATGGGCGGCGCCATGGACCTGGTCTTCGGCGCCAAGCGGGTGATCGTGATGATGGAGCACGTGGACCGCAACGGCAAGCCCAAGATCGTCAAGGAATGCTCGTTGCCCGTCACGGGGAAAGGCTGCGTGGACCGGATCATCACCGACCTCGCCGTGATCGACGTCGTCTCCGAAGGCGGGGCCTCGAGGCTCGTCCTGCGCGAGCTGGCACCGAATGTCTCCGAAGAGGACGTGGCGGCCGCGACCGGCGTCGAGCTCTTTGAAGAGGACCAGGAGCTGACCGTATGACCAACGTTCCCGAACCCCGCATCCCTGAACCGCGCGTCGTTGAGCAGCGGGGCCTGTACTTCGACGAGCTTGAGGAAGACGTTGTTTACGCCCACCGGCCGGGCCGGACCGTCACCGAAACGGACAACGTCCTGTTCACTACGTTGACCATGAACACCCAGGCCCTCCACCTGGACGCGGCCTGGAGCGCCACGCAGCCCTTCGGGCAGAGGCTCATGAACTCGATGTTCACCTTGTCCACCATGGTGGGACAGTCCGTCACGCAATTGACCCAGGGCACCATCATTGCCCAGCTGGGCCTCACGGACGTCTCTTTCCCGCACCCGCTCTACCACGGTGACACCCTCTACACGGAGACTGTCATCACCGGGAAACGGGAGTCGTCGTCGCGTCCCGGGCAGGGTGTGGTGACCATGAAACACACCGGCCGCAACCAGGACGGCACGGTTGTGGCGCTCGCCACGCGGGCTTGCCTTATGTGGATCCGGACCGCGCATCTGGAGGCGCAACAGGGGACAATCAATACATGACCTTCACCATGGGCCCCGCTTTGCTTTTCTGCCCCGCCGACCGCCCGGAACGGTTCCAAAAGGCCGCGGAGCGTTCCGACGCCGTCATCGTAGACCTCGAGGACGCCGTCGCGCCCGCAGACAAGAAGCGGGCCCGGGGCGCCCTCCTCGCCCAGCTCGGCTCCGGCGGAGAGACCGCCGAGCTCGACCCCAGCCGCACGATTGTGCGGGTCAATCCAGTAGGTACCCCGGATTTCGAGAAGGACCTGCACTGCCTCGCGCACACCCCTTACCGCACCGTCATGCTTGCCAAGGCCGAGACCGGTGAACAGCTGAAGGCACTCGAGGGTTACCACGTCATCGCCCTGTGCGAGACAGCCAAGGGGATCGTCAACGCGAGCGAGATCGCCCAGGCTCCCAACGTCGTCGGGCTCATGTGGGGCGCCGAGGATCTGATCGCCTCCATGGGCGGCACCTCGAGCCGCAAGGACGACGGCGGCTACCGCGCCGTCGCAACGCACTCCCGCTCTACCGTGCTGCTGGCCGCCAAAGCGGCAGGCAAGGAAGCCATCGACTCGGTCTACGTCGACATTCCCGATCTTGCCGGCCTGGCCGCGGAATCCGCCGACGCCGTGGCCAGCGGATTCGGTGCCAAGGCCTGCATCCACCCGAACCAGGTCGCCGTGGTCCGCGAAGCCTACGCACCGTCGCCGGAAGCCGTTGCAGGAGCCCGTGAACTGCTTGAAGCTGCGGCCGCGGCCGGAACCGGTGTGTTCCAATACAAAGGCAAAATGGTGGATGGTCCCATCCTGAAACACGCCGAATCCACGCTGCTAAGGGCCCGCCTGTCCTGAAGGGCTATTGACCGCGCCGTCGTTGCTTCGGCAGCGACAACGGGGCGATGACGTCGTAGAGCTCCATCCGGATCCAGCGATGACCTGTCTCGCGGAACTCGGCCCGTGTGGCGAAGCGGTAAAGGAAGCTGCGGGCCCGCACCCAACGCGGCCGTGCGCCGTCGAACGGGTCCTGGCGCAACAAGCGCAAGGTGGGCGGATCGGCGTCGAGCAGTTTGCCCAAGAACGCGTAGAACCATTCCTCGTGCACCGTGCGCAAGGGCAGGAACCACATCAGCCAGTCGAGGCGCAGGTGGTACGGCGCCCACTGACGGGGCAGCCGTCGGACGTCGCCGGGCTTGCCCTTGAAGCCGTATTCGCGCCAATCGGCCTCATCGACGGGGACGTCGGCCTGGGTGCCTTCCACCACGATTTCCACCCGGTGCCGCGTCACCGTGCCGAACGCCCCGTAGGTGTTGACCAACTGCCATCGGTTGAAGCTGGCGTTCATGAGCTGTTCCCGCGAGAGCAGGTTGCGGACGGGCCAATAGCTGAGCACCAGGAGGAGCGCCGTCACTGCGAGCACGACGGCGAGCCACCACACCGGGGTCTGCGGAACCGCCTCGGCCGGGGTCGGCCGTTGCGGAATGAACGGCAGCACAGTACGGGCGACCGGGTCACTCACCGCGGCGAAAGCGAGCACGATCGCGGACCAATTGAGCCACGCGAAGTTTCCGGTCCCCACAAGCCAAAGCTGCGTGAACACGACAATTCCGGCGGCAATGGTGGCCAGTGGCTGCGGGGCGAACAGGAAGAACGGCACGACCAGCTGGGCGAAGTGGTTTCCAAGCACCTCCATGCGGTGCATCGGTTTGGGTAGGAGATGCGCCTGGCGGCTCAACGGTCCGGGCATGGGCTGCGTCTCGTGGTGGTAGTACAGGGCGGTTAGATCACGCCACTCGCTTCCGCCATGGATCTTGATCATGCCCGCGCCGAATTCCAGCCTGAATAGCAGCCACACAAGCAGGACGAGGATGGTCCTGGGCGGGGGAGTCTGTTCCGAACCGAGGAAACCCACAGTGAAGCCCATTTCCAGCAGCAGCATCTCCCAGCCGAAGCCGTAAAACGTCTGGCCGACGTTGACGATCGACATGTAGAGCAACCACAAAGCCAGGAACGCGGCCAGGGGAAGCCACGGCGGTCCCAGTTGCGGCAGCCCGCCCACGAGCGTAAAGGAAACGGCAAGCCCGGCGGCGCACACGGCACGGAGCAGAGTGTCCGAATACTTCCAGCGGAACAGGCTGGGCCTGCGCAAGACCCTGTGTCCGTCCACGTACCTCGGGACAGGCAGGAGCCCGTGTTCGCCAAGGAGCGCGGGAAACTGGTTGAGGCTGGACAGGAACGCGATGAAATAGAGCGCGGCCGTGCCACGCTGGAGCACCTGCCGGGCGAATTCATAGTCCGGCGCCTCGAACCACGAGACCCAGTCCACAAAACAACGCTACGCCTGGGGTGCGGGATACTTAAGCAATGCAGCCGCGCAAGATCATCCTCCTCGGGTCCACTGGTTCCATCGGCACACAAGCAATTGACGTCGTCGACGCCGCTCCCCACCTCTTCGAGGTCGTGGCGCTGAGCGCGGGCGGCAGGAACCTGGAACTCATCGCGCAGCAGGCCGTCCACACCAAGGCCCAAGCAGTGGGCATCGCCTACGGCGACGCTCACGAACTCCAGAGACTCATCAGCGAGGCCGCTTCCGCCGCCGGGCTCCGGAACTATGATCCGGCGATCATTACGGGACCGGATGCGTCCACCAAGATTGCCGCGATCGAAGCGGACGTCGTGCTCAACGGCATCACTGGTTCCATCGGGCTGGCGCCGACGCTCGCGGCCCTCAAGTCCGGCGCCATCCTGGCCTTGGCGAACAAGGAATCCCTGATCGTCGGCGGTGCGCTGGTGAAGGCCGCGGCGGCCGTTGACCAGATCGTGCCCGTGGATTCCGAGCACTCGGCCATCGCCCAATGCCTCCGCGCGGGAACCGACAAAGAGGTCGAGAAACTCATCCTGACAGCGTCCGGCGGACCTTTCCGGGGCCGCAGCCGCGAGCAACTCCGCGACGTCACTCCGGCTGAGGCACTCGCCCACCCCACGTGGGACATGGGCCTCATGGTCACGACGAACTCAGCCAGCCTGGTCAACAAAGGCCTGGAGGTCATCGAGGCGCACCTGCTCTTCGATGTTCCCTTGGACAGGATCGACGTCGTGGTGCACCCGCAATCCGTGGTGCACTCGATGGTGGAGTTCGTGGACGGCTCCATCATTGCCCAGGCCTCTCCGCCTGACATGCGGCTGCCCATTGCCCTTGGACTCGGGTGGCCGGACCGCGTGCCCCGCGCCGCCAAGGCCTGCGACTGGAGCAAGGCCACCAGTTGGACGTTCGAGCCCCTTGACTCGGTGGCCTTCCCGGCCGTGGAACTGGCCAAGGACGCCGCGAAGCAAGGGAGCACCTTTCCGGCCGTCTTCAACGCGGCCAACGAGGAAGCGGTGGAAGCCTTCCACGCCGGGAGGATCCGCTTCACCGAGATCGTTGACACCGTGGAGTCCGTCCTCAGCGAACATTCAGGATCCTTGGAGCTGACGGTTGACTCTGTGTTGGATGCTGAGAGGTGGGCACGTACGCGCACCCACGATCGTTTAGCCAACAGCACCCTTTAGGAAGCAGTACTTAAGGCATGAATCCCGTCATTTTGTTCATTCTCGGAGTCGTCTTCGTCGCTATCGGCGTGGCCATCTCCATTGCGCTGCACGAGGTGGGGCACTTGCTTCCCGCCAAGCTGTTCAAGGTGCGCGTCACGAAATACATGATCGGGTTCGGCCCAACCCTGTGGTCCACGCGGAAAGGCGAGACCGAGTATGGCGTCAAGGCCATTCCGCTGGGCGGCTACGTCGCCATGATCGGCATGTACCCGCCCAACAAGGAAGATGGCAGCGTCAGGCCGTCGAGCACCGGCATGTTCCAGACCCTCGCCACCGAGGCCCGGTCCGCGGCGCATGAGGAAGTGGGCCCCGGGGACGAGAACAGGGTCTTCTACAGGCTGCCGGTCTGGAAAAAGGTCATCATCATGCTGGGTGGGCCGGCCATGAACCTCCTCATCGGCTTGGTGCTGACCGCGGTGCTCCTCATGGGCTTCGGAGTGTCCACGGCCACCACCACGATTGCCGAGGTGTCCAAGTGCCAGGTCAAGGCAGGCGAGACCGTGGATCCGAACTCGCCGAACTGCCAACTGACCCCGGCCGCGGTGGCCAAGCTCCAGCCCAACGACGTTGTCACCAGCTTTGACGGCAAGCCGGTGACGAGCTGGGCTGAAATGAGCGGCTGGATCCGGGCATCCGCCGGCAAGGCCGTGCAAATCACGGTGGACCGTGGCGGCAAGAGCGTCACCACGCAAGTTACCCCCGTGCTCTCTGCGCGCCCCGTCATTGGCGACAACGGCCAGCAGGCCAAGGGCGCGGACGGCAAGCCGTTGTATGAGGAAGTCGGGTTCCTGGGCATCGGTGCGCAGACCGCCATGGTGCCCCAACCGGCGTCGACCGTTCTTCCGATGGCCGGCGAGAACATCAAGCAGATCGCCGGAGTCATCCTCAACCTGCCTGCCAGGGTGGTCGGCGTGGCGCAAGCGGCCTTCGGCTCCGAACCGCGCGATCCCAATGGCCCCATCAGCGTGGTGGGAGTCGGCCGGGTAGCCGGTGAAGTGGCTGCCATGGATCAGGTTCCGCTGCAATCGCGCGTCAGCGCCCTCGTGGGGCTCCTCGCCGGACTGAACTTCGCCCTCGCCGTGTTCAACCTGGTTCCGCTCTTGCCGCTCGACGGCGGACACGTGGCGGGCGCGCTCTACGAAGGAGCACGGCGCCGAATCGCGAAGCTCTTCGGCAAACCGGATCCAGGCGCCTTCGACATTGCCAAGCTCTTGCCGCTTACTTACGTCGTGGCGAGTGTCCTCATGGCCATGAGCGCTTTGCTGATCTACGCGGACATCGTCAAGCCCGTCAACCTCTTCGGCTGATCCGGATTGGGCTTGGGGGATAGGCTATCCATATGACTGTTTTCGCTGTTGAGTACGTGTACGACGCCGAGTCCGCCGAGGTGCGCGACGCGAACCGCCCTGCCCACCGCGCCTGGCTCGCCAGCCTCGCCGAGCAGGGAACCCTGCTGGCGAGCGGCCCATACACCGATGGCGCGGGTGCGCTGTTGCTGCTTGAGGCCGCCGACGAGTCCGAGCTGAACGCCACGCTGAAGGAGGATCCGTTCGCCGCCGTCCGGGGGATTGCAGGCATCCGGACCTCGGAGTGGAACCCGATTATCGGAATGCTTGCCGCCCACGCTTCCTAGCAGCATGAACGGCCGGGGTCCTGACCCAGGCCCTACGATCCACCCATTTCAACCCAAGGAGTCCACGTGACCTCGGTCAGCCTGGGAATGCCGTCAGCCCCGCCCCCCGTTCTCGCGCCCCGCCGCAAGACCCGCCAGATCAAGGTGGGTTCGGTCGGCGTCGGCTCCGATTCGCCCATCAGCGTGCAATCGATGACCACCACCCCCACTACGGACATCAACGCCACGCTGCAGCAAATCGCGGAGCTGACGGCGTCCGGCTGTGACATCGTGCGTGTCGCTTGCCCTTCCGCGGATGACGCCGAGGCGCTGCCGATCATCGCCCGCAAGTCCCAGATTCCGGTGATCGCGGACATCCACTTCCAGCCGAAGTACGTCTTCGCCGCGATCGAAGCCGGTTGCGCCGCTGTGCGCGTCAATCCGGGCAACATCCGCAAGTTCGACGACCAGGTGAAGGAAATCGCCAAGGCCGCGAAGGACCACGGCACGTCCATCCGGATCGGCATCAACGCCGGCTCCCTGGAGCCCGGCATCCTGAAGAAATACGGCAAAGCCACCCCGGAAGCCCTCGTCGAGTCGGCCGTGTGGGAAGCTTCGTTGTTCGAGGAACACGGCTTCAACGATTTCAAGATCTCCGTCAAGCACAACGACCCAGTCATCATGGTGGCGGCCTACGAGATGCTTGCCGAAAAAGGCGACTGGCCCCTGCACCTTGGCGTGACCGAGGCCGGACCCGCCTTCCAGGGCACCATCAAGTCCGCGACGGCCTTCGGAGCGCTGCTGTCCCGGGGCATCGGCGACACCATCCGCGTGTCCCTTTCCGCGCCGCCTGTTGAGGAAATCAAGGTCGGCAACCAGATCCTGCAGTCCCTCAACCTGCGCCCCCGCAAGCTCGAAATCGTCTCCTGCCCTTCTTGCGGACGCGCGCAGGTGGACGTCTACACACTCGCGGAGCAGGTCACGGCCGGGCTTGAAGGAATGGAGATTCCGCTGCGCGTCGCCGTCATGGGTTGCGTGGTGAACGGCCCGGGTGAGGCACGTGAAGCCGATCTCGGTGTAGCATCCGGAAACGGCAAGGGGCAGATCTTCGTGAAGGGCGAAGTCATTAAGACTGTCCCCGAGAGCCAGATTGTTGAGACACTGATCGAAGAGGCCATGCGTATCGCCGAAGAGATGGGGGAGGCCGATGGCGAAGATGCTGTCAAGGGTAGCCCCGTGGTTAGCGTCTCGTAACGAGACAGCTGCTGATGGGATTTCCGTCCGGGTGCTCGGCGCTGCCGACACCCGGGCCCTTCGCGTGCTCGCGATGGAAGATCCGGTAGCGAACGTCTTTATTTTGGCGCACCTCGATTCGTCGGGAAGCGCCGCACCCACTTCCGGCGGAGCGAGCGTGTTTGGAGTGTTCGACGGCGACGCCCTGGTGGGTGCCTGCTGGGCCGGCGCCAACCTGGTTCCGGTGCAGCTGGATCCCGAACTGGCTTCCCGCGTTGCGGCCGTTGCACACAGGGCCGGACGTCGCTACGCGTCGATCTTCGGGCCTGCGGAGACCGTGCTGGCGCTCCATTCCCGCTTGGAGCAACTGGGCCATTTCGCCCACGAGGTACGCGCCGACCAGCCGCTTTTGGCGATCTCGGGGCCACCCGCCGTCGACCCCAATCCACAGCTCGGCTTCGGAAACATCGCGGACTTCGACCGGATCCTGCCCGCCTGCGCAGCCATGTTCGAAGAGGAAGTGGGCTATTCGCCCTTTCTCGGGAGCGAGGACTTCTACAGCCGCAGGGTGGCCGGACTGATCCGGCAAGGCCATTCCTTGGTGCACATCGACGCCGGCGGGACCGTCAAGTTCAAAGCCGAACTCGGGGCGGTCACGGCGCAGGCCACCCAGGTCCAGGGCGTCTGGATGAACCCCGAGTTCCGCGGCCAAGGACTCAGCGCCGGGTACATGGCGGGAGTGGTTGTCCTCGCCCAACAGTTCGCCCCGATCACGAGCCTCTACGTCAACGAATACAACACCCGGGCGCGCGCCACGTACGAGCGGGTCGGTTTCCAACGCCTCGGAACCTTCGCCACAGTTCTGTACTGACTAGCCCAACTGACTCGCAGTAGTTGTCGTTTTGACGGCTCATAGCGACAACAACTGCGTGGGCCCACGCCGCCTGGGTTCCCTGGCCGTGGGGCCCCACCGCCGGTGGGGACTTGCGAGGCGAGGGCGGCGGTGGGGATCACTTGGTGGGCGTAAACTCGCCCGTGAGGTAGTGCTGGACGTTCGGTGCAACGAGCCGGACCACTTCGTCCTGGGAGGCCGAAGCCAGGGGTTCGAGCCGGACCACGTAGCGCATCAGCATGAGCCCCACCATTTGCGTGGCAACGAGGTTGCCGCGCATTTTCGCTTCTTCGGGGGAGCCGGGAAGACCCGCGGTGATCCTGGAAAGGATCGTCCTCGCCACCATCTCGCGTAGCAAGGCGGTTTTGGCCTTGGAACCGATCGTGCCCCTGACGAACGCGACAAGGCCGTGTTGTGCCGGGCTTTCCCACAGCCGCAACACAGCGCGGACGATTGCCTCCGAGCGTTGCGACGGATCCAACGATTCGACGCCTGCAAGGACCTCGTCGGGATCCGCCGGGAGTTCGATGCTCTGGGCGAAGAGTTCGTCCTTGCCCTTGAAGAAGTGGTGGACCATGGCCGGGTCCATTTCGGCTTCGCGGGCCACTTGCCGCAGGCTCGTGCCGTCGAAACCATGCTCGGCGAAGAGCCGGCGCGCTGTGGCCAGGATCAGTTCGCGGGAGTCGCTTCCGCCGCTGCGGCGTCCCCGCCGCACGGGAGGCAAGGCGCCGCTCATGAGGTCCGCCGTCGGAGGGTGAATGAGGCCAGCACCAAAACTCCCA
The DNA here is from genome assembly GCF_058244265.1 of Arthrobacter sp. SE2. Classification (NCBI taxonomy): domain Bacteria; kingdom Bacillati; phylum Actinomycetota; class Actinomycetes; order Micrococcales; family Micrococcaceae; genus Arthrobacter; species Arthrobacter sp. SE2. The sequence continues at coordinate 106,796 of NZ_JBZAYA010000002.1, read as the reverse complement.
CAACGATCGCCGCCATGACCCCGGCATCCTGCCACATGGCCTGCGTCGCCTCGGTGTTGTCGGCGATCTGCTGGAGCGCATCGACCGAAAACGTCAGTGGCAGCACATTGGAGATGCTCTCCAGGAGGCTGTTCATGTGGTCCCGGGCCACGAAGAGTCCGCACAACAGGATCTGCGGTATCACCACTACCGGCATGAACTGCACCGCCTGGAATTCGGTCCGCGCAAAGGCTGAGCACAAGAGGCCAAGCGCGACACCCAGCACTGCGTTGATGACGGCGATCATCACGACGTAGCCAGGACCGCCCTTGATATCCAGATTGAAGATCCAGTAGGCCACGGCCGTTGCCACAAGGGATTGCAGGGCAGCCATGATGGAGAACGCCAACGCGTAGCCGAACAGGAGATCGGCTTTGTGGATGGGCGTCGTGAGGAGCCGTTCCAACGTCCCCGACGTCCTTTCGCGCAACATCGTGATCGACGTGACCAGGAACATCACCACGAACGGGAAAATGGCCAGCATCATGAGTCCCACACGGTCAAAGGTCCGGGGGAATCCGGGAGGCAGAGTCTCGTTCTCGAACAGATAGTAGACGCCCGTGAGCAGTAGGGCGGGAACCACCATGATGAGCGCGACGCTGCGGTGGTCGTGACGCAGTTGTTCCAAGACCCGCCTGGTGGTGGCAAACATCATCCGTGGATTCATGACGCCACCTGGCTTTCATTTGCACCCCGGCGGTTCGAAGTGGCGCTCGTTTCCTGGATGATGTGCAGGAAGGCCTGTTCCAGATCGTTGCTGTGTCCCCGTTCGCTGAGTTCCGCCGGACTGAGCTGCGCCAGCAGCAAGCCGTCGCGGAGCAGGAGCAACGAGGAACAGTGCGAGGCCTCTTCCATGACGTGGCTGGACACCAGCAAGGTGGTGCCCGATTCGGCCATCGCGGCGAACCGTTCCCACAGCTCGGCGCGCAGTACCGGATCCAAGCCAACCGTCGGTTCGTCGAGGACCAGCAGCTTCGGATGCGAGACGAGCGCGCAGGCCAGCGAAACCCGGCTGAATTCACCACCGGAAAGGTCTGCTGTCTTCCGCCGTGCCAGTGATTCGAGCCCGACGGCGGCAATCGCCTCCGCACTGTCGGCCGCCGAGACGCCGTGCATGGCTCCGAAATACCTGACGTTCGCCTCGACGCTCAGGTCCGTGTAGACGCTCGGCGCCTGGGTGACGTATCCGACGTCGTGCCGCAATGACGGCGTACCCGCTGGACGGCCCAATACCACCACGCTGCCGGCTGTCAGTCGCTGGACGCCGACGATGCAGCGCATGAGGGTCGTCTTGCCGCTTCCGGACGGCCCGAGCAGGCCCGTGATGAGCCCGGGCTCCATGGTGAAGTCCAGGCCGCGCAGGATCTTCTTGTGGCCGCGCGTGACGTGCAGGCCCTCCGCTGCGACCGCCGGGGAGATGCCTGGTGCGGGACTTCCCACTGGACTGTAGGACATCACGGCCTCCGATTTATTCATCAAGTGATGAATAAAAGGTAAGTCCGATACACGGGCGCGTCAACTGTGAGCCTCGAGGACGGATCTGGCCCTTCGCTGAATTTCGGCGTCATGTTCTCTGGTGGTGGTTTTGCCGGGGTTTTTGCCCGGGATCGATGTGTGGCGGCGGGATGAACCAGGGGATGCCGTTGGTGACCTGGATCTTCCATTGTTCTTTGTGGACGAGGTGATGGTGGTGGGTGCAGAGCAGCACGCCGTTGTCGGTGCTGGTGGATCCGCCGTGTGACCAGTAGGTGATGTGGTGGGCTTCGCACCAGGTTGCCGGAATGGTGCAGTTGGGGAAGGCGCAGCCCCGGTCCCGGGCGGTGAGGGCTTTGCGGATGTGGGGCGGGAAGATGCGGGTGGTGCGGCCGATGTCCAGGATGCGGCTGTTGCTGCCGAGCAGGACCGGGATGATGTCGGCGTCGCAGGCGATTTTGCGGATGATGGCGGGGGATATGGGGCCGGTGTGGGTGAAGGTTCCGCTGCCGGGCTGTGTGCCGCGGGGGTCTTGGGCGGTACGCGTTTCGAGGCGGTTCAGGAGGTCCCGGTAGTTGATGGTGACCATGACCTGGGGGCGGAGTCCGCCCGTGGCGGGCAGGGTGGCGGCGGCGAGGGCTGTTTTGCAGGCGCCGACGAGGCCGTCGAGGAGGAGTTGGGCGCGGGTGCGCCGGTCCAAGCCGTCTTGGTGATCCGCCTCGGGGGCGCCGGGGTCACCGTCGCCGGGCCCGGCGTTGTCCGGGGTGGTGGTGCGGGGGTTGGTGGCGGTGTTCATGACGGTGAGGAGGTGTTCGTATTGCTCGGGTGTGGCGAAGATTTCGATGTGGTGGAGGCCGCGGTGGGGGCGGCGGAGGAAGGCGCCTTGGCGGTGGCGGTGTTCTTCTTCGCTGGGTTCGGTGCCGTCTTGTTCGATGGCGTCGACCCAGCGGCGGGCGATGCGGGTGAGGAAGTCCTGGTCGTTGTCGATGGCGGTGCGGGTGAGGCTGTGCTCCATCCGGGCCAAGGCGTCCGTATCGGGAATATGCCGGACGCGTTCCAGTGCGGTGGTGATGATGGTTCCGGCGTGGGAAGAGATGGTTCCGGTGGCCAGGGCCGCGGCCGTTTCTTCGTGTTTGGCGGGCATGGCGTGGCCGGGCAGGCCGGTGCGGGGGAGCACGGTTGCGGCCAGGGCGAGCCGGCGGCGGGCTTCGCTGACGCTGATCCGCAGCCGGGTCCTGAGGTACTCGGCGGTGTTCCGGCATCCGTCATCGGCCGGGGAGCGGGTGCCCGTGGCCGCCGCAGTCGGGAAGGAACCCGCCACAGCTGCGGGCTGGGTATCTGCCGCCGCAGTTCCCGGCGTGGTGCCTGCCGCGGTTGTGCCGGTGTCGGTTCCCCAGCCGGTGGTCCAGCCGTCCGTTCGGCTGGTAGGTCCGGCGGCGATGATTGCCTCGCTCCGGGTTTTGTCCACTGCTGCCGCGGCGAGCAGCTGGAGGTATTCGACCTGGCGGCAAGATCCTCCACGATCCCGGCGAAATCGGCTGCTTCGGGGAAGGTCGTGGCGCCGAGTTCCTCCGGGGCCGTGGACAGGGCCGAGTCCAGCAGGCCCAGGCACCGCCGCACGTCCGCGGCAGCACCGCCGTCGGGCGCCGGCCTTGGAGGCCGGAAGCCGGCGCCGGAGGCAGCAAAGGTGCCCGTGGCGGGAACACTGCGAAGCCTGCGGTCCTGAAGGAGGCCAGAAACACCGCGGCCGGGCGCGTTCGCGCTGGCTGCGGTGTCCGCTGCACGTTCCTCGAGGGCTTCCATGAATAAACCCTGTCACGGGGGTCTGACATTTTTAGGCCCACGTGCAACAACAAATATTGATAAGTCCAAGCCCTTGAAAAAAGTGTCCACCATCACATAAATTCAGAACCAGCCGTGTCGCTGGGGCGCGGGCGGTTTCAGAGAGGAAACACAAACCAAATGGCTGTACGCGTTGATCCTTCGAAGGCACTCGACAAGTCTGACTAAGCCTCCAGGACAACGCCCGCGGCCGACCAGCCGCTGAGCCACGCCATGGCAGGATGACCAGCCGCCCAGCGGCCAGGGGCTTCCTCGAACCATGGCGTGGCTCATCTTCGTTTGGTGAGGTGCCGCCCTCGGGAGGAACCCGGGGGATGGGCCCCGGCAGGTTCCCCGGCCGCAAGCCGGTAGATTGGTACACAGTAGTTTTTGCCAGCTCTTGCCATAGAAACGGATTCTGACCCGTGGTCCTTCGCCTCTCCCAGCTGTTCCTGCGCACCTTGCGTGAAGATCCCGTCGACGCCGAAGTCGCAAGCCACAGACTCCTGGTCCGCGCGGGCTACATCCGCCGTGCCGCACCGGGCATCTATACCTGGCTGCCTTTGGGATTGAGCGTCCTGCGCAAGGTCGAGCAGATCATCCGCGAGGAAATGGCCGCCATCGGCGCCCAGGAAGTCCATTTCCCGGCGCTGCTGCCCCGGGAACCCTACGAGGCCACCAACCGCTGGACCGAATACGGCGAGGGGCTGTTCCGCCTCCAGGACCGCAAGGGTGCCGATTACCTTCTCGCCCCCACGCACGAGGAAATGTTCACCCTCCTGGTCAAGGACCTGTACTCCTCGTACAAGGACCTGCCGCTGAGCCTTTACCAGATCCAGAACAAGTATCGCGACGAAGCACGCCCCCGGGCAGGCCTCCTCCGCGGCCGCGAATTCATCATGAAGGACTCCTACTCGTTCGACGTCGACGACGCCGGCCTGGACGCGAGCTACGCGGCCCACCGCGCCGCGTACCTGAAAATCTTCGAGCGCCTTGGCCTTGAGGTCATCCCCGTTGCCGCCACGGCAGGCGCCATGGGCGGATCCAAGAGCGAGGAATTCCTGTACCCCACCGAGATCGGCGAGGACACATTCGTGCGCTCGGCAGGCGGCTACGCCGCCAACGTCGAAGCCGTGACCACCGTGGCCCCGGCCGAGATCGACTTCAGCAACGCGCCTCCCGCGCGGGTCCTGGACACCCCGGACACGCCCACGATCGACACCCTCGTGACGGCTGCCAACCAGCTCGCCCCGCGCAGCGATTCCGACGGCGGCGCCTGGACTGCCGCCGACACCCTCAAGAATGTGGTCCTCGCCGTCACGCTGCCCACTGGCGAGCGTCAGATTGTGGTCATCGGCGTTCCCGGTGACCGCGCGGTGGACCTCAAGCGCGTCGAAGCCAACGTCGGTTCATTCCTGCCCATTGCCGGGGAGATCGGGCTCGAAGCGGCCAACGAGGAAGACCTCAAGAAGATTCCGGAACTCGTCAAGGGCTACATCGGCCCCGGACTGGTCCTCGGCGAAGCCGTTCTCGGGCTCGAAGGCACGTCCAAGTTGCTCTTCCTTGTTGACCCCCGGGTTGTCTCGGGCACCAGCTGGGTCACCGGAGCGAACGAAGACGGCAAGCACGTCTTCGGTCTCGTAGCCGGGCGCGACTTCGCCTGGGACGGCGTCATTGAATGCACCGAGGTCCGCGCGGGAGACGAAGCCCCGGATGGCTCCGGTCCCTTGGAGACTGCCCGTGGCATCGAAATGGGCCACATCTTCCAGCTCGGCCGCAAGTACGCCGAGGCCCTCGACCTGAAGGTCCTTGACCAGAACGGCAAGCAGGTTGTGGTCACCATGGGCTCGTACGGAGTCGGAGTGACCCGTGCCGTGGCCGCCCTGGCCGAGGCCAACAACGACGACCGTGGCTTGATCTGGCCGCGCTCCGTGGCCCCCGCGGATGTCCACGTGGTCGCCGTCGGACGCGGCGAGGAAATCTTCGCGGCAGCCGAGAAGCTTTCCGCCGAACTCGAGGCCGCAGGCCTCGACGTGATTTACGACGACCGCCCCAAGGTTTCCCCGGGGGTGAAGTTCGGCGACGCCGAGCTCGTGGGTGTCCCCACCATCGTGGCGGTCGGCCGTGGCTTGGTTGACGGTGTTGTCGAGATCAAGGACCGTCGCACCGGTGAGGCCGAAAACGTGGCAGTCGAGAAGGCTGCCGACTACGTGGTCAACGCCGTACGCCAGAAGTGATCTCCGGCTTCGAGTCGGTCCAGCTCACCACGCTCATCATGATCGTGGTGGCTGGATTCGCGGCCGGCTGGATTGATGCCGTGGTGGGTGGCGGGGGACTGATCCAGCTCCCCGCCTTGCTCCTGGTTCCGGGGATCACCCCGGTCCAGGCGCTGGCCACCAACAAAATGGGCTCCATCTTCGGGACAACGACCAGTGCCGTCACCTATTACCGCCGGGTTGGCCCTGACCTCAAGACGGCCATACCGATGGCGGTGATTGCCCTCGCGGGCAGTTTCGGCGGAGCGGTCCTGGCGGCCAACCTTCCCGCTAGCGTCTTCAAACCCATCATCGTGGTGGCGCTGATCGCCGTCGCGCTCTTCACCGCGCTGAGGCCCAATGCGGGCGAGCTGACCGCCCTGCGTCACGACGGCCACACGCACTACGTGGTGGCCTGCGCCATAGGTGCCGTGATCGGGTTCTACGACGGCCTGATTGGTCCCGGAACAGGTTCGTTCCTGGTGATCGCCCTCGTCTCCGCCATGGGCTATGCATTCCTGGAGGCCAGCGCCAAGGCGAAGATCGTCAACATGGCCACGAACGCCGGTGCCCTGTTCTTCTTCCTGCCGCACGGATCGCTGCTGTGGGGCGTTGGCGCCGTGCTGGGCCTGTCCAACATGGCAGGCGGCTACCTGGGCGCGCGGACCGCAGTGAAACAAGGCAGTGGCTTTGTACGGATCGTGTTCCTGATCGTCGTCGGCGCGTTGATCATCAAACTCGGCATGGACGTCTGGAACGACTACTTCGCCAAGTAGTGTTCCGGTTGCCGCCAGCGATGGCCGGAGCGATCCGGCGGGCGTAGCATGCACTCATGTGGGTCGATTCCGGCGACTATGAACGGGCACTCGAACGTGCATGGGAACATACCCGCGAGTGGTTGAGGGCCTTGCCTGGGCGGCCGGTACGGCCAAGTACTGCGGCCGATGACATCACGGCGGTCTTCGGCGGACCGTTGCCGGCCAGCGGGCTGGACCCGGTCTCGGTCATAGATTTCCTCGCCGAACACGCCGAGCCCGGGCTGATGGCCATGCAATCGGGGCGCTTCTTCGGTTGGGTCATCGGCGGTACGGTGCCGGCCGGGATGGCCGCGGACTGGATGGTTTCCGCATGGGACCAGAACTCCGGGCTGCGTTTCGCCACACCCGCCACTGCCGGGATCGAAGAGGCCGCCGGGCGATGGCTCCTTGAGTTGCTCGGCCTGCCTGTTGGCTCCGACGTCGGATTCGCGACCGGCGCCAGCATGGCCAACTTCACGGCCCTCGCGGCGGCCCGATGGCGCCAGCTGGCCAACGTCGGCTGGGATGTCAACGCCGAAGGACTCCAAGGCGCCCCGGAACTGCGTGTCCTGGTCGGAGCCGAGCGGCACGAGAGCCTGGACATGGCCCTGCGCTTCCTGGGGTTCGGGGCGCCCGAGGTTGTCGCGGCGGACCATCAAGGCAGGATCGATCCAGCCGCGCTGCGGGCCGCGTTGGAAACCGGTTCCGGTCCGGCAATTGTGTGCCTCCAGGCCGGGAACCTGCATTCCGGAGCCTTCGATCCTTTCCTCGAGGCGATTCCGGCTGCGAAGGATCACGGCGCGTGGGTCCACGTTGACGGGGCTTTCGGCTTATGGGCGGCGGCGGTGCCGGGACTGCGTCATCTGGTCGAGGGCGTCGAGTTGGCCGATTCGTGGGGAACCGATGCCCACAAGACCCTCAACGTGCCGTACGACGCCGGAATCGTGGTGGTACGTGACGTCGCAGCCCTGCGGTCCGCCGTCGGCATGCAGGCCGAATACCTCATGCAGGACGACCACGGCCCCGGCGACCCCATGGAGAAAGTGCCCGAGTTGTCCCGCCGCGCCAGGGGAGTGCCGGTGTGGCGGCCTTGCGTTCCCTGGGCGCCGATGGCGTGCGGGAGCTTGTCGCGGGACGCGCGGAGTGTGCCGCGGAACTGGCCCGTCGGCTCGCCGAAGTGCCCCGCGTGGAAGTCCTCAACGATGTGGTGTTCACGCAGTTGTCCCTGGCCTTCGGTTCAGACGAGAGGACCCGGGCCGTGACGGACTTCATTATGGCCGACGGGAGGGTCTGGATGTCCGGTTCGCGCTGGCAGGGCAGGGATATCCTGCGTGTTTCGGTGACCAACTGGTCAACGGATTCGGCCGACCTGGATATCGCGGTGCAGGCGATCAAAGATGCGCTGGAGGCCACCGGCTAGGCCGGGCGTCCGGACGGCTCGGCGCCCCGAAGCTAGTTCGATGCTGCCAGTCCCGGTTCGGGCAGATCGTGCGCGGCGGGCAGCCCGTCCAGGGGCCGTCCTGCGAGGGTGCTGGCCACCCACAACGAGCGTGCCAGATCGCCCTCATGCCGCGGTTTCCCGGCATACCACAGGGCGTTTTCGACCTCGCGGACCAGACTCCATTCCCGGGCCGCTTCGCCGTCCAAGCCGGCCGCGCTGCTGAAATCCGCGCAGCGCTCCAGAAGGGCAACTTCCGGAGCCGTCGTGGAGAGGTCGCGGATACGGTTCCACAAGATCGGTGCGACGGCGAATTCCGCTTCTCCGATCTTCGGTTGCGGATCGATCGCCACGTATGCGCGTTCTCCGATGGACGCAGCGCCATTGAGATGCGGGAGGATGTTCATGAAGTGCAGGTCGCAATGCACCAGGACGTCCCTGCCCGCCCGGCGCCCAACAGCGCCCCGGGTCTGGCACACCTCCAACGCGGCTTCGAGGAGCCACCGGGGGAAGGGCTGGCCAAGTTGCTCCCAGTCGGCCGGTAACTCATCGCTCCAGCGCTCGGCACGGGCCGCGATGTGCTCGAACTCTTTCCATTCAGGCCGCTCGTCCGGTTCGATGCTGAGTTCCTTCACGAGCGATCCCCAGACGTCGCGGGCTTCTTCCATCGGGGCGCCCTGCAGCCAGCTGACGGAGTCGAGCCGCTCCAGGAGCATCGCGCAGGAGGCGGCATCGGCGTCGAGCAGCTTTACGGCCCCGGTACCGCCCCAGAGGGCCAGCGCATGCCGTTCAACGAGGGCTTCCTCGTGCGGGAACGCTATCTTGAGCACCGAACGGCCGCCGTTGTAGAGGACCGGAATGACGATGCCGCCGTGGCCGTTCCATGGTTCCGCGCCGGGCTCCAGGTCAACCGAAAGCTTCCAGCGTTCCAGGCTGGCATCGATCAGCCCGGGCAGCCCTGAGAGCCACGCCCGCCCCTCCGCTGTGCGGGAGTAGCGTGCCTGGAGGTCGCCAGGGATGGAAACGAAGGTAGTCATCACTGTCAGCCTACCCAAGCCGGTCCGGGAGCGGTTCAGACCACTCCGGAGGAGCCCAAGAGGCTTCCGATGAAGAACGTCGCGGCAAGCGCAAGGGCTCCGCCGATGACGACGCGCACGGCGGCGCGGGTCTTGGAGCTGCCGCCGATCCATGCTCCTATGGCTCCGGTGATTGCGAGCGCGAGCAGCACGGAAATGAAGGTCAGCGGTACACGCAGCCCCGGGGGCGGGAGCAGAATCGCGAGCATGGGCAGCACCGCGCCGAGGGTGAAGGCAATGGCGGACGCGAAAGCCGCATGCCACGGGCTGACGATGTCGTCCTGGTCGATGTTCAATTCGGCCGAAAGGTGAGCGGCCAAGGCGTCGTGCTCCGTCAACTCCGCAGCGACTTTCCGCGCGGTTTCAGGCCGCAGGCCCTTGGCCTCGTAGATCGCAGTCAATTCGGCCAGCTCTTCTTCGGGTTCCTCGGCGAGTTCCCGCCGTTCCTTCTCGATGAGCGCCTTTTGGCTGTCGCTCTGGCTGCTGACGGATACGTACTCGCCGAGTGCCATGGACACCGCGCCACCTACGAGTCCGGCCGCTCCAGCAGTGAGGATGGCGCCGGTGTTCGTCGTGGCGCCGGCGACGCCCACCACGATGGCGGCGACGGAGACGATTCCGTCGTTGGCGCCAAGGACACCTGCCCGAAGCCAGTTGAGCCGGTGGGCGAGGTCGTTGGCGTGTGGTTCGTTCTCATGCAGGGCTGCAGTTTCGATGGAAGCCATGGTACAAGCCAAGCACCTGAAGACTGCTGCCGCCAGCAAAGAAAGGCTTTCCTATGGAGCCGGAGTGCCGCTCGGCAGCGGGGGGAGTGCCGTGCTGTCGATCGACAGTCCGGCGAACGGGCCAACCGGAGTTCCCCAGGCCTGGCTGCGTTTGGCGGCGTCGACAAGCCCGTCGATAGCCCATTGGCGTGTCTCGCCCTCTGACAATGCCACGAGGTCGGCATAGGCAGTCAACGAGCTGGCTTCCATGCTTCCCAGCGCGAGTGCGGGTTTGGCGGCGAAAGTGGCAGGCAGGCGATAGCCGGCCTCCCGCGGCGGTGTCGCGATGCAGTGCAGCCGGCCCTGGGCCTCCGCTCCCCGGAGCAGCTCCTGATGGCGCGCCAACCAGGTGGCTGCCGTCGCCGATGCCTTCGCGTCCAGCTTGGTCAGGGCCACTTGGTAGGCATAGATCGCCTCCTGTTCGGAGCTGACGACGGCGGCAAGGGCTGCGGGCAGATCGGCCTTGGTGGGCGCCGCTCCGAGTGTCGGTGCCGTTGACGTGGCCGGCGAGGCAGTGCAGCTGGGCGGCGGTGTCGGGGCGGTACTCGCCCCGGCCGGGGTCGCCGGTAGCGGCAAGCCCCAGGTTGCGGCCAGTCGCGATGACTCAAGCAACTGGGCGGTCCCGACGGCGGCAAGCAGCCGTGCCATGCCGCCGTCGGCGTCCGCGGCGTCCGCCAAGCGACGCGAAGCGCTCGAGGCGAGCGCGGAGACAAAGCCGGCCCGCGTTGGGCGCTCCTGGGTGGCACCGGGGCTTGGGGAAGCCGTGGAGGTATTCGATGCCGAAGAGCCGGAAGGTTGCAGCAGCGCTTGCGCTTGGCTTGTCAGCAACATCACAGTGTCCGTGCTCTCCAGGAGCGATGCGGTCCCCAGAAGCGTCTCGGTCGAAGAGAGCGCTTCGGAACGGGCAGTTTCGGAAAACGGCACTGCTGCGGGCCACGGGGCGTCCCGCGGGACAAGCACGGCGCCGACTCCTAGAACGAGGACTGCGAGGAAAGCCAGCAGGACGGTCCTCATCCAGCCATGGCTCCGTGGTTTCTCAACAGTCTCGTGGTTCACAACAGACTATGGTGTCACGCCCGCGGACAACTTGCCTCCCCGCAAGGAGTCCCCGTGCACCACGCCGCCGTAAATGTCGTTAAGCTAGTAGTCACAACATCATCTATCGGGAGGCGGCTGGCCAGTGAGTCATTCGGAAGCCACGACTTCAACAGACCAGGCTGGAACGGATCCGACGAGTCCAGCGCAACACGAGGTCCGCAACCCCGAGGAGAGCAGGCTGAAGGCGCTTCTGGCGCCTGCCGTCCTGGCGAGCCGGCTCTATCTTGAGGATGTTGCCATCCAGGTTGCCGGTTCGCACCGGGTAGTCCACGTGGTCATCGACCTGCCCCAGGGGGAAACCGGCGGCGTCAGCCTTGACGTCATCGCGGAAATCTCCAGGGCCCTTTCGGACATCCTGGACAACGATCCCCGGACCGACGGCCGCCCCTACGACCTCGAGGTCTCCTCGCCCGGCGTCGGCCGGCCCCTGACGGAGCCCCGCCACTGGCACCGGGCCCGCGGACGCATGGTCAAGGTCAACGTGATCCAGGGAGAGAACCTGACCGGGCGTATCCAGTCCGTCGACGACGACGGCGTCACCCTGGTTCCCGAGCAAGAGGTCAAGAAGGGCATGAAGCCCAAGCACGGCGAACCCGTGAAAATTCCTTTCGACAGGATCCGCCAAGGAAAAGTCGAGATAGAGTTCAGCCACCTCAACGAGGCCGTGCTGGAAGACGAGTACAACGGACCTTCCGAGGAGGCCTAATGGATATTGACATGAGTGCGCTGAGACTCCTGGAGCGTGAGCGTGAAATCCCGCTGGACCTCCTGATTCCCACCATCGAGCAGGCGCTCCTGGTGGCTTACCACAAGACGCCGGGCGCTTTCGAAAAGGCCCGTGCAGAGCTGGACCGCAAGAGCGGCCACGTGACCATTTGGGCCACGGAAATCGACGACGACGGCGAAGCCGTCGGCGAGTTCGAGGACACCCCTGCGGGATTCGGCCGCATTGCGGCAAGCACCGCGCGGCAGATCATCCTGCAGCGGCTGCGCGACGTCGAGGACGACAACGTCCTTGGCGAATTCAAGGGCCGTGAAGGCGAACTCGTCGCCGGCCTGATCCAGCAGGGCAACAACCCGCACATGATCCAGGTGAACCTCGGTTCCGTGGAAGCGCTGCTGCCGCCGCCCGAGCAGGTTCCGGGGGAGAAGTACACCCACGGCAACCGCCTGCGTGCGTTCGTGGTGGACGTCCACCGCGGCGCCAAGGGACCCTCAATCACGCTGTCGCGCTCACACCCAGGCCTCGTCCGGAAGCTTTTCGAGCTGGAGGTCCCGGAGATCGCGGACCGTTCGGTCGAGATCGTGGCACTGGCTCGCGAAGCCGGACACCGGACCAAGATGGCCGTCAAAGCCAACACCCCCGGCATCAACGCCAAGGGTGCTTGCATTGGTGAAATGGGCTCCCGCGTCCGCGCAGTCATGACCGAACTCAACGACGAAAAGATCGACATCGTCGACTTCAGCGAAGACCCGGCGACCTTCATCGCCAACTCCCTGTCGCCGTCGCGCGTGAATTCCGTCACTATCACCGACGAAGCCACGCGCTCCGCCCGGGTGGTTGTTCCCGACTACCAGCTGTCCCTCGCCATCGGCAAGGAAGGCCAGAACGCCCGGCTCGCAGCCAAGCTGACCGGCTGGCGGATCGACATCGTCTCTGACGCCGCTCCGGCCAAGGGCAACTAAACAGACCACCTGGCGCCCAGCCCCGGATCCGCGCACCTGTGGATTCGGTGGCCGGGCCCTCGGGGGCTTAGAATAGATGGAACCGGGCCTATGCCCGGTATCCGTGCGCTTTGGCGTGCTCGCGACTTACGGGGCAATAATCCCGGCAAGGCAAGGGCGGCGCCGAGCAAAGCAGAACCGCAGAAGACAGGTAAAGACACTGAGGCAGGTTGATACACCCAGTGACTGAACTGCTTCACACCAGGCACCAGCCTGTGCGCACCTGCATCGGATGCCGGAAACAAGGCAAGCGGAGCGAGTTGATCCGGCTTGTCGCCGAAGGCGGCGGGTCACCCGTCGTCCTGGTGGATGAACGACGCCGGATGGCTGGCCGGGGTGCGTGGCTGCACCCCAGCACCACATGCCTGACGCTGGCAAGCAAACGGCGTGCTTTCGCAAGGGCCCTCGCGGGCGCGAGTGAAGTCACCGCCGTCGAAAGCTACCTGGCGGCAGTCATACCCCCTGCGGACACTCCGTGAAAGCAGGAAAACCGTCCAAACCTGAAAGCGGGTCAGAAAACTGATGGAAACCCGATGAGTTCCCAGCGATGAGTGCGCAACGATGACAACTTTGTTGCGCTCTGCACAGGGCCTATCCGCCGCGTTCGCGGCAGGGGCCCGCAGTAAGAATTAGACGGTTCGTGCCTGGCTCGGTGCGGACCGAGACAGGAGAAATGTGGCCAAGGTCCGCGTACATGAGCTCGCCAAAGAGCTCGGTATTACTTCCAAAGATGCAGTGACGAAACTGCAGGAATTGGGCGAATTCGTTCGCTCCGCCTCTTCAACAATTGAGGCACCGGTCGTGAAGAAGCTTCGCGACGCCTACCCGGGTGCCGGCGCTGCAAAGGCCGCTGCCCCGGCAGCACCTCGCGTTGCAGCCCCCGCGGCACCTGCCGCACCCGCAGCATCCCGCCCGGCTCCGGGCCCCGCTGCGCCCAAGGCTCCGGTTCCCGCCCCCAAGGCTGAGACCCCCGCCCCGGCGGCACCTGCGGCTCCCGCAGCTGCAGCAAGTCCTATTTCCGCCAAGCCGGGTGCCCGTCCGGCACCCAAGGCCGAAGCCCCTGCCCCGGCACGTCCGGGCAGCCAGGCACCGCGGCCCGGCGGCCCCCGTCCGGGCAACAACCCGTTCGCGACCTCGCAGGGCATGCCCCGCGGCCGTGGCGACGGCGAGCGTCCTCCCCGTCCGGGCAACAACCCCTTCGCAACATCGCAGGGCATGCCCCGTTCCGGCGGCCGCACTGACGGCGAACGTCCCGGCGGTCCGCGTCCCGCGGCCGGCGCAGGCGGTCCCCGTCCCGCAGCCGGTTCCGGTGGTCCGCGTCCGGGTGCTCCGCGCCCCGGTGCTCCCCGTCCGGGCGCTCCGCGTCCCGCAGGTGGCCCCGCAGGAAACCGTCCTACCCCGGGCATGATGCCCAACCGCACCGAGCGTCCCGCTCCCGGTGGCGCAGGCCGTCCGGGTGGCGCTGGCCGTCCGGGTGGCGGCGGCCCCGGCCGTCCGGGTGGCGCTCCTGGCGCAGGCACCGGTGGCGGAGCTCCCGCTGGCGGTGGCTTCGGCAAGGGTGGCCGCGGACGCGGCGGTACCCAAGGTGCCTTCGGTAAGGGTGGCGCAGGACGCGGCAAGCAGCGCAAGTCGAAGCGTGCAAAGCGTCAGGAACTGGAGCAGATGAGTGCTCCGTCGCTGGGCGGCGTATCCGTACCCCGCGGCGACGGCAACACCGTAGTCCGGCTCCGTCGTGGCTCGTCCATTACGGACTTCGCCGACAAGATCGAGGCGAACCCCGCCGCACTGGTGACCGTACTGTTCCACCTCGGTGAAATGGCAACGGCCACGCAGTCCCTGGACGAAGACACCTTCGGCCTGCTGGGTGTTGAACTTGGCTACAAGATCCAGGTAGTTTCGCCGGAAGACGAAGAGCGCGAGCTCCTCGACTCCTTCGACATCGACCTCGACGCCGAACTGGAAGCCGAAGGCGACGACGTCCTCGAACCTCGTCCCCCGGTTGTCACCGTCATGGGTCACGTTGACCACGGTAAGACCCGACTGCTCGACGCCATCCGGAAGACCAACGTGGTTGCCGGCGAACACGGCGGCATCACGCAGCACATCGGTGCCTACCAGATCAGCCATATCCACGAGGGCACTCCGCGCGACATCACCTTCATTGACACCCCCGGTCACGAGGCGTTCACCGCCATGCGTGCACGTGGTGCCAAGGTCACCGACATCGCCATCCTGGTTGTCGCAGCCGACGACGGCGTCATGCCGCAGACGGTGGAAGCACTCAACCACGCACAAGCGGCCAACGTGCCGATCGTCGTCGCGGTCAACAAGATCGACAAGGAAGGTGCGAACCCGGACAAGGTCAAGGGCCAGCTCACCGAGTACGGTCTGGTTCCCGAAGAATACGGTGGCGACACCATGTTCGTTGAGGTTTCTGCCCGCCAGAACATCAACATCGACGAACTGATCGACGCCGTCCTGCTGACCGCAGACGCTGCTTTGGACCTGCGCGCCAACCCGGACAAGGACGCTCGAGGCATTGCCATCGAAGCGAACCTGGACAAGGGCCGCGGTTCCGTGGCCACCGTCCTGGTCCAGTCCGGTACCTTGGCCGTTGGCGACACGATCGTGGCCGGTACGGCCCACGGCCGCGTCCGTGCCATGTTCGACGAAGACGGCAACGCCCTCGACGTCGCGCTTCCGTCCCGACCGGTCCAGGTCCTGGGTCTGTCCAACGTTCCGCGTGCAGGTGACACCTTCCTGGTGACCTCTGACGAGCGTACGGCCCGCCAGATCGCTGAAAAGCGTGAAGCAGCCGACCGCAACGCGGCACTGGCCAAGCGTCGCAAGCGCATCAGCCTGGAAGACTTCGACCAGGCAGTTGCGGCGGGCAAGATCGACACCCTCAACCTCATCCTCAAGGGTGACGTTTCCGGTGCCGTTGAAGCCCTCGAAGACGCACTGCTCAAGATCGATGTCGGCGACGAAGACGTTCAACTTCGCGTCATCCACCGCGGTGTGGGTGCCATCACGCAGAACGACGTCAACCTCGCCACGGTGGACAACGCCATCATCATCGGCTTCAACGTCAAGCCCGCCGAGCGCGTGGCCGACCTTGCCGATCGTGAAGGCGTGGACATGCGCTTCTACTCCGTCATCTACTCGGCAATCGATGACATCGAGCTGGCCCTCAAGGGCATGCTCAAGCCGGAGTACGAGGAAGTCCAGCTCGGTACCGCCGAGGTTCGCGAAGTCTTCCGTTCTTCCAAGTTCGGAAACATCGCCGGTTCCATCGTGCGCTCGGGCATCATCCGCCGTAACACGAAGGCACGCGTCAGCCGCGATGGCAAGGTCATCGGCGACAACCTCACCGTTGAGACGCTCAAGCGCTTCAAGGACGACGCCACCGAGGTCCGCACGGACTTCGAGTGTGGTATCGGTCTTGGCTCGTACAACGACATCAACGAAGGTGACATCATCGAGACCTTCGAGATGCGCGAAAAGCCGCGCGTCTAAGGTGTCCTAGCGGGGAGCCTCCGAGTTGTGGGGGCGCCCCGCCCCTACGCTGGGCGGCCCGGGATCTGCGATCCTGAGCCGCCCAGCTCCGGTAGGCCCGATGCCACTCCCGGGCGCCCCCACAACTCTCCGGCATCGTCATAGACTCACCTCAGGTGCGTGGCAGCTTACGCAGACTCAACTTTGTGAGCCGCCACCGCGCCGTCGTACGCAAATTTTAGGAGTAGAAATGGCTGATCCGGCACGCGCTGCCAAGTTGGCGCAGCGGATTAAGGTTGTTGTTGCTGAGGCACTGGGCCGGCGGATCAAGGATCCGCGGGTTGAGGGCATCACTATTACCGATGCCCGCGTCACCAACGATCTTCAGCACGCCACCGTGTACTACACGGTCTTCGGTGACGAAGCCGCTCATTCGGATGCTGTTCGGGCGTTGGAGAAGGCCAAGGGTGTTTTGCGCCAGGAAGTGGGCCGCAACATCACGGTGCGGCTGACTCCTACCTTGGAATTCGTTGCCGACCTTATTCCGGTCAACGCCTCGAACCTTGAGGAGCTGTTGCGCACCGCCAAGCAGCGCGACGCCGAGGTGGCCGCGCTGGCCGCCGGAGCCAAGCACGCAGGCGATGCTGACCCGTACAAGAGCGATGTCCCGCAGGATGCGGACATCGACGAAGACGACTTTGATGAAGAAGACATCGACCTCCGTGCCGATGAAGACATCGACGAAGACGGCGGCAAGTAGTCCAGCGCTTCCCGGGTGGGACCGGATCCGCAGTTCTTAGAACTGCCGGATCCGGTCCTTCTTGTTTAAGCGGAAAAGCCGGGCCAAATTGATGGGCCGTCGCTAAGATCGGAGCATGTCGCCGCACGATGCAGCTCAGAGTCCCGAAGACTACCTCGAACACGCCGTGCGGCTCGCGGTGCAAAACGTGGCCGACGGCGGCGGCCCTTTCGGCGCCGTCGTGGTCACTCCGGACGGACGGCTCCATGACGGCGTCAACCGGGTCACCCGCGACAACGACCCCACAGCGCACGCAGAAGTGGTGGCCATCCGGCGGGCGGCGTCGGAACTGGGAACCTTCGATCTCAGCGGCTCGGTGCTCTATTCAAGCTGCGAGCCGTGCCCTTTGTGCCTCTCGGCCGCCCTATGGGGCAGGGTAAGCCGCGTCTACTTTGCCGCTGATCGGCATGGGGCCGCAGCCGCAGGCTTCGACGATGCCGTATTTTACGAATACTTCGACGGCAACAGGCCTGAACTTTTGCCCGTCCAACATACGGAGGTCGCCGCATCGGAGGCTCCTTTCGATGCGTGGCGCGGGCACAAGAACCGGACCAAATACTGAGGTTCACGCCCTTGCCGGGAGCCGCCCCACGCCGTCGAGCAGCTGCTGGTGATCACCGCACAACGCGATCCTGATCCATCCTTCGCCGATGGAACCAAAAGCGGTCCCCGGCGCCACGGCCACTCCAGAGTCCGCCAGGAACGTGCGCACCCAAGTACGCACGTCCCCGCCGCTTACATGCGAGACGTCTGCCCAAAGATAGAAAGCGCCTTGGGCGCCCAGGAAGGGAATGCCCTTCTCCGCAAGCACCGCCGAGGCGGCGTCGCGGTTTGAACGGTAATGCTCCCTCGCGGTGTCCACATAGTCCTGCGGGCCGGTCAGCGCAGCGACTGCCGCGTACTGTGAAGGCGATGCCACGCAGGAAACGATAGCTTCCATGACGTTGTTCATCTTCCGTTCCAGGCCCGGCGGGCAAATGAGCGCCCCGATCCGCAGCCCGGTCAGCCCGTACGTTTTGGACAAGGTCAGGGATGTGAAGACCCGGGCCTCCCCGGGAACGGTGCTGTCGAAGCGGGCGGGACTCGTGTGCGGAACGTCGAAGGTGAAGGCTTCGTAGCATTCGTCCGAAATGATCCACAGATCGTGTTTGACGGCCAGTTCCACGAGGTGGCGCGTCGTTTCCTCGCAGATCACCGCGCCCAGGGGATTGGACGGCGAATTCAGGACCAACACCTTGGTGCGGGGCGTGATCAGTGCCTCGATGTCCTCGATGCGGGGTTGGAACTCGTGCTCGGGGTAGAGCGGATAGTGCACCGGAACGGCGTGCAGCAAATGGCTCGTCATGGCAAAAGTGGGATAGCCCGGATTGGGAATCAGGATCTCGTCGCCGGGGGAGAGGAGCAGGCTCATGGCGAAATGCAGTCCCTGCTGGGCTCCGTCGACGACATACACGCGCTCCGCCCCGAGGTCCACTTTGTTGTGGGCACGGAAGCGTTCGGCGAAGGCCTCACGCAGCGCCGGGATCCCGGCATTGGGGGTGTAGTTGGTCTCGTCCCTGTCCAGGCAGGCTATCCCTGCGTCCAGGATGTGCCGGGGGAGCGCGAAGCCGGGCTCGCCGATGCTAAGGACAATTGCCCCGGGGGTGCTCCAGGCGGCCTCGGTAATTTCGCGGATCTGGTTCACGGGCACTTCGCGGACGTGTGCGGCAAGCTCAGGCATGGGAGCCATCTTAGCCGCGGTCCCGGACCGTTCAGGGAAGCAGCGGGCCGCAGGATGCATGCCCCGGCGCGGATATACTGGGAGGCGTGCTTTCTGGACTGGTAATCGTTGACAAGCCGCAAGGATGGACCAGCCACGATGTGGTTGGACGGATGCGGCGACTGGCCGGTACCCGGAAAGTGGGCCATGCAGGGACCCTGGACCCCATGGCCACCGGGGTGCTGGTGCTTGGCATCAACAAGGCGACGCGGCTGTTGACGTACATCGTGGGCACCTCCAAGACGTACTCCGCCACCATCCGGCTCGGCGAATCAACCATCACGGACGATGCCGAAGGTGACATCACCAAAAGCCGCAGCGCCGCCGGAGTCACTGAGGACGCCATCCGCGCCGGTGTCGCGCAGCTCAGCGGCGAGATCCAGCAGGTTCCCAGCAGTGTCAGTGCCATCAAGGTCAACGGCGAGCGGTCCTACGCGCGCGTGCGTTCGGGCCAAGAGGTCAAGCTCGCCTCCCGGCCGGTGACCATCCACCGTTTCGAGATCCACGCCATCCGGAGGGTCGACGACGGCAGGGTAGTAGACATCGATGTGACCGTCGAGTGCTCCTCGGGCACGTACATCCGCGCGCTGGCGCGCGACCTGGGCGAGGCTCTCGGCGTCGGCGGCCATCTCACGGCGCTGCGCCGCACCCACGTGGGGCCGTACTCCCTGGAGCAAGCCCGTACCCTCGAACAGCTTGCCGAGGAACTGGAAGTCCTCGACATGTCCGCCGCCGCCCGCGCGCTCATGCCCAACCGGGAGCTGAGCGACGCCGAAACCACCGAAATCTCTTTTGGCCGCAGGATCGCCGCGGGACCGGCGGCCGGCACGGCCGACGCAGCCACCGCCGAGAACCCGGCTGCTGCGTTCTCTCCATCAGGGGAGCTCGTGGCGTTGTTGGCCGATGCGGGGAGCTTCGCCAAGCCCGTCCTTGTGTTCGCCCCTGACAACGAAAAGCAGGCACACTAGCCATGGACGGATACTTTTACGCTGTCCTGGTGGTGGGCCTGCTGTCCACCATCATTTGCGTCGTGGCGGGCATCATGAAGAAGGCCCCCAACGACGTCACCATACTGTCCGTTGCCGCCGTCGAACTCGTCCTGCTGGTCTATCTGGTGGGATCGATCATCCGCGTAGCGATAGGTGAAAAAATCGCTGGGGAGCCTTGGGAATTCTGGGGCTACATCATCACGGCTCTCATCCTCCCCGTCGTCGCGGTGTACTGGTCCATCCTGGAACGGACCCGTTGGAGCAATTTCGTCATGGGCGCCGTGGGCGTCACCGCATTGGTCATGGCGGCCCGCATGAACCAGATCTGGTACTGACATTGGAAGAAGCACACGAAGTGACTGTTGAAACCACCGGGAAGAAGAACCGGGACACCCGCAACACGGGGCCCGGGAGGCTGCTGATTGCGGTCTACGGGGTTTTCGCGATCTCGGCCACGGCCCGTGCCGGCTACCAGATCCTGACCAAGTTCTCGGATGCTCCCTTGGCCCACATCCTCTCGGCCTTCGCCGCCGTCGTGTACATCGTGGCCACTGTCTCCCTCGCGAAGCCGGGCCGCGCGTGGTTCAAGGTATCGCTCGCGGCCGTCCTCGTGGAGATGGTCGGAGTGGTGGTGGTTGGTGCCATCAGCCTTTTCGATCCTGTGGCTTTCCCGCACGACACCGTGTGGTCCGTGTTCGGACGTGGATACGGCTTTGTGCCGCTGATCCTGCCGGTCCTGGGCCTGCTGTGGCTCTACCGTCGGCGCCCGGCGCGGCTCCCGCAGTAGAAATCGGGGCTCCGCCACCGGGCAAGGGCGCCCCCTGATAGCGGGTAACCTTAGAGAATTCCGGCGCCGGAGCAGGCACCGGGCATAGTGAATACCAGCAGTAAAAGGCGAGGTTGATGGTCCACATCTGGAACGATCCCACCGAGGTCCCCGAGGATTTCGGTCCCAGCGTCGTTACCATCGGCAACTTTGACGGTGTCCATCGGGGCCACCAGCAGGTGCTGACGCAGCTTCTGCGCACCGCAGGGCAGCACGGCGCGCGGTCCGTCGTCGTGACTTTCGATCCCCACCCGGCCCTGGTCCACCGGCCCGACTCCGCACCGGAGCTCCTCATGGGCTTGCAGGACAAGCTCGATGCCCTGGCCGACACGGGCGTGGACGCTGTCCTCGTCATGAAGTACAACCTCACGCTCGCGGCAATGACTCCCGAAGAATTCGTCGTCAAGGTCCTGCTGGACGGGCTTCACGCGGCACACGTTGTAGTGGGCCACGATCTCCGCTTCGGTGTGGGAAATTCCGGCGACGTCGGCACCATGCAGGAATTGGGCAAGGAACTCGGATTCGGCGTCCACGTGGTCAACGAATTCGGCGCGGAAGGCTTTCCAGTACACGACGACGGCGGCACGGACCGTCGCTGTTCCTCCACCTGGGTGCGCGAGGCCCTCGCCGAGGGCGACGTCGAGACCGCGGCTGCCGTCCTCGGCCGCCCGCACAGGATGCGCGGCGAAGTGGTCCACGGCGCCGCGCGCGGACGTGCTCTGGGCTTTCCCACGGCGAACCTGGACCACGGCGCCACGGGCTACGTCCCCGCGGATGGAATCTACGCCGGCTGGCTCGTGGACGAATCCGCAACCCGCTGGCCCGCCGCGATTTCGGTGGGTTCCAACCCCACGTTCGACGGCGTGAGCCGCCAGGTGGAAGCCCACGTGATCGACCGCCCGGAGGAGGAAGTGGAGGACTTCAACCTCTATGGCCAGACCGTCGTGGTGGAATTCACCGCGCGGCTGCGAGGCATGGTGGCCTACCGCGGACCCGAGGCCCTTGTGGAACAGATGCGGCTGGACGTCGCCCAGGCCCACGATCTCCTGCTGGACAAGTAGCCCCGCGCCGTGAGCGTTGAGAAGAACACCCGGCCACTCGACGAAGGCATCGTCAAGGACTTCAGCTCACGCATGAGCTACGCCTCCTACCTGCAGCTGCCCGTGCTGCTCAGCGCCCAGCAACCTGTCAGCCAGCCTGAACACCATGACGAACTCCTGTTCATCATCCAGCACCAAACCACCGAGCTCTGGCTGAAGCTGGTCCTGCACGAGCTCCGGAGTGCGGCCACCTGGCTGCGCCAGGACGACCTTGGCTCCGCGCTCAAGGCCATCGCACGGGTCAAGCACATCCAGAAGACGCTCACCGAGCAATGGTCGGTGCTCGCCACGCTTACCCCTACCGAGTACTCCCAGTTCCGCGGCTTCCTGGGCAATGCCTCGGGGTTCCAGTCGAGCCAGTACCGCGCCGTCGAGTTCATCCTCGGCAACAAGAACGCGAAGATGTTGCCGGTGTTCGAATCGGATCCGGAGTCCAGAACCATGCTGGACGAGCTCTTGAACGCTCCGAGCATCTACGACGAATTCCTGGCATACCTGGACCGGCACGGCTACGACGTTCCACGCTCCGTCCTGGACCGGGACGTGACGCAGGCCCACGAGTTCACCCCTGGGCTTTTGCCCCTTTTCAAGCACATCTACGAAAATGCCGCAGACAACTGGCCGGCCTACGAGGCCTGCGAGGAACTGGTGGACCTGGAAGACAACTTCCAATTGTGGCGCTTCCGGCACCTCCGTACGGTGCAGCGGACCATCGGCATGAAGACAGGAACCGGAGGTTCAAGCGGCGTTTCCTTCCTGAAGAAGGCGCTCGATTTGACGTTCTTCCCTGAGCTTTTCGCAGTCCGGACCGAGATCGGGCAGTGAGTGTCGCTTCTGTTTGAGGAGGGTCACACGGCAGCTTTCGACAAGATTGCCGGGCTGCCGGTAAACTGAGGGATGGATCCGGCTGCAGTCCGTGGCGGCTGGACCTGTTTTGTGTGCGGTCATCGGCACATCACAACCCGGCAGCGAGGCGCTGAATCGGGACGCACGGCACAACTCTAGGAGTTCACGTGGCACTTGAAGCCGCTGTTAAGCAGTCCATCATCGAGGCATACGCAACGTCCAAGGGCGACACTGGTTCGCCGGAGGTCCAGATTGCAGTCCTGACTCAGCGGATCAAGGATCTGACTGAGCACATGAAGGAGCACAAGCACGACTTCCACACCCAGCGCGGTCTGCTGGCCATGGTTGGTCGTCGCAAGCGCATGCTGGGCTACCTCAAGAAGACTGACATTGCCCGCTACCGTGCGCTCATCGAGCGCCTCGGCCTGCGCCGCTAGTTTGACTTCGGGCGGCCCGATCCTCCGCGGAACGGGCCGCCTTTTCTCCATAACTAAATCCAACACTTAACAGGAGTTCAACCGCATCGCGCATTCGCGGTCCTCGGTAGTGATCCCCGGGAGCAGCCTTCTGTGATGAAGGCACAGCCCGTGGGTCTCGATCGATGACCGGGTGTCGTACAGGCCAGGAACAGACGCTGGCCTGGGTCGATGCGGGAGGACTTCCGCTAAACAAGAAACGGAGGTGACTCTCAATGGAGGGTCCCGAAATCCAGTTCTCAGAAGCCATCATCGACAACGGCCGCTTCGGCAAGCGTGTTATCCGCTTCGAAACCGGCCGCCTCGCCAAGCAGGCAGCCGGCGCCGCGATGGTCTACATCGACGAAGACACCGCGCTGCTGTCCGCAACCACCGCAGGCAAGTCCCCGCGTGAAGGCTTCGACTTCTTCCCGCTGACCGTCGACGTCGAAGAGCGCATGTACGCCGCCGGCCGCATCCCGGGCTCGTTCTTCCGCCGTGAAGGCCGCCCGTCCACCGAAGCCATCCTGGCTTGCCGCCTCATGGACCGCCCCCTGCGCCCCGCATTCGTCAAGGGCCTGCGCAACGAGGTCCAGATCGTCGTCACCGTCCTGGCGATCAACCCGGACGAGCTCTACGACGTCGTGGCCATCAACGCCTCGTCGATGTCCACCCAGCTCTCCGGCCTCCCATTCTCCGGCCCGATCGGCGGCGTCCGCGTTGCCCTCGTCGCCGACGAACAGGGTTCGCAGTGGGTTGCTTTCCCGAAGCACTCCCAGCTCGAAAACGCCGTCTTCAACATGGTTGTCGCCGGACGCATTGCCGGTGACGATGTCGCCATCATGATGGTCGAAGCCGAAGCCACGGACAACTCCTGGAACCTCATCAAGGAACAGGGCGCTACCGCTCCGACCGAAGAAGTTGTTTCCGAGGGCCTCGAAGCTGCCAAGCCGTTCATCAAGGCCCTGTGCGAGGCCCAGGCCGACCTGGCTGCCCGCGCTGCCAAGCCCACTGTTGAGTTCCCGATCTTCCTGGACTACCAGGACGACGTTTACGCCGCTGTTGAAGCTGCCGCCGCCGAAAAGCTTGCCGCGGTCTTCCAGATCGCCGACAAGCAGGACCGCGACAACGCCTCCGACGAACTCAAGGACGAAGTCCTTGGCGCCCTCGCCGGGCAGTTCGAGGGCCGCGAGAAGGAACTCTCCGCAGCCTTCCGCTCCCTGACCAAGCAGGTTGTGCGCCAGCGCATCCTCAAGGACCAGATCCGCATCGACGGCCGTGGCCTGACGGACATCCGCCAGCTGACTGCCGAGGTAGAGGTCCTGCCCCGCGTTCACGGTTCCGCCATCTTCGAACGTGGCGAAACCCAGATCATGGGTGTCACCACGCTGAACATGCTCAAGATGGAACAGCAGATCGACTCGCTGTCTCCTGTCACGCGCAAGCGCTACATGCACAACTACAACTTCCCGCCGTACTCCACGGGCGAGACCGGCCGCGTCGGTTCCCCGAAGCGCCGCGAAATCGGCCACGGCGCCCTCGCAGAGCGCGCCATCATGCCGGTGCTGCCGTCCCGCGAGGAATTCCCGTACGCCATCCGCCAGGTGTCCGAGGCCCTCAGCTCCAACGGTTCGACGTCGATGGGTTCCGTTTGTGCCTCCACGCTGTCCCTGCTCAATGCAGGTGTGCCGTTGAAGGCCGCTGTTGCCGGCATCGCCATGGGCCTGGTTTCCGACCAGGTTGACGGCCAGACCCGCTACGCCGCCCTGACCGACATCCTCGGCGCCGAAGACGCTTTCGGCGACATGGACTTCAAGGTTGCCGGTACTTCCGAGTTCGTCACCGCCATCCAGCTCGACACCAAGCTCGACGGCATCCCGGCATCGGTCCTGGCTGCAGCCCTAAAGCAGGCCCGCGAAGCCCGCCTGCACATCCTGGACGTCATCAACGCCGCCATCGACACTCCGGACGAGCTCTCCGAGTTCGCACCGCGCGTGATCGCCGTCAACATCCCCGTTGACAAGATCGGTGAGGTCATTGGCCCCAAGGGCAAGATGATCAACCAGATCCAGGAAGACACCGGCGCCGACATCTCCATCGAGGACGACGGCACCGTCTACATCGGCGCTACCAACGGTCCGTCTGCAGAAGCAGCCCGCGCCGCGATCAACGCCATCGCCAACCCGCAGATCCCGGAAATCGGTGAGCGTTACCTGGGCACGGTCGTCAAGACCACCACCTTCGGTGCGTTCGTTTCCCTGACCCCGGGCAAGGACGGCCTGCTGCACATCTCAGAGCTGCGCAAGCTGGCCAGCGGCAAGCGCGTGGACAACGTCGACGACGTCGTCTCCGTGGGCCAGAAGATCCAGGTCGAGATCACCAAGATCGACGACCGCGGTAAGCTCTCCCTCTCCCCGGTTGTGGCTGAGGAAGAAGGCGCCACCTCGGAAGAAGCTCCCGCCGAAGAGGCTGAAGTTTCCGCCGAGTAGCCTGAACCGGCAAACACGGGCAGGACCGGTGGACATGTCCACCGGTCCTGCCCGGTTTAACAATGAATTCCCGTCCCAGAGGCGATGCGGCCGCTGGTACGATTGCAGCCAGATTTGGCACCCGTGATTTCCCGCAGAACTGAAAGGTCTTGATGACTGTCGTACCCCTCCCATTGGCGCAGACCGTGCCCGGCGGCGAATTGATCCATGGCGCCGAAGGCGGCTCCGTTGTCCGGCGTTCAGTGCTTCCGGGAGGCGTCCGGGTGCTCACCGAGGCCATGCCCGGGCAGCGTTCGGCAACCATCGGATTCTGGGTGGGAGTCGGCTCCCGGGACGAGGCAGACGGCCAGCACGGCTCCACCCACTTCCTGGAGCACCTCCTGTTCAAAGGCACCAAGAAGCGCACCGCCCTCGAGATCGCGTCTGCTTTCGACGAGGTCGGCGGTGAATCGAATGCGGCCACGGCTAAGGAAAGCACATGCTACTTTGCCCGGGTACTGGACACGGACCTCCCCATGGCCATCGACGTCATTGCCGACATGATCACCGGCGCCGTGCTCGATCCTGCGGAACTTGAACAGGAACGCGACGTGATCCTTGAGGAAATCGCCATGGACAGCGATGACCCCACCGACGTCGCACATGAAAACTTCGTGGCCGCGGTACTCGGCTTACATCCGCTGGGACGCCCGATCGGTGGCACCCCTGCCGCCATCAAGGCCGTGTCCCGCGATTCCGTGTGGGCACATTACCAGCGCTACTACCGGCCGGACGAAATCGTCATCACCGCAGCCGGCGGCCTGGACCACGACGTCGTTTGCCGCCTTGTGGTAGATGCCTTGCGGACGGCCGGGTGGGAGCTGAAGGACACCGCTGCCCCCGTCGAGCGCCGCTCCACTGAGCGGGCGGATATCACGGGCACCGCAGGG
The DNA here is from genome assembly GCF_058244265.1 of Arthrobacter sp. SE2. Taxonomy (NCBI): domain Bacteria; kingdom Bacillati; phylum Actinomycetota; class Actinomycetes; order Micrococcales; family Micrococcaceae; genus Arthrobacter; species Arthrobacter sp. SE2. The sequence continues at coordinate 80,623 of NZ_JBZAYA010000002.1, read as the reverse complement.
CTGCATGTGATCAAGCGTCCCGTGGAGCAGGCCAACATCATCATGGGCTGCCCCTCGATCGTCGCCACCGACGATCGGCGCTTCGTGATGAGCGTCCTGAACGCTGTCCTTGGCGGTGGCATGTCTTCGCGTCTCTTCCAGGAGATCCGCGAAAAGCGGGGCCTCGTCTATTCGACTTATTCCTTCGCCTCCGCCTACGCGGACGCAGGCTACTTCGGCATGTACGCCGGTTGCACGCCGTCGAAGGTCAAGCAGGTTTTGGAACTCCTGGGCGCCGAACTGGATAAGCTCGCTGCCGACAGAATCACGGACGAGGAACTGCGCAAGGCCGTGGGCCAATTGTGCGGCGGCATCGTCCTGGCCCTTGAAGACACCGGATCCCGGATGTCCCGCCTTGGCCGCGCCGAACTCGTTTCCGGCGAATTCCAGGACATCGATGAAACGCTGGCCCGCATCAAGGCCGTCACAGCCGAGCAAGTCCAGGAACTCGCCCGGGTGCTCGCCGAAGCCCCCCGCACCGTGACCGTCGTCGGGCCCTTCGAGGAAACAGAGACGTTCGGCCTCTAGTGGACATGCCCCCCGTTGGCGCCTAGGAGTGGACATAACCCTGATATGTCCATTCCTGGTTTGGAAGAGGGGGCATGCCCGGTGTGGGGAAGGCTGGACGCGCCTGCTCGATCGGGAACATGATGGTGACGTATCCACCGTCTTGCGCAGGAGTCGCCATGAACGAGCCATTGAAGAGTCATGCACATACTGCGCTGGAGGCATTCCTGGGGCATTGGCGGGGGAGTACCGAGCTCTCGGCGTCGCCCTGGGGACCTGCCCGGACCGCCGACGCCGAGGTGACGTTCTCGCGCGCGGCAGGAGGTTACGCCTTGGTGCAGAGCTACCGGCACATTGAACCCGACGGCACCCATTTCGAGGGGCATGGTGTCTTCACCGTTGACCCGGACCACGGCGACACCTTGTGGTACTACGTGGACAGCATGGGCAGGCCGCCGGAAGCTCCGGCCCGGGGGCATTGGGAAGACGGCACACTGAGGCTTGAGCGGCGCAGCCCCCGCGGGACGGCGCGGCACACTTTCAAGGTGGACGGCGGCGTGCTGACCCATATGGCGGAGCTCAGGCTCGGGGATGCCCCGACGTTCAGCCCGTTCATGGTCTCTGTCTGCAGGCGCGTCTAAGGCTCACGTCCAGCAGGCACATCACTCAGAGGACTCTGGCCTCCATCGACTCGACCATCCGCGCATCTGGCATGCCGTCGAGCGAGGCCGGCCTTCCTGGTCCACTCCACACCTTTATCCGCAAGGTGTTCAGCATTGACTCAGCTTGCTCCCGTTCGGCGAAATCAAGCTCAATCAGGACCCGCTGCGAATCGTCCACAAGCCTGGAGACCCGGTAGGAGACAACGCCGGAGCCGGCGCGATCTGCCGGATCCGAGTCGAACGACTGCTTCCATGCGCCGAAGTCGTTCACGGAGTGTTCGATCAGGAGGGTGTACATGGCTGTTCCTTTGCTGTTGCGCGGATAGGCACAGCGTAGGCTCCTTGGACCCGGGGAACCACTCCTCGGCCTTGGCCGGCTCAGCCGCCGGCAAACGGCGGGAGGACGTCGACGACGTCGTCCGCACCGAGAGCGGCCGATCGGTCGCGGACTGCTACCTCATTGCGTAGGAAGCTGCTGCGCGAAATGATCCGGGCCAGCGGCGGTGTTCCAGCCGGTGGTTCCGGACGTTCGACGGCGAGCACAGCCGCGATCAGCCCGTCCAGGCCGGTCCCTTCAGGAAGATCGTGGTGTTCCTCTTCGACGCCCGCCGCGGCGCGCGCGGCAGCGAAGTATCGTACGAGCAAAGCCTCAGCCTCCGATCGCGCTCATGCTGCGGTCCGGTTGGATGAAGTCGGGTGCGCCGAGGCCGGTGTGGTCCATGCCGTGCGCTTTGGGTTTGATCCACATGGCGTCCTGCCAGCGTTGGGCGAGTTCCTCGTCGTCCGCTCCGGAGCGAAGGAGTCCCAACAGGTCGAATTCCTCGCGGGAGAACAAGCAGCTCATGATCTTGCCTTCGGCGGTGATCCGTGTGCGCCGGCAATCGGAACAGAACGGTTCGGTGACGGAGGCGATGATGCCGACGGTCCCCAGAAGCGGACCCGTGGCGTCCGCAGATGCCGGGTCCCGGCGTCGTACTTCGAATCGTTCAGCCGGTGCCCCGTCGCGTTCGCGCGGGTCCGGGCTCAGTGCGAAGTCTCGGGAGAGCAGTTCGCGGATCTCGGCTGCGGTGATCATGTCCCGCCGGGTCCAGCCGTGATCGGCGTCCAGCGGCATTTGCTCGATGAAGCGCAGCTCATAGCCGCGGTCCACGGCCCAGGCCAGGAGGTCGGGGGACTCGGCGTCGTTGATTCCGCGCATGAGGACGGCATTGATCTTGACCGGACCCAGCCCTGCAGCCCAAGCGGCATCGACGCCGGCCAAAACCTTGTCCAGGAAGGGTCGCCTGGTCAGCTTCGTGAACGTTTCTTCGTGCAGGGAGTCGAGGGACACGTTGATGCGGGTGAGCCCGGCGTCCTTGAGCGCCGCCGCTTTCTTGTCGAGTCCGACGCCGTTGGTGGTCATAGAGATCGGCAGCTCGGGGTGCGCCTCGCGGAGGGCCGAGATGATGTCCACCAGGTCGGCACGGACCAGGGGCTCGCCTCCTGTGAGGCGCAATTCGCGGACCCCGAGCTGTTCGACGCCGATCCGCACCAGCCGGACGATCTCGGCGGCGGTCATGACGGCCTGTTTGGACAACCATTCAAGGCCCTCGGCAGGCATGCAGTACGTGCAGCGGAGGTTGCATTTGTCAGTCAGGGACAAACGCATGTCGGTGGCCCGGCGTCCGTAACGGTCGAACAGGCCCGGGGGAGTTCCTGCAGGGCGCGGCGGGGGCGCAGAAACGCTGCTTCCCGTCCCGTCGCCCGTAGGAGGCAACGGCATGCCTAGCTGAACACTCATGGGTTCAGGCTACGCCAGGCAGGGCCCGAGCGTGATATCGCCCACCGGTCACGTTCGTCGTCAGCTCCCGTGGAAGGCAAGGAAAGGCGTGACTTCTTACGGAATGCATACGGTTGGCCTGGCGGCGCCCGGAACACATACCGCGGGCACCATGCGAATCTATGCTGAAGGTGTGAACACGCAGTCCGCCCCGCACCCTGCCGAAGTCGGCAATCGCCGCATTCTGCTGGTCGAAGACGAACAGACCATCGCCGATGTCGTCCGGGACTACCTGGTCCAGGCTGGCTTCCAGGTCGATCTCGCGGGCGACGGCTTCACCGCACTGAGCCTCGCGGCCGCCAGGCGGCCCGACCTTGTCATCCTGGACCGGATGCTGCCAGGACTCGACGGCGTGGAAGTGTGCCGCAGGCTGCGCCTGGCCATGAGCGTTCCCATCATCATGGTCACCGCCCTTGGCACGGAAGACGACCGGATCCTGGGCCTGGAAACCGGAGCGGACGATTACGTCACCAAACCCTTCTCACCCCGCGAGCTTGTCCTCCGCGTGAAGTCCGTATTGCGCCGGAGTATCCGGGAATTCAGCCCGGAACCTCCCGTGGAGCTCGCCGGCTTCGAATTGGATCCGGCGTCCCGCACAGTGCTCCAGGATGGCAAACCCCTCATGCTTACGGTGCGTGAGTTCGATCTGCTGGCCTTCCTGCTCCGCAGGCCCAATCAAGTGTTCAGCCGCGAGGATCTCATCAAGGCCGTGTGGGGCTGGGACTTCGGGGATTTGTCCACCGTGACAGTCCACGTCCGTCGCTTGCGCGAAAAGATCGAGGACAACCCCACCACCCCGGTGCTGCTCAAGACCGTCTGGGGAGTCGGCTACCGCTTTGACGCGAAGGAAGGTGGACATGCAGGCAGCTGAAATGTTCGCGATCCTGGGCTGGATGCTGCTGTGGGCTGTCCTCATCGGCGCCTTGACCCTTGCCTTGCTGCGTTTCCTGCGCGGCGCGTCGATCCTGGTACAGATCTGCCTCGTGGTGGTGGCCACCGTTGCCGTTCTCGTGGCAGGGATGGTGAGCGCCTTCAATGCGATGTTCATTTCCGCGGTGGACCTCGAAGTCATGTGGTACATCCTCGGGGTGGCCTCGGCCGTGGCAATAGCGATTTCCCTCGTCCTCGGGGCCGGGGTGTCCCGCAACGCCATCCGGCTCGTGGCAGCAACGCGGCGCCTCGGCAGCGGAGAAGCCCTCGATGGCTCCTTCCTGACGCAATCAGGATCGCGGCGGGCCGGACCGGCAATGAACTCCGAGCTTGCCCAGCTCGCCCAGGAACTCGAAGCGAGCAGCATCAAACTCGAGGAATCCCGACGGCGGGAAGCCGCCGTCGAGACCGCCCGCCGCGAACTGGTCTCCTGGATCTCGCACGACCTCCGGACTCCTTTGGCCAGTATGAGGGCCATGGCCGAAGCGCTGGAAGACGGCATGGCCTCCGACGTCCCAACGTACTACCGCAAGATCATCGCCCAGACGGACCAGATGGCCGTTATGGTCAACGACCTCTTGGAACTGTCCAAAATCCAGGCCGGAACGCTCCGGCTGAGCGCAGAATCCTTGGACCTCTACGACCTCGTGAGCGACGCCATCGCCGATCTTGCGCCGCTCGCCGCCCAGCGCGGCATCCGGCTCGACGGCGGCGGCGACCGCGAGTGCATGGCCATCGCGGACGGCCCGAGCCTGGGAAGGGCCGTCCGGAACGTGGTGCTTAACGCGATTATCTACAGCCGGCCCGACGGCGGGGTCGTGGTTCGCGTCGGACGCGACGGAAGCGACGCCGTCGTCGACGTCGTGGACAGCTGCGGTGGCATCGACGACGAGGATCTCGCCCACGTTTTCGAGACCGGTTGGCAAAAGGACCGTTCCCGGGGAGCGGGAAAGCCCGTCGAAGGGGGTCCGCCGCGGTATAGCGGGGCAGGCGTAGGACTCAGCATGGTGGCGGGCATCGTGAAGGCGCATGGTGGCGCGGTCACGGTGGCGAACACGGGCGAGGGTTGCTGTTTCACGCTCCGCCTTCCCTCGGGTGCGCAGGCAACCCCATCCCGCGCCGAGGTATCTCCGATACTTACAGTTCACGCGGACGAGGTTCCGGCAGAGAGCCACAAACAGGCAGGGACATCATCATGAGCAGGACCACTTCGAAGAAAGCCAGTACCAGGACGGCAGCACGGTGGGCGGCGGCGTGCGGCGTGGTGGCCATCGGACTCGGGGTGGCTGCCGGCGAGTTGCTCGCCGGGTTCCTGAGCCCGTCCGTCTCGCCGGTCACCGCGCTGGGCGGCGTGGTCATCGACGCCGTTCCGGGTTGGGCCAAGGAACTGGCCGTCAACCTTTTCGGCACTGCTGACAAACTTGCCCTGATCGTCAGTATCGCACTGGTGACCCTCGTCCTCGCCGCGGTCGCCGGGCTCCTGGAGTATCGGCGAAAGGGAGCGGGGCTGGCGCTTGCCTTGCTCGCCGGAGCGGCGGGGCTGGCTGCCGTGCTGACCCGTGCCCAAGCCGCGCCCACTGCGGCAATCGCCCCCGTCGTGGCCACCATCGTCACCATGCTTTTCCTCCGGCTCCTGATCCAGCGGCTCGAAACCTGGCGACCCGTGCCCGAAGCAGCCGACATGCCGTTGGCCCGCCGAAGCTTCATGCAATTGCTGGGTGGAACCGCGATCGCAGCCGTCGTCGTAGGGATCGTGACGACGGTGGTGCGCAGGGCCGGAACGGTGGCATCCGATTTCCGCCGCGGGGTGGCCCTTCCCGCCCCGGTGACTCCTCCGCAGAAGGTTCCCGACGGCGCTGCACTCACCTTGGCGGGTCTGCAGCCGCTCGTCACGCCGAACCCCGACTTCTACCGGATCGACACTGCGCTCATCCCGCCTGCCGTGAATCCGCCGGACTGGACCCTCAAGGTGACCGGTTTGGTTGAACGCGAAGTCCAGTTGGATTTCGCCACGCTGCTGACCAAACCGATGATCGAGCGCTACGTGACCATCGCTTGCGTGTCCAACGAAGTCGGCGGAGACCTGATCGGCAACGCCCTCTGGCTGGGTTGGCCGGTCCGCGAACTCCTCGCCATGGCCGGACCCAAGTCCGGGGCGGACATGGTGCTGTCCCGCAGCACTGACGGCTGGACCGCCGGAACCCCCCTCGAAGCGCTCACTGACAATCGCGACGCGATCCTCGCTGTCGGAATGAACGGCGAACCGTTGCCGCTGGAGCACGGCTTCCCCGTCCGGATGGTCGTCCCGGGCCTCTATGGATATGTTTCTGCCACCAAATGGCTGACGGAACTGAAGGTGACCCGTTTCGCTGACGACCAGGGCTACTGGGTTCCGCGAGGTTGGAGCGACCACGGTCCCATCAAGACGCAGTCCCGCATCGATGTGCCCCGGGACGGCCGCTCGGTCAAGGCCGGAACGGTCCAGTTCGGCGGTGTCGCCTGGGCTCAACACCGCGGCGTTTCCCGCGTGGAGTTGCGCGTCGACCGCGGAAGCTGGCATGAAGCCAAGCTCGCTCCGGGGATCTCCTCGGACACCTGGTACCAATGGCAGCTGGGCCTTGACTTGGGCTCAGGGAACCATGAAGTCCAGGTCCGTGCCACCGATGCCACGGGTACCCCGCAGCCCGAAGCCCAAACCCCCGTGGCACCGGACGGCGCCACGGGGTTCCACACCATCCATGTCACTGCAAACTGACACTAGGCTGGGTAGGTCTGAGCGAAACAACCCGGGAGGAACCCTCGTGGCACGATCCGTCGCAGCCCACCGTCAAGCCGTCCAGGAGCTACTGTCCGGCCTTGCACACATAGACGGCACCGAAGAGCTGCCGTTGATGGGGGCGCTCGGCCGGATACTTGCCGCGGACGTGTTGGCCCCGCTCAGCCTGCCGCCGTTCGCCAACTCCCAGATGGACGGTTTTGCCGTCCGCGCAGCGGACCTCGCCCCCCACGCAGGGAGTGACGCCGGTGCGGAGCTGACGGTCGTGGATCCCGTCCCGGCCGGCGCGGCACCGGCCCGGCTCATGCCTGGCACCGCAGCCCCGATCATGACCGGCGCCATGATGCCCGAGGGTGCCGACGCCGTCGTGCCCATCGAACAGGCAGTGCCTGATGTCTTTCCCGTCCCCGGTGTCCCATCAACCGTCCGCCTTCCTACCACTGAGCCCGGAACGTTCGTCCGCGACGCCGGGAGCGACATCACCGCGGGAACCGTTGCCTTGCGCGGGGGAACGGCCCTCGGACCCGGGCAATTGGGGCTGCTCGCCGCCCTGGGGATGACCGCCGTCGAGGTCCGCATGCCGGTGCGCGTGCTCCTGGTCACCACCGGCGATGAAGTCGTGGAACCGGGTACGTCCCTGCCGGAAGGCAAGATCTACGATTCCAACGGAACCCTGCTCGAAGCCGCCATGCTGCAGTCCGGTCTCCACGTCACGCGGACGGGAATCAGCGGCGACAATCCTACTGAGCTGCTGGCGCTCCTCCGCAGCCTGGGCGGCACCGTCGATCTCATCGTCAGCACCGGGGGCGTCAGCAAGGGGGCCTACGAAGTGGTCCGGCAGGCCATGATGGACCAGTCGGTCGAATTCGTGTCGGTGGCCATGCAGCCCGGCGGCCCCCAAGGGATCGGAACGTTCGACGGCCTGCCCTTCCTGGGATTCCCGGGCAATCCCGTGAGCTGCCTCGTGTCCTTCGAAATGTTCCTTCGCCCGGCGCTCGCCGCCGTCGTGGGCAGCCCTGCATTGCGGCCGAGCCTGCTGGCCCGCCTTGCGGAGTCTTTGACCTCGCCGGCCGGTAAGCACCAGGTCCGCCGGGGCACCCTTCTTCCCGGCGGAACGGTCAGGCTTGAAGGGGGTCCAGGCTCCCATCTCATCCATGCGCTCGCCAACTCGAACGCGCTGGTCCAGGTGCCTGCAGCAGTCACGGAACTCGCCGCCGGGGCGGAAGTGGAAGTATGGATGTTGTGAATGACACTCCAGATCCCGCAAGCATCGTCGGCGGCCTCACCCACTTGCGCCATGATGGCGGCGCCCTTACGCATTTGCGCCAAGACGGAACAGCCCAAATGGTCGATGTCTCCGAAAAGGCCGTGACCACGCGGGAGGCCACCGCCACCGCCACCGTCCACAGCACGTCCGAGGTGCTCACCCTGCTCGGCGCCGGTGACCTCCCGAAAGGCGACGCCCTTGCGGTGGCGCGCGTTGCCGGCATCATGGCAGCCAAGAAGACGCCCGAACTCATCCCGCTGTGCCACCCGCTGCCGATTTCCAAGGTCACTGTGGACTTCGAACTCGGCCCGGACACCGTGGTTGTCCTGGCAACGGTGAAGACCAGGGGCGTCACGGGCGTGGAGATGGAAGCTTTGACTGCGGCCTCAGTTGCTGCCTTGAGCGTCTACGACATGATCAAGGCAGTGGATAAGCACGCTGTCATCAGCGGCATCCAGGTGTTGGCCAAGAGCGGCGGAAAGAGCGGCGACTGGGCCCTTCCCGCCTCGTCCGGTGCGTCCGGCGAAGGAGAAAGCGCATGAACGCCTGCGAACCTGCCCGTGGTCCGCGGAAGGCCGGCGTTGTCATCGCGTCCAACCGTGCCGCGGCGGGAATCTACGAGGACAAGAGCGGCCCCGTGATCCTGGACTGGTTGGTCGAACACGGCTACCAGACCTTCCCCGTCATGGTGGTCCCGGACGGTGAGCCGGTCGGTGCCGCCATCCGTGCGCTGCTGACCCTGGAACCCGCCGTCGTCATTACCAGCGGCGGCACCGGGCTGAGCCCCGATGACCGCACTCCGGAAGTCACCCTGCCTTTGCTGGATCGCGAAATACCGGGGCTCATGGAAGGCATCCGCCGCGCCGGAGCCGCCAAGACCCCCATGGCGATGTTGAGCCGGGGCCATGCCGGTACAGCAGGCAAGACGTTCATTGTGAACCTGCCGGGTTCGCCGAAGGGCGTAATGGACGGCCTTGCCGTCCTTGATCCCATCATCGCCCACCTTTGCGATCAATTGGAGGGAAGTCATGACCACTGAAACCGACTTCGAAGTCATCAGCGCGATCCTTAGCGCGGAGCCGATTTCCGTGGATCAGGCCATAGCAGCCGTGGAATCGGATACGGCGGGAGCGGTCGTGAGCTTCAGCGGCGTGGTCCGGAACCACGACGGCGGAAAACCCGTCGACAGGCTCAGCTACAGCGCCCACCCCACCGCGCACCAGGTCATGGCCGACGTCGTGGCGAAGCTTGTGGCGGAGCACTCGGGGGAGGCCGCACAGCCTGTCCGGATCTGGGCAGCACACCGGATCGGCTTGCTGGAGATTGGCGACCCTGCGCTCGTCTGCGCCGTTGCCGCTGCACACCGCGGACAAGCCTTCGCAGTGTGCTCGGAGCTCGTGGACAGGATCAAAGCCCAAGTGCCCATCTGGAAGGAACAGTTCTTCAGCGACGGCACGGTCGAGTGGGTCGGCGCCGGGGAGTAATCCAGCGCAGGGGATCGCGAGTGCTACAACGTCACGAGATTTGTGCGCACCGCATGGATGAGTACTTGGACGCGGTCGCGCACGTCCCATTTGTTCATGATGCGGCCGAGGTTCGACTTGACGGTCGCCTCTGAGAGGTGGAGGGCCTGCGCTATCTCGGCGTTTGACATACCCTGCGCGAGAAACACCACAATCGACAGTTCGCGTTCCGTGAGCGCTTGGGCGCGGGAGAGCGAGACGTGACCGTTGGGGGTGGCCGTATCTCGAACGGCTGCGATGAGTCCACGAGTTATGCGCGGCGAGAGCACTGACATGTCAGCGTGCACGTCCAAGATGGCGCTGACGATCTCGTCCGGATGCGTGTCCTTCGCGAGATAACCGGAGGCTCCGGCCCTGAGCGCGGAGATGACGTGGCTTTCGGAAGAGAATGTGGTCACTGCAAGGACCCGGGCGTCCGGGTATTCGGCAGTGATCATCTCTGTCGCCTCAATGCCGTTCATCACCGGCATCTGGATGTCCATCAGCACGACGTCCGGTTGCAACATGCGGTACTGCTCGACGGCTTCCGTTCCATTAACGGCTTCTCCGGCCACAACTGTGGCCGGGGCCGACTCTAGGAAGATGCGCAGTGCGTGTCGCACGAGGGCTTCGTCATCGACGATCAGAACACGCACGCCCTCCGTTACTACAGTTTAGGCGTCGGGAGTCGACTCTCAGATCGGACGAAAATCGCGCGAGGAATCGACTTTCGTCGGTAGAACCTGTGCCTGCAGGCTGCGACGATCAGGTTGTTGGTACTTTCAGGCAGAAGGGGACTTGACTAGTGTGCCTGAGGGGCGGGGCGCTTCATCTGGATAATTGGGGGATGAAGCGAAAGGGTCCGGCAGACGCTACCCGCAATGTCCAAGGGTCTGCTGGTTCGTGGCTTCTGGGCGTTCACAGCGTTGCCGGCCGGTGCTCGTCTCGCATTGGGGGCCGTGGTCGCGGTGGCGCTGCTCGTGGATGGTGTACTGGCGTTACTTGCCCAGACGCCGATGCCCACCGCGATCGTTTACGTCGGCGCGCTTATCGCAATCGGTGCTTTCGCGTGGCGGCCTCCCGTGGCGGCGACGGTGCTCGTGGCATGCGGCCTCGCGGCAACATTGCTTGGTGCGGGTGGGCCTTACTCTCTGGCCCTTGCCGTCTCGGTCGGCTTGGTCACGAGAACGTGCGGTCGGTGGCTGTGCGTCTCATACTGCGTCGTCACAGTGGCGTTGGCGATGGTTGCGGAAGGGGTTGGCCAGGGGCTTGTACAAGGCGGCGGGGTCGGGAGCGTTGCCGTTGGCCTTGCTTCAGGACTGATCGGTTGGGGGTTCCGCGGAGGTCGAGCGAGGGAGCATCAGCTTGCTGCTCACATTGATCGGCTCAAAAGGGAATCGGCGGCCGCCGTACAAATGGAGCGGGATCGAATCGCCGATGAGCTGCACAACATCATTGCCCGCGACATCACGGCCGTTGTCATGCAGGCCCGGGCCCTCGAACTGGTGGACGACCCCGTGACTAGAGACACATCGAGGCGTGCGATCACCGATGCCGCTACACAGGCGCTCACAGACATCCGTCGGATGCTGCGTTTAGTCCAGGGGACGGACGAGACCGTCGGAGGAGCCGGGCCAGGTGCCGTGTCCTTGGCAGCGACGTTGGAATCATTACGACTGGGACTCGGCTCGATGGGAGCCTCGGTGGAGCTCTCCTTCCCCGGCAGTGAGATGTCAATTTCGAGCAGCATCGAGACCACGCTCGTGCACATCGCTCGTGAGGCAGTCACCAACGTGATGAAGCACGCTCGGCAGACCCCGTCGATTCGTTTGGCGGTCACGTCTGATCGTGAATGGGTCACTTTGCAGGTCTGGAATGCTCCGTCCAGCGGCAGAGGGGACGAGACCGCTGATGCGACGGGGTACGGGCTGAAGCGGATGAACGATCGTGTGATGCTGCTGGGTGGAACATTCGAGGCAGGCGGTGATGAAAAAGGGTGGACCGTGACGGCGACGATGCCCAGGTTCTAGCGGACCAGTTATACGAAAGTAGCTATGCCGATGACGGCCGCATCGTCGGCTTCATCGGGCCTAACGGCGCTGGCAAGACCACCACCATGCGAACCGCCCTCGGCCTTGAGAAGCCCGATTCGGGACGGGCGTTGTTCGACGGACGCCCGTATGGAGAGCTACCCAACCCACGCCAGCGCGTTGGGGCGGTCCTCGACGCCGGGGCGCTGATCCCTGAGCTACGGGCGATCGAGCTCCTGTGGTACTGCGCAAGTGTTCAGGGCGTGGACAACGCGCGGGCCGAACGGGTGCTGGACATGGTCGGCCTTGGTGGGGCCCGCAGACGGCGGGTGCGCGAGCTTTCCCTTGGCATGAGGCAGCGCCTCGCGCTCGCCGCAGCTATCTTGGGCAACCCAGGCAACTACGTCCTTGATGAGCCGCTCAATGGTCTCGACCCGTCGGGCATCCAGTGGCTGCGTCACCTGCTCATCCAACTTCGTGATGATGGAGCCGCGATTCTCCTTTCGTCGCACATCATCACCGAGCTCGAGCTTGTGGCCGACGACGTCGTACTGATCAACAACGGTGTACTCAAACTCCGAAGCAGCCTTGCCGACCTCGCACGAGGAGCCGGGGCGCACGTCCACGTCGTAAGCGAAGACGTCAGCACGCTCATCGCGCTCGCAGAGGGAAACGGCGCCACCATCGTCGAGGCAGACGCTCGCGCCGTCGTCGTCGCAGACATCACAGCGCGTGAGGTGTTCTCCCTTGCAGCTGCGCATGGGCTTGTCTTGGACGAGCTTCGCACCGAGAGAGTCTCTCTTGACGACGTGTATCGACGGATCGTGGACACGAAGGTAGAAGGAGAGGCTCGTTGAGGACGCAACGGCTGGCCGAGCTCGTGTCCGCGGAGACGGCCCGGATCATCCGGACCCGAACATCCGTGGTCGTGCTGTTGCTGGGAGCCGCCGTACCGCTCGCACTCGGCGTAGGGCAAGCGATCTATCGAAAGGTGTCTTCGCCGGCACAGGATCTGACGGGTATCGCGACGGCCGGGGTCGACATCTTCGCGTTCGTGGCAGCTCTGGCGGCGGCCATCGGCGTAGGCCGGGACTACCAGACGGGAGCGATCGGCTTCCGAATGTTGCTCGTCCCGCGCCGCGGCCGGCTCCTTGCGGCGAGTGCACTCGGGTACAGCGGGGTCGCCGCAGCACTTGCGTTGCTCGCCATGCTCATGGGCGGCGTGTTCGCTGCCGTGTTGGGCGGGACACCCGTGCCCTTCTCTTTTGACTCCGTCGCCGCGGTAGTGTGCTCGATCGCTGCGGTCGTGCTCGCCTCATGCTTCGGCGCAGGGCTCGGGTACGCGGTGCGCTCAGCCACCGTCGCCGCGATCGTCATCATCACCGTTTTTTGGCTTGCACCGATCACGCTCCTTATCGCCGGACTGAGTGGAGTCCCGGGCGCTACGGCAGGAGCGAACATGACCATCGGGATACTGGTCGGGCAAGCGATCAGCGCCACCCCGGAGCCCGGGGACAACCTTGGGCCCTGGGGAGCGCTCCTTCTTCTTACGATCTGGTCCAGCGGAGTGCTTCTCCTGGCTGCTCTGCGATTGAAAGGAAAATGATCCCATGTCCAAGAAAATCCAATCGTGGCCCTGGTTCCTTGTGCCCACGCAGGTGGTGGCGGCGCTCGTTATCGCCATCAGCATCCCGGGACTCGAGGCGGCTCGGGAAGAAATCGGTGCTGATTCGCTGGTGATTCCCATCGTTGCCATGCTCATCCTCGCAGTCGTCGCCGGCTCGGTCTTGGGACTAATCGTTCTGGGCGTTCGAAAGCTCGTACGACCGCGATCCGTCGCTCCGACCCGCGACTAAGGGTGAACCCGACGGCGAAAATCCCGGTGCGCGCCGCCCGGTAGGGTTAAGGGCATGACCGAACAACTTGCTGTCGCCGTTCTGGGCGCCCAGGGACGCATGGGTATCGAAGCCGTCAAAGCGGTGGAGGCAGCCTCCGATATGAAGCTCGTCGCGGCGCTCGGCCGCGGCGATTCCCTTGATACCCTGCTCGACGCCGGAGCCAAGTTTGTCGTCGACCTGACCGTTCCGGACAGCACCGAGGCGAACGTACGCTTCGCCGTCGAACACGGCATGCATGCTGTTGTTGGGACCACCGGTTGGGATGCCGCGCGGCTCGCTGCGTTGCGCGGCTTGCTTGAGGCGAACCCGGATGCAGGCGTCCTTATTGCCCCCAACTTCGCCCTCGGCTCCGTCCTCGCCTCGGCCTTCGCCGCCAAGGCCTCCAAGTATTTCGAATCGGTGGAAATCATCGAGCTGCACCACCCGAACAAGGTGGACGCTCCCTCGGGCACAGCCGTCCGCACGGCCCAGCTCATTGCCGCCGCCCGCGAAGAAGCCGGTGTCCCGGCAAGCCCGGATGCCACGAACACCGCCCTTGATGGCGCCCGCGGTTGCGACGTAGACGGTGTCCGCGTCCACAGCGTCCGCCTGCGCGGACTCGTGGCACATCAGGAAGTGCTCCTCGGCGGGCCGGGTGAGCAACTGACCATCCGCCACGATTCCTTCGACCGGGCGTCCTTCATGCCCGGTGTGTTGCTGGGACTGCGCAATGTGGCGTCCCACCCCGGGCTGACAGTCGGCCTGGACGGCTATCTGGATCTGGGGCTGTAGGCGCATGGGCTCGCTCTGGAACGCATTCAAGGAGAACCGCACCAAGATCTGGGTGGGTGCCGTCACCCTGTTGTTGGTTCTCTACCTCGTGGTCACCTTCGAACGCTCGATCCTGCTGCTCAGTGACGCGAACCTGGTCGCCAAGGGAATCGGCGCTGCCTATCTGGTGCTTCCGATCATCGGAGCGTGGGCATTGATCCGCGAGCTTGTGTTCGGTGCGCGCACGGAGAAGATGGCGAAGGTGCTCGAAGCCGAAGGCGGGCTGCCCGTAGACAACTTGCCCCGCACACCGGGAGGCCGCATCGTGCGTGCCGCCGCGGACGCCGAGTTTGAGAAGTACCGCGTGGAGGCCGAGGCCGCCCCCGAGGACTGGCGTTCCTGGTTCCGGCTCAGTTGCGCCTACGATGCCGCGGGCGACCGCAAGCGCGCAAGGGAATCCATGCGCGACGCCGTGCGCCTCTTTCGCACTGAGCCCACCACGGCGGAGCGGTAGCGGCTGCCGCCAAGAAGGAAACACCCTTGTGTTCGAATATATGTTCGAATACCATGGCTGCATGAACGATCCTTCGAAGCGGCCGAACGGCTATCCCCAAGGCCTGGATGGGCCCATGAAAGCGATGAGCCCGGGCGTCGTCGATTTCCTCTTCCGGCAGCTTGTGGCGGGGGAGCCGCCTGAAGATGTGCAGTGGCGGCGCGAGGGAACCGTTCTGGGCGAACAGCAGCCGGGCGCCGAACTCGCCAGGCGGCTTGAGGAGACTGACCTCGAATCGTTGACCCCCGTTGAGTTGTTCGACTATGTGCGGGCCGCCCAGCGGCTGGGAGCGTGGGCAGACCGCTTGCGGGAGTCAGCGGTTGCGCTGTATTGCTCGCCGGAGGCGCCAGCCAAGCCCGGGCGCCATAGCGACGCTTCAGCCTGAGGCCTTGCTCCCATTTCGTTGAATTTGACGACAATCACGCGGGCCCCATTCTCCTAACCCGCAGCTGACAGGGTAACGTTTTTCATATGTCTGACTCTCGTGCGAACGTTCCTGCTCTCGGTACCCTTCTGACCGCCATGGTCACCCCGTTCACCAAGGACGGCGAAGTTGACTACAAGCAGGCAGCGGAACTGGCAGTCAAGCTTGTTGACGACGGCTGCGATGGCTTGGTCGTCACCGGAACAACCGGGGAGACATCCACGCTCACCGATGAGGAAAACCTCGGCATGTTCCGCGCCGTGAAGGAAGCCGTAGGTGGTCGCGCGGCCATCATCGCGGGAACCGGAACCAACGACACCGCACACTCGGTGCACCTCTCCCAGGAAGCCGCGAAGCTCGGCGTCGACGGACTCCTGATCGTCACCCCGTACTACAACAAGCCGAGCCAGGCCGGCGTCCGCGCCCACTTCGAGGCCATCGCGTCCGCCACCGAGCTCCCCGTCATGCTCTATGACATTCCCGGACGCTCCTCCATTCAGATCACGCCGGAGACCATGATCGGCCTGGCCGCCCACCCCAACATCGTTGCGGTCAAGGATGCCAAAGCCGACTTCGCCGCGGCCACCCGCGTCATGGCCGAAACCGACCTCCTCTTCTACTCGGGGGACGACGGCCTGACCCTCCAGTGGATGGCCATGGGTGCGGTAGGCCTGATTGGCGTCACCACCCACGTCGTTACCCGCCGTTTCCGTGAGCTCATCGACGCCATCAACTCGAACGACCTTGGCACGGCACGCAAGATCAACTTCGAACTCGAGCCCGTGATCCGCGCAACCATGACCCGGGTCCAAGGCGCCGTCGCCGCCAAACAAATTCTTAAATGGCAGGGAGTCCTGCCCAACTCGGTTGTCCGTTTGCCCCTCGTGGAGCCGGACACCGCCGAGATCGCAATCATCCGCGAGGACTTGGCGGAAGCTGGAATGGACTTCACTGTCTAGAACGATTCCGCCGGAAAGTAGCGCATTATGACCCAAACCGCCCTTCCCGGACTTGTCACCCCGCCCAAACTTCCGCAGGGAACACTCCGGATTGTGCCCCTTGGCGGGCTGGGGGAGATCGGCCGCAACATGGCCGTTTTCGAAATCAATGGCAAGCTGCTGGTAGTTGACTGCGGCGTGCTCTTCCCTGAAGAGACCCAGCCGGGTGTTGACCTGATCCTGCCCGATTTCTCCTACATCGAGGACAGACTGGACGACGTCGTTGCCATCGTCCTGACGCACGGCCACGAAGACCACATCGGTGCTGTGCCGTACCTCCTGCGCCTGCGTCCGGACCTGCCGTTGGTCGGCTCCCAGCTGACGCTTGCCCTCGTTGAGGCCAAGCTCCAGGAACACCGGATCAAGCCATACACGCTCACGGTCGCCGAAGGAGAAGTGGAGCAGTTCGGCCCCTTCGAATGCGAATTCGTTGCCGTCAACCACTCCATTCCGGACGCCTTGGCCGTCTTCATCCGCACCGCCGGCGGCAACGTGCTGCACACGGGCGACTTCAAGATGGACCAGTTGCCCCTCGACGGCCGCATCACGGACCTGCGCCACTTCGCCCGCCTGGGCGAAGAAGGGGTGGACCTGTTCATGGCCGACTCCACCAACGCGGATGTCCCCGGTTTCACCACGGCGGAAAAGGAAATCGGTCCCACCCTGGACCGCTTGTTCGGCCAGGCCAAGAAGCGCATCATCGTCGCGTCCTTCTCCTCGCACGTGCACCGCGTCCAGCAGGTGCTTGACGCGGCCGCCAAGCATGGCCGCAATGTCGCCTTCGTGGGCCGTTCCATGGTGCGCAACATGGCTATCGCCGCGAAACTGGGCTACCTTGACGTCCCGCCGGGAATCCTGGTGGACATCAAGAACATCGACAACCTTCCGGACCACCGCGTGGTCCTGATGTCCACGGGCTCGCAGGGCGAGCCCATGGCAGCGCTGTCCCGGATGGCCAACGGAGACCACCGCGTGGTGGTCGGCCAGGGCGATACCGTCATTCTGGCCTCGAGCCTCATCCCTGGCAACGAGAACGCGGTCTACCGGATCATCAACGGGCTGCTCAAGCTCGGCGCCGACGTCGTCCACAAGGGCAACGCCAAAGTGCACGTCTCCGGCCACGCCGCGGCGGGCGAACTGCTCTACTGCTACAACATCCTCAAGCCCTTGAACGCGATGCCTGTGCACGGCGAAACCCGGCACCTCATCGCCAATGGCAATCTGGCGGAAGAGTCCGGCGTGCCCTCGGACCGCGTCATCCTCAGCGACAACGGCACAGTCATTGACGTCAGGGACCACAAAGCCAATGTAGTGGGCCAGGTGGAAGTGGGCTTCGTCTATGTGGACGGCTCCAGCGTGGGTGAAATCACCGACGCCGACCTCAAGGACCGCAGGATCCTCGGCGACGAGGGCTTCATCTCGGTTATCACCGTGATCAACCGGACCACAGGCAAGATCGTCTCGGGCCCGGAAATCCACGCCCGCGGCGTGGCCGAAGACGATTCCGTCTTTGACGAGATCATCCCCAAGATCAACGCGGCCCTTGAAGACGCAGTGCTCCACCACGCGGACCACACCACCCACCAGCTCCAGCAAGTGGTGCGTCGTGTGATCGGCACGTGGGTCAACCGCAAGCTTCGCCGGCGTCCCATGATCATCCCGTTGGTTTTGGAAGCTTAGTCAGGCTCCGAACGGCCCGGTTCAAATGAACCGGGCCGTTCGTGTTTCACGACCGGCTCGCCTCAATGCCGGGTCCGCAGATTGTCCAACAGGGGCAACATGGTTCCTCCGCGCCCCTGAAATCCGCGGGTTTCCGGACGGGTTGGGGTAGCGTGGCCGATATGGCGACTCGTACTACCTCCGCGCCTAGAGGCAGCTCCAACAGCAAATCCGGCGGCTCGGGCAGCGGCCGGACCCCGGCTAAGACCGGCCGGAGCGGCACAGGCACGGCCCGCGGCAAGCAGGCAGCCGTCGTCGAACCCCAACAGCCGTGGATCCTGCGCGCGCTTGCCGGCGTCTGGCTGGGAATCGGGCACGTGGTGGGCGCGGGCGTCCGCCGGATCGGCTACGACGTCAGTGACCTTGATCCCGCGGACCGCCGGGATGGCGCCGCGCTTTTCAACCTGGCCCTCGGTGTCTTCATAGCAACCTTCGCCTGGTGGGGCTTCAAAGGCTGGTTCCCGGACGTTGTCTACAGCATCGTGAACGGAACCTTCGGCTGGGTATCCCTGCTTCTTCCGCTCATGCTTTTCGTCTGCGCTTTCCGGCTCTTCCGGCAGCCGTGGGACAGCCGTGGCAACAACCGCGTGGGCATCGGCTTCCTGATCATGACGTTCGCCGGCACCGGCTTGGCCCACATTATCGGGGGCCAGCCGACCGTCGCCGATGGCTTCGAGGGCCTCCGGCGCGCGGGCGGGATGCTCGGCTTCCTCGCAGCCTCGCCTCTTGCCGCTATCCACCCCGTGGTCCCCGTCATGGTTTACGGTGCCTTGGCGTTCGTCTCCCTCTTGATTGTGACGGCCACACCCTTCGGCGCCATTCCCCGGCGTATCCGTGGCGCCTACGAGCACCTTATGGGCGTCGACCTGGTGGATGCCGACGCGCAACGCGGCGATTCCCACGACCGCAGCTACCTCTACGAAAACGAGGCGGCCGTTGAACCGAAGAAGAAGCGCCGCAAGCGCTTCTTCGGCAAGGATCACGACGACGACCCCACGCTTGAAGGCTATGTTGGCGACGAGGCCTTCGAACACGCAATCGTCGACGACGATGCCCCTCCCGCAAAGGGCGGGCCGGCAGTTCCGCCCGGGGTTCGCAGGCCGACGCAGGCCGAAATCGCCGTCGAGAAGATCAAGGCCGCACAGGGTCTTGGAAGTGCACAGGGACTTGGAAGCCCGAAGGCGATTGCGGACAACGCGACCGAAGCGATCCCCCTGGTCGTGCCGACCGCGGCACTTTCGCCGGCTGTGCCGCCGGTCATCGTGCCTTCGGCGCCCGTCAGTCCGCCACCACCCCCGACGCCGATCCCGCAGCGCACCGAGCAACTTTCGCTTGCCGGGGACGTCACCTACACGTTGCCGTCCTCGGACAACCTGACTCCGGGTTCCATTCCGAAGGAGCGCACGGAAGCGAACGACGCCGTCGTGGCCGCCCTGACGGACACCTTGCAACAGTTCAACGTGGACGCCACTGTCACC
This sequence comes from Arthrobacter sp. SE2, assembly GCF_058244265.1. Classification (NCBI taxonomy): domain Bacteria; kingdom Bacillati; phylum Actinomycetota; class Actinomycetes; order Micrococcales; family Micrococcaceae; genus Arthrobacter; species Arthrobacter sp. SE2. The sequence goes on along the minus strand of NZ_JBZAYA010000002.1, from coordinate 61,271 downwards.
GGCTTCAGCCGGGGGCCAACCGTGACCCGTTACGAGATCGAACTTGCCTCCGGCACCAAGGTGGAGCGCGTCACGGCGTTGTCCAAGAACATCTCCTACGCCGTGGCATCGAGCGATGTCCGTATCCTCAGCCCGATCCCCGGCAAGTCGGCCATCGGCATCGAGATCCCCAACACGGACCGCGAAACCGTGTCCCTCGGCGATGTCCTGCGCAGCCAGAACGCGCGGCGGACCGACCACCCCATGGTGATGGGCGTCGGCAAGGACGTCGAGGGCGGCTACGTCGTCGCGAACCTCGCGAAGATGCCGCACTTGCTCGTGGCGGGTGCCACGGGTGCCGGCAAGTCGTCGTTCGTGAACTCCATGATCACCTCGATCCTGATGCGCGCGACGCCCGATGAGGTCCGCATGGTCATGGTGGACCCCAAACGCGTCGAACTGACCGCGTACGAGGGTGTTCCGCACCTCATTACGCCCATCATCACCAACCCCAAGAAAGCCGCCGAGGCACTTCAGTGGGTAGTGCGCGAAATGGACGCCCGCTACGACGACCTCGCCAACTACGGCTTCAAGCACATCGACGACTTCAACAAGGCTGTCCGCGCCGGCAAGGTTGTTCCGCCGGTTGACTCCAAGCGCATCATCAAGCCGTACCCTTATTTGCTGGTAATTGTGGACGAGCTCGCCGACCTCATGATGGTGGCCCCGCGCGATGTCGAAGACTCGATTGTCCGCATCACCCAGCTCGCCCGTGCTGCCGGCATCCACCTGGTCCTGGCCACCCAGCGTCCTTCCGTCGACGTCGTCACCGGCTTGATCAAGGCGAACGTCCCGTCGCGTATGGCGTTCGCCACGTCCTCTGTCACCGACTCCCGTGTGGTCCTGGATCAGCCCGGCGCGGAAAAGCTCATTGGCCAGGGTGATGCACTTTTCCTCCCCATGGGCGCCTCCAAGGCGATGCGCGTGCAGGGCGCCTGGGTCACCGAGTCCGAAATCCACCGCGTGGTGGAGCACGTCAAGGGACAACTCAAGGCCGTCTACCGTGACGACGTCGCGCCCGAGGCGCAGAAGAAGCAGATCGACGACGACATCGGAGACGATCTCGAGGTCCTGCTCCAGGCCACCGAACTCGTTGTCACCACCCAGTTCGGCTCCACGTCGATGCTGCAGCGCAAGCTCCGCGTCGGCTTTGCCAAGGCAGGCCGCCTCATGGACCTGCTGGAGTCGCGCGGAGTCGTGGGTCCGTCCGAGGGTTCCAAGGCGCGCGATGTCCTGGTCAAGCCCGACGACCTCGCGCCCGTGCTGGCGGCCATGAAGGGCCAGGACGCTCCGGTCACGCCCGACGCGCACACGGCCGCCCTGAGCGAGAACGCGAACGCGAACATCGCCGTCGGCGGGTACGCAGAGGACCTCGTGGCCACCGATCTCGAGCGCCGCAAGCAGGTCACGGAATACCACGACGGCGCAGATGGCATCGATGACGAGGACGAAGGCGGCGAAGACGCCTGGTCATTGACCGGACGGTAGCCTAGAGGGGTGACTACATCCGACGGCAGCAAAGCCGGTTCCAGCAGCTCCGATATCTGGAATCTGCCCAACATCCTGACGATGCTCCGAATTGTCCTGGTTCCGTTCTTCGTCTGGTTCCTTCTGGAGGACAACAGCCAGCACGGCCTCTGGCGCTGGGCCGCCGTGGTGGCCTTCGCCGTGGCGATCTACACGGACAGGCTCGACGGCGACATCGCCCGGAGCCGCAACCTCGTCACCAACTTCGGCAAGATCGCGGATCCGATTGCCGACAAGTTGCTGATCGGCTCGGCACTTGTTCTCCTCTCGGCGCTGGGAGAGCTGCCGTGGTGGATCACCATCCTCATCCTCGTGCGCGAATGGGGCATCACGGCATTGCGCTTCTTCGTCATCCGCTATGGGGTGATGCCGGCCTCGCGTGGCGGCAAGCTGAAGACCGTCGTCCAGACTGTCGCCATCTTCCTTTACATCCTGCCTCTGAATTCTTTCGCTCCGTGGCTCCTCAGCGTGGCCTTCTGGGTCATGATCGTCGCCCTTGTTATCACGGTGTGGACCGGCGTCGAATATGTGATTGAAGCCGCAAAACTTCGCGCGGCCGGCAAGCGCGCATGAGCCCCACCGCTGATGAGGTGGCCGCCTCCGCCGTTGCCCTCGCCATCAAGCGGGGCATCACTGTGGCGACCGCGGAATCCCTGACCGCCGGGATGGTTGCCGCCACTCTCGCTGATACCCCGGGGGCGTCAGGCATGCTCCAGGGCGGGGTGGTCGCCTACCAGAACGCGGTCAAGGCCGAAATCCTGGGGGTGTCCGAGGAGCTGCTTTCCGCCGTCGGATCCGTCGACGCCGAGGTGGCGGCGGCCATGGCCGCCGGCGCGAGGCGCGCGTGCGGGGCCGACGTCGGGATCTCCACTACGGGGGTTGCGGGGCCTTTGCCGCACGACGGGAAGCCGGTTGGCACCGTCTTCATTGGCGTCGCCACGCAGGGCGGAGCCACAGCGCATGCCTACTCCTTTCCGGGGGATCGGCCAAGTATCCGTGCCCAGGCAACGGCGGCCGCACTGGAGCGCTTGCTGGAGTGCCTTCTCCATGCCGACCTACTGCACGTAAAGTAGCCGGGAACAAAAACAGCGGCCCAATAGTTGTTACATTGTGTCGCCCCGGAATGGCCGGGGCGCCTAGGATGTAAAAAACAACCGGTGCACCGGCAAGGTGAACCGGACTCACGAGGGAGCAAGGCGATACAGATGGTTAAGCAGCCCGTATCCATAAACGGCGTTGTCCGCTGGAAGGATGTGGGCTTGGCCGAGAAGGCACCGAGCGAACAGAAGGAGCGCAAAATGGTTGTACTGCGTCACGAAATTGGTGATGTCCTGCGCGATGTCCGCCAGCGCCAGGGCCGTACGCTCCGCGAAGTCTCGCACAGCGCCCGCGTTTCCCTTGGCTACTTGAGCGAAGTTGAGCGCGGCCAGAAGGAAGCATCCTCAGAGCTGCTGTCCTCAATCTGCTCAGCGCTGGACGTTCCGTTGTCCGGCATGCTCCGAGAGGTCAGTGACCGGGTTGCCGTCGCCGAAGGCGTCGCTGTTCCGGACACCGTCCCGCAGGAATTCGCCCAGCGCTACGGCCGCGATCTCGACCGCGAGCTCAGCGCCGAATTGAACGACGATTTCACCCAGGGCATGCTCTCCGGAGCCCGCTAGAACGCACTGACTCCGGTACGCAGTTGCCGGGGGTGAGGTTCAGCACGTACCTGCCGGGATGCGTTGCGCCGAAACATCGGCAAATGCTTGAAGCAAGAAGGAGGGCCTCCATGTGGAGGCCCTCCTTCTTTGGTCTTTTGTTGCTCGGCGCGGTCAGTCCTTGCCGATTCCTTCGCCGTAGGCAGCGTTGAGCCGTTCAATGTAGTCCGCCAGCGTCTGGATTTCTTCCAGGGGCCACTCACCCAGGCGTTCCCGGAATACCTGCCGGCGTGCGTCCTGGACCTGGTGCATCTTTTCTTCGCCCTTGGGAGTGAGCCGGATCGATTGTGCGCGGCCATCCTGGGGGTCGGCTTCTTTGTAGACCATGCCGATGCTCTCGAGGAACGCGATCTGGCGGCTCACTGAGGGCTTTCCGACGCCGATGCACGAGGCGAGCTCCGTCAGGCGGATGGGGCCTTCTTTCCGGATAATCGTCAGCAGTCCGTATGCGGCTGGTTCCATGTCGGGATGGACCTGCCGGGATAGCTGGTGGGACAGCGATCGTGCGCGTCGCCAGAACATGCTCAGCTGGTGTTCCACCTGCTGGAGGGCGGCGTCGACGTTGTCGCCTGCCTCCACCATCTCTGGCGCGTCGTCGGGAGTGTTGCTCATGACAACCATTCTAGAGTCCGCTCCCATGAGAGACTCTATTGGTGCGGATCAGTGACTTCTGGCGGCTGATGGACGATGAATTCGGGGCTGGTTACTCCCGGGTCCTCAGCAGCTCCCTTGTATTGGCCGGCGTCGGCGGCCGTACGGCAAACGACGCCTTGGCAGCGGGCTACAGCCCCCGCGACGTCTGGCTTGCCCTGTGCGACGTCCAGGACGTTCCTCCGGAGCGCCGACTCGGCAGGGATATCAAGCCCGCGGACAAGGGTTCCGGAACGTTCTGAGTTCCGGTTCCTGGCGGACACGCCCGCAAATTTGTTCGAATATCTGTTCGGATGAGGCTATGCTCCTTTCAGAGGAAAATTGATCCTGACGGAGCGGTTTCCGTGTCATTCGACACCCGTAGTTGTCCACATAGACGAAGTCGCACACAAAATTGTCAGCGGCTCGTACTAGCGTCGGATGAGACAGGAAAGCGGCCGTTCAGGCCAGTCCACAGCGAGAAAGCATCAGAGGTGTGAACCATGGCGGCAAATCAGGATCGTGAGAAGGCGCTCGAGGCAGCGCTTGCCCAGATCGACAAGCAATTCGGCAAGGGCTCGGTCATGCGCCTTGGGGACGAAGTCCGGGCGCCGATCGAGGTCATTCCGACCGGCTCCATCGCCTTGGACGTCGCTCTTGGCATTGGCGGGTTGCCTCGTGGCCGTGTCGTCGAAATCTACGGTCCGGAATCCTCGGGTAAGACCACCGTCGCGCTTCACGCTGTGGCCAACGCCCAGCGCCAGGGCGGCATCGCAGCCTTCATCGACGCCGAGCACGCCCTCGATCCCGAGTATGCTGCAAAACTGGGCGTCGATACGGACGCCCTGCTGGTTTCGCAGCCGGATACGGGTGAGCAGGCGCTCGAGATCATGGACATGCTGATCGGCTCAGGCTCCTTGGACGTCATCGTCATCGACTCCGTCGCCGCCTTGGTTCCCCGCGCTGAAATCGAAGGCGAAATGGGCGACTCCCACGTCGGCCTCCAGGCCCGTCTCATGAGCCAGGCCCTTCGTAAGATCACCGGACGCCTGAGCCAGACGAAGACGACTGCTATCTTCATCAACCAGCTCCGTGAGAAGATCGGCGTTTTCTTCGGTTCCCCGGAAACCACTACCGGTGGTAAGGCGCTGAAGTTCTACGCTTCCATCCGCATCGACGTCCGACGCATCCAGACACTGAAGGAAGGCGCGGATTCGGTAGGTAACCGCACCAAGGCCAAGATCGTCAAAAACAAGATGGCTCCGCCCTTCAAGATCGCGGAGTTCGACATCATCTACGGCCAGGGCATTTCCCGTGAGGGCGGCATCATCGACATGGGCGTCGAGCACGGCATCATCAAGAAGTCCGGTTCATGGTTCACCTATGACGGTGACCAGCTTGGGCAGGGCATGGAGAACTCCCGCCGCTTCCTGCGCGACAACCCTGAGCTGGCAGCGGACCTCGAGCGGCTGATCAAGGAAAAGCTTGGCGTCGGAGTAGTCAAGCCTGCCGAAGCCGAGAAATCTCCGAAGCTGAAGGCCGTTGACGGCTAAGCATCAGGGCCACTCCCGGTCCTGGGGTCCGTCTGCGGATTCGTCCGTGGCAGCAGACCCTGAAGCCAATCCGGAAACAGTTGCCCGGGCCATTGTGCTCCGTCAACTCACCAATTCACCCAAGAGCAGGCTTCAGCTTGCGCGCAAACTGGCTGAACGGAATGTACCGGAAGACGTGGCTGAAGCCGTTCTGGATCGCTTCGAGGAAGTCCGGCTCATTGATGACGCCGACTTCGCGGAGATGTGGGTCCGCAGCCGTGCGCAGTCGAGGAAACTCGCCCGGGGTGCCTTGAGACGCGAATTGGCGGACAAAGGCATCGACGCTGAAACGGCCGAGAAAGCGCTCGCGCAAGTCAGCGATGACGACGAGCGGAACGCTGCCAGGGACCTGGTCGCCCGCCGGTTGAGGGCCGGAACTGACCTTTCCGACAGGACCGAGCGGGACAAGCAAACTCGGCGGCTCGCGTCGATGCTTGCCCGCAAGGGCTACCAACCATCGGCGGCGTTCCGGATTGTTGGCGAGGTCCTGGACGAAGCATTGTCGGGGGAGTCGGAGTCCCACGGTGCAGGGGTGTGCGGTGGTCGTGAAGCAGACGACATCGGCTAGGCGGCGTCGCCGGCGTAACTGAGAGCTGCCTGTGAGTATTGTCCCGGGCGGCGGGGATGGGTGGCTTCTTGGCGGTCTTCGGCTAGGGTTCTGGACTAGTGTTCCGAGTCGGGAAGCAGGTCAGATCCAATGAATCCGTTGTCGTTACGGCTTTCGGCAATCATTGTGCCCTTGCTTGTCGCGTCGCTTCTCCAAGCAGGCCCGGCTTCCGCGGACGACGATGCCCCGCCGTCGGGCTATCCTAGCTGGGCGGAGGTACAGCAGGCCCAAGGGAACGAAGCTGCCGCAAGCGCCGAAGTGGGCCGCATCAACCAGTTATTGGCCGGTCTTCAACAGAAGTCGGGCGAGCTCGGGGCGGCAGCCATCAAGGCGGGAACTGAGTACGCGAAGGCCCATGACGCCCTGCAGCATCAGCAGGCAGTCACGCAGAAACTGGCGGAGGCGTCCCAGCAGGCCAAGGCAAAAGCGGATTCACTGAGGAAGGCCACTTCCTCCCTGGTGGTCAAGGCATACGAGTCGGGCGGCTTTGATCCCGGGCCCTGGTCCCTTGCGAATGCCGCCATCGCACCGGACAATATTCAAAATTTCGCCTTGCTGAACAAGGTCCTCGATCGTACGGCGAAGCTGCACGATGATGCGCTGAGCGCTTCGCAGGCATCCGCCGCGGCAACGGCGCAGGAACAAGCTGCCCGTGATGTCTTGGCCCAGTTGGACAGTGACGCCGCGGCAAAGGCCCAGGCCGCGGAGTCTGCGAGGCGCGCCGCCGAAGACAGTGTTGCCGCCACGGACGGACAGCGAAAGACCATGGTCGCCCAGCTTGCGTCCTTGACGTCCACTTCTGCTGCAGTCGCGCAGAAATACCAGGACGGCCAGGTGGCGCTTGCCGCTTATCAGGCTGCCCAGGAGGCCAAGAGGGAGGCGGCACAGCGCAAGGCTGAAGCCGATGCCCTGGCGGCAGCCAACCAGCGGGCGGCGCAGCAGCAAGCCGCCCAGCCGCCCATCAGCAGCGGCGGAGGCGCCAGCAGCAACAACAGCGGTGGCAGCAGCGGCGGCGGCTTCGTAGGGGGAGGCGGTGGCGGGGGAAACGTCGTCAACGACCCCGCAGGCGCACGGCAATACGCGTCCTCCCGGCTCGGCGCCTTCGGCTGGGGCCAGGACCAAATGCAGTGCCTGTCGCAGCTGTGGACCCAGGAATCAAGCTGGATGACAGATGCCACCAATCCCAGCAGCGGTGCCTACGGTGTTGCGCAGGCGCTGCCGCCGGACAAGTACTATTCGGCAGGCAGCGATTGGCTCAGCAACTACCGGACACAGATCGATTGGGGCCTCGGCTATATCCGCGACCGCTACGGTTCGCCCTGCAACGCTTGGCAGCATGAGATGGGCTTCAACTGGTACTAGCCCGAGGGGCTACCCTAGATTGGTGAGTTCCCCTTCCGCAGCACCAGCACCAGCCCCCATTCAGCAGCCCGCTCCGGGCCCTGTCAGCGAGCCCGCACCCGAGCACGGTGCGAAGCGCACCTACCAGGTCCGCACCTTCGGTTGCCAAATGAATGTCCATGACTCCGAGCGCATGGCAGGACTCCTGGAGGATGCAGGATACGTACCCTTCGACGGCGGCGTCGCCGACGTGGTGGTCTTCAACACTTGCGCAGTCCGTGAGAACGCTGACAACAAGCTTTACGGCAACCTCGGGGAACTCAAGCAGGTCAAGGCTGCCCATCCGGGCATGCAGATCGCCGTGGGCGGATGCCTGGCGCAAAAGGACCGCGAAACCATCGTGCGCAAGGCTCCGTGGGTGGATGCCGTGTTCGGGACCCACAATGTGGGGGCGCTCCCGGCGTTGCTGGACAGGGCCCGCCACAACAACGAGGCGCAGCTGGAAATCCTGGAATCGCTGGACGTCTTTCCCTCCACCTTGCCGACCAAGCGTGACTCTGTGTACTCGGGCTGGGTCTCCATCTCGGTCGGGTGCAACAACACCTGTACCTTCTGCATCGTGCCGTCGCTCCGCGGCAAGGAAAAGGACCGCCGTCCCGGCGAGATCCTGGCGGAAATCCAGGCGTTGGTGGACGACGGCGCCGTCGAGGTCACCCTGCTCGGCCAGAACGTGAACTCCTACGGCGTGGAATTCGGGGACCGCCTGGCTTTCTCCAAACTGCTGCGCGCCTGCGGTGACATCGAGGGCCTTGAGCGTGTCCGCTTCACGAGCCCGCACCCGGCTGCCTTCACTGACGACGTCATCGACGCGATGGCCGAGACCCCCAACGTCATGCCGCAGTTGCACATGCCACTCCAGTCCGGCTCGGACAAGGTCCTCAAGGACATGCGCCGATCCTACCGCTCCACCAAGTTCCTGGGCATCCTGGACAAGGTCCGTGACAAGATTCCCCACGCCGCGATCACCACCGACATCATCGTGGGCTTCCCCGGCGAGACGGAAGGGGACTTCCAAGACACGCTCGACGTCGTCGAGAAGTCGCGCTTCGCCTCAGCCTTCACCTTCCAGTACTCCAAGCGCCCAGGCACGCCGGCCGCGGAGCTTCCGGAACAGCTCCCGAAGGCCGTTGTCCAGGAACGCTACGAGCGGCTGACTGCCCTCCAGGACCGCATCGCGGCCGAGGAGAACGCGAAACAGCTCGGACGCCGGGTTGAACTCCTGGTCACGGCCCAGTCCGGACGCAAAGCAGAAGAAACGCATCGCTTGTCCGGCCGCTCCCAGGACCAGCGGCTGGTCCACTTCTCCGTGCCCGAGGGCGCAGAGCCCCCGAGGCCCGGCGACTTCGTCACCGTGACGATCACCGGGGCTGCTGCCTTCCACCTCGTCTCCGATCCGGCGACGACGGCGGACTACAGCTTGAGGCGCTCCCGTGCCGGCGACGCTTGGGACCGCTCGCAGGCCGATTCCTGTGGCGCTCCGGCACTGGGTGCCGCCGGGGCCGGGTCCGGCAGGCTGAAGGGCGTCTCCCTTGGCATGCCGTCGCTTCCCGTGCGGCGCGGCTAGCCCGGCATGACAGCAGTACCGGCCGGATCAGCGGATCCGAATCCGCCCGTGATCGCCGTCGTCGGACCCACCGGTTCCGGTAAGTCCGATCTCGCCGTCCATCTTGCCCTCGCGATCGACGGCGAGGTCATCAACGCCGATGCCATGCAGTTCTACCGTGGAATGGATATCGGCACGGCCAAGATCAGCGTCCCTGAACGCAGGGGAGTGCCCCACCACCTCCTGGACACGATGGATGTCACCGAGGAAGCGAGCGTCTCCGCTTTCCAGGCCGACTGCCGAGCCGCCATCCGCGATATTCATCACCGAGGCAAGCGTGCCATCCTGGTGGGCGGCTCCGGCCTTTATGTCCGGGCAGCGTTGGATGTCCTGGAATTTCCCGGCACGGACCCCGGCGTACGGCAACGGCTGGAGCAGGAGCACGAGACATCCGGTCTTCAAGGCCTCCAGAAACGCCTGCAGCGCGTCGACCCCGTGTCCGCCGAAAGGCTCGGTGACGCACGCCGCGTCATCCGCGCGCTGGAAGTCTTCGAACTCACGGGGCGCCCGTTCAGCTCGTTCATGCCGAAGCGAGAGTACTTCCAGCCGGCCGTGCAGATAGGGCTCGACGTCGACCGCGGAGTACTGCGCGGGCGTTTGGCCGAGCGCGTCCTGAGGATGGTCGACGCGGGACTTCTTGAAGAGGTCGCGCGGCTGGACGCCGCCGGACTGCGACAAGGCAAGACGGCATCGCGGGCGCTCGGATATGCCCAGTTCCTCCGGGTCCTCGACGGCGAGTCCGACGCGGCAACCGCGGCTGAAGAAACCATCGTTGCCACCCGGCAATTCGCCCGCCGCCAGCTCACCTGGTTCCGGGCCGACCCCCGGATCCATTGGCTTGACTGGCAGGATCCGGATTTGGTGACCAAAGCGGCAGAAATCTGCGCGAGCCCGGCGTCGGTGATTTAGGCGCAACCCTTAGTGCAGGTAGCCTTGAGCCATGGATGAAACCCTTGCATTTTCCGCCCCTCAGCCTGCCGCTGCCGGCGGTGCCGTACCCGCCTCCGGTCTTCACGGCCTGGCCTTCTCCAAGGGGCACGGTACGGGCAACGACTTCGTCCTGATCGCGGACCCCGAAGACGCGCACCAGATTTCCCCGGAGCAGGTCGCAGCGCTTTGTGACCGCCACGTGGGCATCGGCGGGGACGGCCTCATCCGGGCGGTCCCTTCACGGTTCCTGTCCGAAGGCCTTCAGCTGCTCGAAGCAGACTCCGATGCCGAGTGGTTCATGGACTACCGCAACGGCGACGGTTCGCTGTCCGAGATGTGCGGCAACGGCGTCCGCGTCTTCGTCCAATTCCTGATCGAGCAGGGTCTTGTCACGCTCAACGCCGGTGAATCCCTGACCATCGGGACGCGCGGCGGCATCAAGAAGATTGTCCGGACCGCTGAGGGCTTTGCGGTGGACATGGGTCCTTGGGAGTTCATTTTCCCCAAGGATGCCACCAGCAAGGCCATGGACTCCCTCGTCAGCGCCGACGGAATTGAAGTCGCCCGGCCTGCCCTCTCTGTCAGCATGGGCAACCCGCACACTGTAGTGGCGTTGGCTGAACTGTCCGAGCTCAAATCCACGCAGCTATTCAAGGCTCCCGTCGTTGATCCCAAGCCAGCCAACGGCACCAACGTCGAATTCGTGGTTCCCGCCGAGCCCCTCGTTCACGACGGCATAGGCAACATCACCATGCGAGTCCACGAACGCGGCGTCGGCGAGACCCAGTCGTGCGGCACCGGTGCCTGCGCGGCCGCCGTCGCCATCCGCCACTGGGCAGGGGAAGGCGCTCCCGACACGTGGCGCGTCAAGGTGCCGGGCGGCGTCGTCGGCGTGCGGTTCTTCCCGGGAGAAAGCGGTCGCGAACACGTGGAGCTCAGCGGCCCCGCCGTGATTGTCGCTAGCGGGACGCTTTCCTGATCCGCAGCACGCGGAAGGATTTCGACGTACTTTCCCGGGATATCGAGAAAGAACCGTCGAGGGTATCGGCCAGCCAACGCTGAAGCGAGTCCGCTCCAAGGTTTTTCTGCACCACAAGCCAGGCGTTTCCACCCGGAGCGAGCCGCGGCAGCCACCTGAGCAGCAGATTGTGGAGTTCATCCTTGCCGATGCGGATGGGCGGGTTTGACCAGATGGTGTCGAACATCACGGCAGGGTCGACGTCGTCGGGCAGGCTCGCAGTGACATTCCCGAGCTCCAGCAGGGCGGCGTTCTCGTTGGTCAGGGTGACGCAACGCTCGTTGACATCAACCGCGTGGACGCGCGCGTGCGGCGCCATGAGCCCCATCGTCAACGCAATGGGACCCCAGCCGCAGCCAATGTCCAGCAGATTTCCCTGCGGTGCCGGAGGCGGAACCTCGGAAAGCAGGATCGCTGTTCCCTTGTCGATCCCGTCGGGGCTGAAGATGCCGCCCGATGTCTGGAGCCGGCGGGTCGCGCCGGCCAGTTCCACCGTGAGGGCCTTGCGGGTGAACGGCCCCGCGGGCTGTGCGCTGAAATAGTGAGCAGACTCCATAGCTTGCCAGATTAGTAGCCAGCAGCGGGCAAGGGAAACCGCGCACCGGTCCACACCGGCTCAACACGGGCTTGACGGGGTCTGATAGTCTGATGCGCATGTTCCTGATCTTTGAGTAGCCGGCACCGCCCGCGACGCAGGCCTGCTTCATTGCAGCGCCATTCCGCCTTGGCATGTCCGTTCCAGACGTTGTTTTTTGACGACTGGACACTCAGCAGATCGTCCCCTTCCCTCCTGGGATCTGTGCACGCAATCCGTGCAGACCGTTCCGGATGGAGATCCCAGACCATCGGCCGAGCCTTGCCAGGCATCAGCCCTGCGCGAATTCCGCGCCACAAGAGACGAATCGGCACTATTCTGGAAATGCCGAACCCCCTAAAGGAGACCATGACCACGCAGAAGAACACCGGACCCGATTCCGACGCCCAGGACATGAGTCCTGAAGAAATCCAGGCTGTCATCGACCGGATTCTCTCCAAGGACGCACCTGCCATAATTCAGGACCGCGACGAACCCCGGGGCGTGTTTGGCAAGGCCCAGGCGATTTCCCGTCTGGACGAAGAACACAGCATTTACGACGGCGATCAAGAGGATCTGGCCGAGCGCCGGGCCCTGGGCCGTACTGCGGGCCTGTCCACGGAACTTGAAGATGTCACCGAGGTCGAATACCGGCAGCTGCGCCTTGAGCGCGTTGTGCTGGCAGGCCTTTGGACCGAAGGCACCCTCGCCGACGCCGAGAATTCCCTGAGGGAACTTGCCGCCCTGGCCGAAACGGCCGGCTCGGAAGTCCTGGACGGGATCGTCCAGCGCCGCATGAAGCCGGACCCCGGCACGTTCCTCGGCTCAGGCAAAGCCATCGAGCTCAAGGACATCGTGATGTCCACCGGCGCGGACACCGTGGTGGTCGACGCCGAACTGGCACCGTCCCAACGGCGTGGCCTTGAGGACATCGTCAAGGTCAAGGTGGTGGACCGCACCACGTTGATCCTCGACATCTTCGCGCAGCATGCCAAGAGCCGCGAAGGCAAGGCCCAGGTTGAGCTTGCACAGCTGGAATACCTGTTGCCGCGCCTGCGTGGTTGGGGCGACTCCATGTCCCGCCAGGCCGGTGGCCAGGTGGGTGGTGCCGGCGCCGGTATGGGGTCCCGTGGTCCTGGTGAAACCAAGATCGAACTGGACCGCCGTCGAATCCGCACGCGCATGGCCAAGCTACGGCGTGAAATAGCCGCGATGAAGCCATCGCGCGAGACCAAGCGCGCCAACCGCCGTCGTAATGCCGTTCCTTCGGTCGCCATCGCCGGTTACACGAACGCCGGAAAGTCGTCCCTGCTCAACCGCCTGACGGATGCCGGTGTCCTCGTGGAGAACGCGTTGTTCGCCACCCTGGATCCCACGGTCCGGAAGGCCCAGACGCCTGACGGGATCGGCTACACCCTCTCGGACACCGTCGGCTTCGTGCGCTCGATGCCCACCCAGCTCGTGGAGGCTTTCCGCTCGACGCTGGAAGAGGTGGCCGACGCCGATCTGATCCTCCACGTAGTGGACGTTTCGCATCCCGATCCGGAAGGCCAGATCGCGGCGGTCCGGACGGTATTCAGCGAAGTGGATGCCCGGAAGATCCCGGAAATCATCGTCCTGAACAAGGCGGACGTCGCGGATCCGTTTGTCGTGGAGCGGCTCAAGCAAAAAGAGCCCCGCCACGTCGTCGTGTCCACCCGCACAGGACAGGGCATTGCCGAACTCCTTGGAGCCATCAGCGAAGCCATCCCGCGACCTGGCGTGCGGCTTGAGGTTCTGATTCCATACAACCGGGGCGAGCTCATCAACAAGCTGCACAACACCGACGCCGAAATCCTCAGCCTTGAGCATGAGGAGGAAGGCACCCGCGTGGTGGCCATGGTCCATGAGAACCTGGCAGCCGAGTTGGAGTCGTTCGTCAACAATGGTTGATCCTGAGGCGGGGGAGCGCGGCGAAACCGTGGGGGAACGTACCGCCCTCGAACTCCTGGACAAAGCCGTTGCCGGCATGGGCGGGCAGAACCGCACGGGCCAACACCAGATGGCCAGGCAAGTGGCGCGGGCGATCGAGACCGGCGAGCACCTCCTGGTGCAGGCTGGCACGGGCACGGGCAAGTCCCTCGCGTACTTGATTCCGCTGATTGCGCACGCGATGGAGAGCAACAAGCCCACGCTCGTGTCCACGGCCACCCTCGCCCTGCAGACGCAGATCGTAGGCCGGGATTTGCCCCGTCTCCTGGAAAGCATCAATCCTGAGCTGGAGCGCCCAGTCAGCATCGCCCTGGTCAAGGGCCGGGCCAACTATGTGTGCCGGCACAAGCTTGAGGGCGGGTTCCCCAGCGAGGAGCCGGCTGAGGGGCAGTTGTTCTCCCTCGGCGAGGACACGAGCGTTCCGCATCTCGCCGCAGCCATCGGCGGGCCTGCCTCGCAGTTCGGCAAGGAAGTCCTGCGGCTTCGCGAGTGGGCCGCAAAGACCACGACGGGGGACCGGGACGAACTGATGCCGGGCGTGACCGACCGGGCCTGGCGCCAGGTGTCCGTCACGTCGATGGAGTGCCTCGGGGCGCAGAAGTGCCCCGTGGCGGAGGAGTGCTTCAGCGAGCTGGCCCGCCACCGTGCCGCGGAGTCCGACGTCGTGGTCACCAATCATGCGATGCTCGCGGTCAGCGCCTTCGAAGGCCTGGCCGTGCTGCCCGAATACGACGTAGTCGTGGTGGACGAGGCCCACGAGCTCCAGGACCGCGTGACCGGAGCTGTGTCCGGGCAGCTGTCCGTCGCGATGATCCATGCCGCTGCCTCGAGCGCCCGCAAACACACGGCCATCACTGTGGACGCCCTGAAGGCCGCCGCGGACCGCTTGGAACTCGCGATCATCGGTGCGCCCTCGGGCCTCCTGCCCAACGGGCTCAATGACGAACAACTTGATTGCGTGGACCAGCTCCGGGAAGCCTGCCGTGCAGCGCTTTCCGACTCGAAGGGAGATTCGTCCAACACGGTCGACGGCGGACGCCAGCTCGCGCGCTCACGGCTGATGTTGATCCTCGAGCTGTGCGAACGGCTGCTCTCGGCCCGGGACAACCGGGAAGTCGTGTGGCTTTCCCGGAACAGTACCTTCGATCCGCAGCAGGGCTACACGGCTCCCGACGAGGATTCGCCTGCGCTCATCAATGTCGCGCCGCTCAGCGTTGCCGGACGCCTCCGGGAAGGGCTCTTCGCGGGCCATACCGTGGTGTTGACCTCTGCCACGTTGGCCATTGGCTCTGCGTTCGAGGCCACGGCCGGAGGGCTGGGCCTGACAGGACAAGGGGCCCCCAGCTGGACCGGAGTGGATGTAGGCTCGCCCTTCGACTACCCGAAGCAGGGCATGCTGTACGTCGCCAAGCACCTGCCCAAGCCGGCGCGCGGCACCTCGCCCGAAGCGCTTGACGAACTTGAAGAGCTCATCAAGGCCTCGCACGGCGGAGCCTTGTGCCTCTTCTCTTCCCGACGGGCAGCGGAGGAGGCGGCGGAAGCGATGCGGTCACGCCTGGACGTGGACATCCTGTGCCAGGGCGAATCGACCATGGCCGCGTTGGTGAGGCAGTTTGCCGAGGAGGAAGACACGTGCCTCTTCGGCACCATGTCCCTTTGGCAGGGCGTTGACGTTCCAGGCGGTTCATGCCGGCTGGTAGTGATTGACCGGATACCGTTCCCTCGTCCGGACGATCCCCTGATGACGGCACGGTCCCGCGCGGTGGCGCAGGCCGGTGGCAACGGTTTCATGGCAGTTTCAGCGACGCACGCCGCCATCCGGCTGGCCCAAGGGGCTGGCCGTCTCATCCGCTCAACGGGGGACAAAGGGGTTGTGGCGGTCCTGGATTCGCGGCTTTCGACGGAGCGCTACGGAAACTTCCTCCGGGCAGCGTTGCCGCCCTTCTGGCCCACCACGGACCGTTCAGTGGTGCGGGGTGCGCTCGAACGTCTTTACGCCGAGTCGGCCAAGGCCTAAAGCGCGCGCTTGCTCAAGCGGACCCGTCCTGGAGCGAGCGCGTCCTAAAGGGAGCGCAGGACCGAGACGACTTTGCCCATGATGGTGGCGTGGTCGCCGAGGATGGGTTCGTACTGCGTGTTCTGGGGGAGCAGCCACGTGTGGCCGTCCCGTTGCCGGAACGTCTTGACGGTCGCTTCGTCGTCCAGGAGTGCGGCCACGATGTCACCGTTGAGGGCGTCGTTCTGACGCCGTACCACCACCCAGTCTCCATCGCAGATAGCGGCGTCGATCATGGAATCACCGGCGACTCTCAGCATGAAGAGCTCGCCATGGCCTACCAATTGGCGGGGCAGAGGCAGTACGTCTTCAACGGTCTGGTCCGCCAGGATGGGTCCACCGGCAGCAATGCGTCCGACGAGGGGGACCATGGCCGTGTCACTGGCACTCGCGAGTTCCGTGACGGCCAGTCCGCCCGCGCTGCGGAGTTTCGCCGGCGATTCAACGCCGGGTATGACAGAGCCGCCGTCCAGGGTCAACGGCATGAGGACTTCCATCGCACGCGGGCGCTTGGGATCGCGACGAAGATAGCCGAGCTTCTCGAGCTGTGACAACTGGTGCGTGACGCTGGACAGGCTCGCCAAGCCGACGGTGTCCCCGATTTCACGCATCGACGGCGGATAGCCATGATCGTTCACCGAACGTTGGATGGTCTCCAGGATTTTCTTCTGGCGGACGGTCAGGCTCTTGGGGGCCTTCTGCGGCTGCTGGCTCCGCGCTGAGGCCGGCCCGCTGCCAGTGGCTTTCGCTGCCATGTTCGCCAACGCCCTTCCGTTCCGCCCATTCGGCCCTGAGGCGCCTGCCGGGACTGTCGGCCTGAAATGTCAGACCCTCCTGTTGCACTGGTTCAGTGCTCTTCCTTCACTCAAACGTAGGGCAGGCACTGGCGTTTTTCAAACATTTGTTCTAGCGAGTCTCGACATCGTTCGTTGATAGGTGCTAAAAATGTCGTAGCAAGGTTCGAATATGTGTTCTATATAAGCGCTGCAGGATCCGGGTGGTCGTTCGAATCGTTCGAACAGATCAACTAATAACCGTCCTGCAAGCACTGACTGAAGGCAAGAATTGGCAGCCGCAACCAGAGATTCCGGAACGCGGCATTGTTCAGAAGGGCTCAGCTCATGTCCGCAATCACCATCACCCACAGGTCCGGCCGCAGTACGGCACCGGGCCGGCTTCGCCTGACCCGCCGGGGCCGCATGGTCTTCTTCGGCCTCCCGGCAATGCTCGTGGTCGCAGTGCTGCTCAGCCTGGCGGGATTCCTGAATTCGCCCGCCAAGGCTGCTGATTCCGCCGCCGAGCTGCAGCCCACCTCGAGTACGAGCGTCACGGTACAAGTGGGCCAGTCCTTGTGGGGGATTGCGGGAAAGGCCGCACCTTCCCGTGATCCCCGCGACGTCGTCGCCGAGATTATCCAGCTGAACAACCTTCAGGACGGCCACATCGTGCCGGGCCAGCAACTGTTCATTCCTTCCACCTGACAGCAACGTTGACCGGTTGGCAGGTCCCCGAGCGGGCGCCGGGCCGTCACAGTTTCAGGGCATCCGCCCCCGCACCTTAAACTGTCATGGTGAGTGACCAGCTTGAGCGACTTGACCGACTTCCCCTCCGGACCAACCTCCGCGGCCTGAGCCCGTATGGTGCGCCGCAGCTTGATGTTCCGATTTTGCTCAACGTCAACGAAAACACCCATGGCGTGCCGGCCGAGGTCCAGGCGGCCATCACCGAAGCGGTAGCGGCAGCCGCCGTCGGACTGAACCGCTATCCGGACCGCGAGTTCACAGAACTGCGCGAGGCCCTTGCGGAGTACCTCGGCCACGACCTTGCGGCCGAGAACATCTGGGCAGCCAACGGTTCCAATGAAGTGCTGCAGCAGATCCTCCAGGTCTTCGGCGGCCCGGGCCGGACCGCGCTCGGTTTCCCGCCCACGTACTCGATGTACCCACTGCTGGCCAGCGGAACCGACACGGGATACATCGCGGGAGTTCGCGCCGAAGACTATGGACTCGATGCGGCCTCGGCCGCCGCGCAGGTTCGCGAACTCAAGCCGAATGTCGTGTTCCTCTGCTCCCCGAACAACCCCACCGGCACGGGGCTCGGGCTGGACGTCGTCGAAGCCGTGTACGAGGCCGGCGAGGCGAGCCAGACCGTGGTGATCGTGGACGAGGCCTATCACGAGTTCGCCCACGACAACACGCCGAGTGCGTTGACGCTCCTCCCTGGCCGGGAGCGCCTTATCGTCTCCCGGACCATGAGCAAGGCCTTCGCCCTCGCCGGTGCACGCATCGGCTACATGGCAGCTGCCCCCGAGGTAGCCGATGCGATCCGCTTGGTCCGCCTTCCGTATCACCTCTCCGCCATCACGCAGGCAACCGCGCTGGCCGCACTCCGGCACCGCGAAGCCCTCATGGCCGACGTCGAGGACATCAAGGTCCAACGGGATCGCATTGTCAGCGAGTTGAGCCGCATGGGCTTCAAGCCGGCCGCCTCGGATTCGAACTATGTGTTCTTCGGCGGAATCGAAAACCCCCATGCCCTGTGGCAAGGCCTCTTGGAGCGCGGGGTCCTGATCCGCGACGTCGGCATACCGGGCCACCTCCGTGTCACCGCCGGTACAGAGCCGGAGACCACGGCTTTCCTTGAGGCGCTCGAAGCCTTGCTGGACGGCCAGGTCTCCGCACCGGCCTAGACTTGAACAAGTCCCACCACACCTTCCTCCTAAGGATCATCAATGAGCGAAAACGGCGCCAGCACGGCGGCCGCCCGGACAGCACGCATGGAACGCACCACCAGCGAGTCCTCCGTCCTGGTTGAAATCAACCTCGACGGCACGGGAGTCTCGGATATCAGTACCTCGGTGCCGTTCTATGACCACATGCTGACGGCGCTCTGCAAGCATTCGCTCATCGACATGACCGTCAAGGCGACCGGAGACACCCACATCGACGCCCACCACACCGTGGAGGATGTTGCTATCACCTTCGGTGAGGTCCTCCGCACCGCCTTGGGTAACAAAGCCGGCATCCGCCGCTTCGGTGAGGCCACGGTCCCGTTGGATGAAGCGCTGGCCCACGCCGTCGTCGACGTCTCCGGACGCCCTTACCTGGTCCACGGCGGTGAGCCCGCCGGCCAGGAATACCACCTGATCGGTGGACACTTCACCGGTTCGCTGACCCGCCACGTCTTTGAGGCCATCACCCTGCACGCAGGCATCTGCCTCCACATGAATGTCCTGGCCGGTCGGGATCCGCACCACATCGTGGAAGCCCAGTTCAAGGCGTTCGCCCGCGCACTCCGTTCGGCCGTTGAGTCCGACCCCCGCGTTGAAGGCATTCCGTCCACCAAGGGCGCCTTGTGAGTAGGCACATCCTCAAGGATGGCGCAGTCGTGGATCCGAAGGCCGCCAGCCGCATTGTTTCGCCTGAAGGAAAACCGACCGTAACGGTCCTTGACTACGGCTCGGGCAATGTCCGCTCGGCGGTCCGGGCGCTTGAGCGTGCCGGCGCGGCAGTCACGTTGAGCGCCAAGCCCGAAGATGTCCTGAACGCTGACGGGCTCCTGGTTCCCGGCGTCGGCGCCTTCGAAACAGTGATGCGCGAACTCAAGGCAGTAGACGCCATCCGGATGATCGGCCGCCGCGTTGCCGGGGGCCGGCCCGTCCTGGGCATCTGCGTCGGGCTCCAGGTCTTGTTCGAGGCCGGAGTGGAGCACGGTACCGAGGCCGAAGGCATGGGCGAGTGGCCCGGTAAGGTGGAACTCCTCCCTGCGCCCGTTGTCCCGCACATGGGCTGGAACACCGTGGACGTGCCGGAAGGCTCAAAACTGTTCGCCGGTGTCGAGCACGAACGCTTCTATTTCGTGCACTCGTACGGCGTGCAGAAGTGGGAATTCGACGTCGTCCAGCCCCGCATGGCTCCGCCGAAGGTGACCTGGTCCGAGCACGGCGCCCGCTTCATCGCCGCCGTGGAAAACGGTCCGTTGTGCGCCACGCAATTCCACCCCGAGAAGTCGGGCGACGCCGGAGCGCGGCTCCTGCGCAACTGGGTTGAGGGCTTGCGCCCGCAAGCAAGAACCCAGCCGCAAGCGGCCGAGGCCGAAGGCGCTGCCTAATATGTGGTCTGTTATCTTCATGGGCGCGGCCGGGCTGCTGGTTGGCGGCGGAATCTCCTTCCACCAGCAGAAACGCCCCGCCTGGGTCTCCATTTCGTTCTACGTCCTGGCCGGCCTGGCATTGCTGGCGGCCTACCTCTTCACCCTGCCTGCCAAATGACTGCGCCTGCCAAATAACTTGCCGGGCAACTGACGCCCGTCCCCACAACACCGAGGACTTCAATGACCACCGCCTCCGAACTGCCTGTTCTGGAACTTCTGCCCGCCGTCGACATCGTGGACGGCCAGGCCGTTCGTCTCCTTCAGGGAGAAGCCGGCTCCGAGACCAGCTACGGCACCCCGCTGGAAGCCGCACTGAACTGGCAGAACGCCGGAGCCGAGTGGGTGCATATGGTGGACCTCGACGCCGCTTTCGGCCGGGGCAACAATGCCGACCTCATCAGCGAGGTAGTCTCACAGCTGAACGTCAAGGTTGAGCTGTCCGGCGGACTGCGCGACGACGAATCCCTCGAACGTGCGCTCGAACTCGGCGTCGCCCGCGTGAACCTCGGAACCGCCGCGTTGGAGAACCCCGAATGGACCCGTCGGGCCATCGACCGCTTCGGTGACAAGATCGCCGTCGGGCTTGATGTCCGCGGCACGACGCTCGCGGGCCGGGGCTGGACCAAGGAGGGCGGGGATCTCTGGGAGGTGCTGGCCCGCCTTGAGGACGCCGGTTGCGCCCGCTACGTGGTCACCGACGTCACGAAGGACGGAACGTTGCAGGGTCCCAACGTCGAGCTGTTGCGCCAGATGGTGGAAAAGACGGGCAAACCTGTCGTTGCGTCGGGCGGCATCTCGAGCCTCGAGGACCTGCGTGTCCTGCGGGAACTCGTACCGCTCGGGGTCGAAGGAGCGATCGTCGGCAAGGCGCTGTACGCCGGTGCCTTCACGCTTCCGGAAGCCCTGGACGTCGCCGGCCGCCGCTGATGTCGCAGGATCCACAGTCCCCTGCTGCCGACAAGGCTTCGGCTCCGGCACCCCGGCAGTTGCCCGGGCACATCGCTGCTGCCCTGGCGGGCGCCGGGGGAGCAGGCGATTCTGCCGGCCAGCCCTGGGCGGGCCGCGACCTGAGCGGAGACGCCGCCAGGATACATAATTTCGACGACGACGAGGGAACAGCCGACGCCGGGTACCTCGCCGCCGTCGCGGCCCTGCTCGCCGGTACCGGCAGCGAGGCCGGCGTGGTGGCTTCGTTGGCGACGGCCAGGGTCTTTGTCCCGGTGGTGGCCCAGCTCGCTGAGGAAGCCGAGGGCGTGGATGGCCTCCATGCCGACAAGCAGGCCGACATGGCCCTCGTGACCCTTAAAGCGCCGGATGGCCGCACGGCCATGCCTGTGTTCACCTCGGCTGCGGCCCTTGAAGCGTGGCACCCCCAGGCTCGTCCTGTCGCGGTTTATGCGGCCCGGGCCGCGTTGTCTGCCGTGTCGGAGGGAGCCCAGCTGCTCGTTGTGGATCCCGGTTCGGATGTCACCTTCGTCGTGCGCAGGCCTGCCATGTGGTCACTGGCGCAGCAGCGCGACTGGACGCCGTCGTACCTTGATGATGAACTGGAGTCTGCTCTCAATTCCTTGGCAGGGATGTACCCCGCCGTGCGGCGCCTGGAGATGCGGCCAGGGTCGGGGATGGCTTCGCGCACGGCCGACGGATCGGCCATGGCCGGCGGGGGCCCCGGGCCTGAATTGCGCGTGGTGCTGTACCTCGAAGACGGCCTGGACGCCGCCGCGGTGCAGGATCTCGTCTCCGGGCTGAACGGGCGTTGGGCGCAGAACGAATTGTTCGCCGAACGGGTTGACTCGATCGAAGTCAGCCTGCAGCGGGCGGCACAGTAGCCGAAGGCACAGGGGGAACGTCCTTGTCCTGCCCTCGGCAGAACAGAGGATGTATCTCGTGAATTTCTCTCTCTACCGGGAGATGCTTTCCATCACGTCCGTGCGGCGTCTCCTGCTGGTGGGCATGGTGGCCCGCATACCGCACTCAGCAGCGGGAGTTCTGCTCACCCTGCACATCGTGCTGACCCTCGGCAAGGGCTACGCCGCCGCGGGTGCTGCCGCCGCGGTTTTCACCATTGGCATCGCGATTGGCGCTCCCTGGCGAGGGCGGCGCGTGGACACTGTCGGCCTGCGCAAGGCGCTTGTTCCTTCGGTGGTGTCTGAGCTGGTGATTTGGTCCGTGGTGCCCCACGTCAGCTACGAATGGATCCTTCCGCTCGTCTTCGTCGGCGGGCTGTTGACGCTGCCGATCTTCAGCGTCATCCGGCAGTCCCTCGGTGTGCTGGTTGATGGCGAGCAACGGCGTTCGGCCTACGCCCTGGACTCCATTGGCACCGAAGTGGTCTTCATGATCGGCCCCGCGGTGGGCGCAGTCGTGGCTACCAGCGGGTTCACTGTCC
The DNA here is from genome assembly GCF_058244265.1 of Arthrobacter sp. SE2. Taxonomy (NCBI): domain Bacteria; kingdom Bacillati; phylum Actinomycetota; class Actinomycetes; order Micrococcales; family Micrococcaceae; genus Arthrobacter; species Arthrobacter sp. SE2. The sequence continues at coordinate 39,085 of NZ_JBZAYA010000002.1, read as the reverse complement.
TCGGCCTGACCATCGTGGGTGTGTGCACCTCGGCCGCCGGGCTCTTCCTGCTGTGGTTCAACCCGCCCACCCGTAGCGAGGGCGTCCTGGATGCCGGCCAGGCGGCTGACCGGGATGCCGATGAGCTCCATGCGGCCGAAGCCGCGGTGGTGGCCTCGGCGCCGGCCCATCTCCAGGAAGCCGCTTCAGAGATGGCTCCGACGGTCTCGCAAGCTTCCGGGTTGCGGGGAAAGATGGCCCGGAATTTCACCTGGTTCACTGCGGCTGTCGCCGCCGTGTTCGCCGTCGCCGCAGGATCCGGCATGGTACTGAGCGGCACCGACGTCGGGATCGTCGCGGTGCTGCAGCGCGGCGGGCACGAGAGCGAGATCGGAATTGTTTTCTTCTTCTGGTGCGCCTCTTCGGTAGTCGGCGGGCTCATCTACGGCGCCATGCACCGGCCCGTCTCACCCATCCTGCTCCTGCTGGGCATGGCGGCCCTGACCATCCCGATGGGCTTCGCCGGGGACACCTGGACCCTTGCTTTGTTGTCCCTGCTTCCCGGTCTGCTCTGCGCGCCGGTGTTGTCCGCGGCGTCGGAAAAGGTCGCCGACATCGTGGATGAGGACCGGCGCGGCGAGGCAATGGGCTGGTATGGCTCGGCCCTCACCGCAGGGGTGGCCTTCGGTTCGCCGGTCGCGGGACTCTTCATCGACGGAGTGGGGCCGTGGGCCGGCTTCGTCGCCATCGGGACGGCAGGAGTGGTGCTGTGCCTCGCCGGGCTGTTCCTCCAGCTTCGTCGACGCCGGATCATGACCATCACCCAGGCCGGAGCCGGGGATCCCGCCAACTGAGTCGCGCCCAAGCCGCCAGGATACGACGACGGCGGGCCGGCCAAAGAGGCCAGCCCGCCGTCGCGGTCCTACGGGTTAGTCGGTGTCAGTTGACCGGGCCGGTGAACTTTTCGCCCGGGCCCTTGCCCGGTTCGTCCGGGATCAGGGAAGCTTCGCGGAACGCAAGTTGCAGGGAGCGGAGGCCATCGCGCAAGGGGCCCGCGTGCTGCGAACCGATTTCCGGTGCTGCGGCGGTGACCAGGCCGGCCAAAGCGGTGATCAGTTTGCGCGCTTCGTCCAGGTCCTTGAGCTCTTCGGCTTGGGGGTCGTCGGCCAAGCCCACCTTGACGGCCGCTGCGCTCATGAGGTGAACGGCGCCGGTGGTGATGACCTCAACAGCCGGAACTTCCGAAATGTCGCGGATCTGCTGGCCTACTCCGGCGTCGGTGCCGGCCGGCTCGTGGTCGAGGGAATTGCTGTCTGAAGTGCTCATGCTGGTAAGCTTGTCACAGACCGACTGGAAGTTGCCATTTCCCATGGCACACGCAGCGCTCGGCCACCCATCGTTAATGTGCGGTTGGTTGCCGATTTCTGTAGAATTAATTTTCAGTTTGCAAGCGGAGTTCTCTCCCACCCGCGTCAGCCGTTTCCCTTCGGGGATGTAAGTTGCCGGGTACATGGTCGGACACCGTTCGAGGTCAGCCTTGGATGGTGCGAACGCCCCGTTGAGGGGCCGTCTCCGATCTTCGAGGCCTTCGATTGCGCCAGCAATTGGGGGCCTTCTCTATTTGCCGGTGGAATACTCATCACAACAACAGGAGCTTTGACATTAGCGAGCCAAGAATCAATGAGCGTATCCGCGTCCCCGAGGTGCGTTTGGTCGGCCCTGCCGGCGAACAGGTTGGAATCGTCCGTATTGAGGACGCCCTGCGTCTGGCTGCCGAGGCTGACCTGGATCTCGTTGAAGTTGCACCGCAGGCGAAGCCTCCGGTGTGCAAGCTGATGGACTTCGGCAAGTACAAGTACGAAGCCGCTGTCAAAGCCCGTGAGGCCCGCAAGAACCAGACCAACACGGTTCTCAAGGAAATCCGCTTCCGCCTGAAGATCGACACCCACGACTACGAGACCAAGCGCGGCCACGCGCTTCGCTTCCTCGGTGCCGGTGACAAGGTGAAGGCCATGATCCAGTTCCGTGGACGTGAGCAGCAGCGTCCTGAAATGGGCATCCGCCTGTTGCAGCGCTTCGCTGAGGACGTCGCCGAAGTTGGCGTGATTGAGTCCAGCCCGCGCATCGATGGCCGGAACATGGTCATGGTGATTGGTCCGTTGAAGAACAAGGCTGAGGCCAAGGCCGAGGCCCGCCGCGCGGCGCAGCGTGCAGAAGCCAAGGCACAGAATGAAGCCAAGGCTGCAGGCCGGATTGACGTCTCTGGCGAGGATGCTCCCTTGACCCAGTCACTCGCCGACTTGCTCCCGGCGGAACTCTTGACTCAGGCTGGGGATACCCAGGCCGAGGAAACCCAGGCTGAGGAAACCGCGCCGGAAGCCGTTGAGGCGGAGGCTGCTGAAGTCGAAGAGACTCCGGCCGCTGAGGAAACGGTTGTCGAGGAAGCGCCTGTGGTTGAAGCAACCCCTGTGGTTGAAGCAGCTCCGGTAGCAGAAGAAGCTCCCGTGATTGAAGCAGCTCCGGTTGCCGCACCGGCGCCGGCGAAGGCACCAGCGAAGGCTCCGGCACCGGCAAAGGCTCCTGAGCAGGCAGCTCCGAAGCCTGTTGTACCGGCTGCCCCCAGGCCTGCTGCTACACCAGTACCGAAACCGATGGCGAAGCCCGCGGTTCCGAAGCCTGCAGCTCGACCGGCAGCCCCCAAGGCCGCTCCGAAGCCAGCGGCACGCAAGACCAACTAGTCACGCCGCAGGAGGGGCATCCCTCTGCCCGGCACGAAAGCAGTAGCCGCCCTTCATGGGGTGGCTGCACGAAAGAACTGCAGACCCAGTCTGCGGACACGTAAGGAGATCGGTTCCCATGCCGAAGATGAAGACCCACAGTGGTGCTAAGAAGCGCTTCAAGCTGACCGGTACCGGCAAGCTGAAGCGTCAGCAGGCCAACCGCCGCCACTACCTAGAGCACAAGTCCTCCACCCTGACCCGTCGCCTTGCCGGCGACAAGATCGTCTTCAAGGGCGATGCCAAGGTCATCAAGAGGATGCTCGGCATCTAAGTTCCAAGTTTTCTGGTTGCTGCCATCCGGCAGCTGCCGACTACACCAAAGCCTTCTCAGGCCGGCCGGGTTTCCGGCAGTAGCAGCTTGGGATAAGAATTTTGAAGGAGTACGCACGTGGCACGTGTGAAGCGGGCGGTAAACGCCCACAAGAAGCGTCGGGTTGTCCTTGAACGGGCCAAGGGTTACCGCGGTCAGCGGTCTCGCCTGTACCGCAAGGCAAAAGAGCAGCTGCTGCACTCGTTTGTGTACAGCTACGGCGACCGCCGCAAGAAGAAGGGCGACTTCCGTCGCCTCTGGATCCAGCGCATCAACGCTGCATCCCGCGCCAACGGCCTGACCTACAACCGTCTGATCCAGGGCCTGAAGGCCGCTGAGGTCGAGGTTGACCGCCGCATGCTGGCAGAGCTGGCCGTTTCCGATGCCAACGCTTTTGCCGCGCTGGTCAAGGTTGCCAAGGATTCCCTGCCTGCCGACACCTCCGCTCCGGCCGTCAAGGCCGAAGCCGCTCCGAAGGCTGCCGCCAAGACTTCTGCGGCTACCAAGGCTGCTCCGGCAGTCAAGGCCTCCGTTTCCGAGGAAGAGCCCGCTGCCAAGGCCCCCAAGGCCAAGGCGGCGAAGAAGCCTGCCGCTGAAGCTGCTGAGTAGCACGTAGCCTCAGTTCATGGGACGGTGGCAACTGCCACTAAAGTTCTGTATATGAACGAAACCGGGCGCCCGCAAGAACTTCCGATGTCCAACCCCCGAGCCGATCGGGTCAGGGACGTCGCAAGGCTTGCCGGGCGCCCGGCGCGTTTAAAGCGTGGCCGGTTCCTCGCCGAAGGCCCCCAGGCCGTGCGCGAGGCGCTGCTCCTGCACCGGGAGCGGACCGCGGCAGGGGAGCCCGGCGTCGTACACGAAGTCTTCGCGAGCGAAAGCTGCCTGGACCGGCTTCCCGAACTGGCCGAGCTCGCCGACGGCGTTGCCTTGCGGCTTGCGAACGATGATGTCCTGGCCGCCATGGCGGACACGGTCAATCCCCAAGGGATTGTGGCCGTCTGCAGCTTTGTGGACGTCAGCCTTGAATCAGTGCTCGACGCCGGGCCGCGGCTGATCGCTGTCATGTGCCAGGTGCGCGATCCTGGCAATGCCGGGACGGTGCTTCGGGCCGCAGATGCTGCCGGTGCGGATGCCGTGGTCTTGACGGCCTCCAGCGTGGATATTTACAACCCGAAGGCCGTGCGGTCCACGGCCGGTTCGCTCTTCCACCTGCCGGTCGTCCTGGGTGCGGACGTCGAAGAGCTCGCGGCCCTCTGCAAGGAGCGCGGCATTGGGATCCTCGCAGCGGACGGTTACGGCACCCTCAATCTGGACAAACTTCAGGACGAGAACGCGGCACGCCGCCTGGGCGCGTCGGCAGCGCCCTCCGCCTACGCACTCGAAGCCCCGACGGCCTGGCTGTTCGGTAACGAGGCGCAAGGACTTTCAGACTCCGAGCTTGCGCTTGCTGACCATCGTGTCGCAGTGCCCGTCTACGGTTCGGCGGAAAGCCTGAACCTCGGCACAGCCGCCACCGTATGCCTTTACGCCAGCGCGCGCTCCCAGCACTCCTGACAATTTCTCAACCGGTACGGTATTGCTTGCAGGACGCGACCCCGCGGTCGGTTCCTGCCGATTCACTCACATCCCCTGAACCGAAGAAGAGGTAGAGCTTTCGTGGCTGCAAATGGCGGTACCAAGGCAATCGTGGCGGCATTGAGTGCCAACCTGGCGATCGCTGTGCTCAAGTTCGTCGCATTCGTGCTGACGATGTCGTCGTCCATGTTGGCAGAGGCAATCCACTCCGTCGCCGACTCCGGCAACCAGTTGCTCCTGCTGCTTGGCGGGAAGCGGGCGCAGCGGGCCGCAAGTCCCGAACACCCCTTTGGCTATGGCCGTGAGCGCTACATCTACGCCTTCATCGTCTCGATCGTGCTGTTCAGCGTTGGCGGCCTCTTCGCGCTCTTCGAAGCCTGGGAGAAGTTCCAGCACCCCCACGCCATTGAAGGCGATTTCTGGTGGGTGCCGCTGGCCGTGCTGCTCGGCGCCATTGTGGCGGAATCCTTCTCGTTCCGCACCGCCATCCACGAATCCAATCCCCAGCGCGGAAAACAAAGCTGGATCAAGTTCATCCGAAACGCCAAGCAGCCGGAACTTCCCGTGATTCTCCTGGAGGATTTCGGAGCTCTCCTGGGCCTCGTATTCGCGCTGTTCGGCGTGAGCCTGACCCTCATCACGGGCAACGGCTTGTGGGACGCGGCGGGCACAGGAATGATCGGGTTGCTCCTTGTGGGAATCGCCGTGGTGCTCGCGGTGGAAACCAAGTCCTTGCTGCTGGGCGAATCAGCCACCAAAGAGGACAACGCTCGCATCACGGAAGCCATTGAGTCCGACGGCACGCGCATCATCCACCTCAAGACCATGCACCTGGGCCCGGAAGAGCTGCTTGTCGCTGCGAAGATCAGCGTAGGCGCGGCAGATACCGGTCAGGCCATTGCCAAAGCGATCGACGCCGCCGAACTCAGGATCCGGACTGCAGTACCGATCGCCCGGGTCATCTACCTCGAGCCCGACGTCGAGCGGGTCCAGGTCTAGCAGCAGCGCCGCGGCAGCACTATGCCGCCAGAGGCCGCTTGCGTTCCAACCAGCCGCTGATGCCTGCGACGCCGAGCCCCAGGATTGCCAGGACAGCCCCGACGAGGGCAGGGGCAACGTATCCCCAGCCCCAAGCGATGACCACGCCGCCAAGGAACGCGCCAAGGGCGTTAGCGATGTTGAGGGCCGAGTGGTTGAGTGAAGAGGCCAAGGACGGGGCGTCCGGTGAAGCGTCGAGGAGGCGCGTCTGCAGCGGCGGGATAAGCATGGAGCCGATACCGCCGACGATGAAGACCATGATGAATGCGGACCACGCCCAGTGGGCCGCGACGGCGTAGGCCACCAGCGCCAAGGCGATGAGGGGAAGGACCCTGTAGATGGTTCCCATGACCGACTTGTCGGCGATACGGCCGCCCAGGATATTGCCTGCCACCATGCCGAGTCCGTAGAGGGCAACTACCACGGGTATCAGCGCCTGCGGAATCCCTGCCACCGAAGTCATGGTGTGGGAGATATACGTGTAGGTGGCGAAGAAGCCGCCAAATCCGATGATTCCGATCAGCAACGCCAACCACACTTGAATGCGCTTGAGGGCACCAAGTTCCCGCCGGATGCTTGCCTCGGGGTGGGCAGGCTCAAAGGGGACAAACTTCCACAACAACACGCTGGTGGCCAGGCCGATGACGCCCACCACGACGAAGAGCAGACGCCACCCGAACGTCTGGCCGAGCCAAGTAGCCGCAGGAACACCGATGACGTTCGCGATGGTCAGTCCGCCCATGACCATCGAAATCGCCCAACCGCGCTTGGTGGGAGCAACCAGGCTTGCTGCAATGACCGCGGCGATCCCGAAGAAGGCGCCATGCGGCAGTCCCGAGGCAAACCTCGTAATCAACATGGTTCCGTAGTCCGGTGCAATGAAAGACGTCAGGTTCGCTATGGAGAGGAAAAGCATGAGTCCCAAGGCAAGTTGCTTGCGGGGGAGCCGGGCGCCCAGCGCCGCGAAGATCGGCGCACCCACTACGACACCCAAGGCGTAGGCGGAAATCAGGTTCCCGGCCTCGGGAGTGCTGATGTTGAGTCCCTGCTCGATCTCCTTGAGCAAGCCCATCATGGTGAACTCCGTGGTTCCGATGGCGAATCCACCCATGGCAAGGGCGAAGATCGCCAGCGACACGTGACGGCTTCCGGTCTTTTGGGAGGTCTTGCTGACAGCGGTAGTGGTCATCGTCCTGTTTCTGGGGGGCGAGCGGGATCTCACTCGAAGGGAATAAAGCCGACTTTCAAGCTTAGTGCGAGTCTCCGGCGAATGTCCCTGAATGTGACAACTTCCATAGGCAAGGGTGATGACCTGACGGCCAATAGACTGTTGCGGTGACTGGACTGATAAGCGTGGCGGGCGCCGCCGTCGTCGATTCCCTTGAAAATCCGACAAGGCTGCTCGTTGCGAGGCGCAGCGCCCCGCCGCAATTCGCCGGAATGTGGGAGTTCCCGGGCGGCAAGCTGGAGGCGGGGGAGTCCTTCGAAGACGCGCTGCACCGCGAACTGCTCGAGGAACTCGGGATCACTGTCCGGCTCGGGGCCGAAGTGGAACCGGACGCAGCCGCTGGGTGGCCCTTGAACGAGCAGGCCGTCATGAGGGTATGGTTCGCCGAACTGCTTGACGGCGAACCGCGTCCGCTCCAGGACCACGACGAACTCCGGTGGGTTCCGCTTGGCAATGGAGACGAGGCGTTCACCTTGCCGTGGATTCCTGCTGACCTGCCGATTGTCCGGGCACTGCTGGAGCGGGTGGCCTCCGGGCTGCTTGGCTAGAAAAGAGTGGACTGACCAGCCGGTGGTAGGGACGGCGAGGTTTCCTTGCCCGCCGTGGCGTTCCTGTGGCTGAAACCGCTGCTCCCGGAGAAACCGTGACGGGCCTTGAAATGGTTGATACGGCCGCTTAGCCAGGTCCTGTATTCCTTCGAAGCGTACGAGCCTTGACCGTAGAGATGCCGGTACTTGCCGACGAGGCCGGGGTGCCGCGCCGCCAGCCATTGCATGAACCATTCCCGCGTGCCCGGCTTCAGGTACAACGCCCCGGCCGTCACGCCAGTGGCACCGGCGTCGGACAGCGCCGTAAAGAGCGACTCCAGAGCGTCATCGCTGTCCGTCAGCCACGGCAGGATGGGCATGGCCATGACACCGCACCGCAGCCCGGCCTCGCGCAGCCGGCGGATGAGCTTGAGCCTGGCGCGCGGTGCGGGCGTGCCCGGTTCCACCGCCGAGGCCAGGGCTTCGTCGGTCATGGCCAGCGAGATGCCCAGGTCTACGGGCACTTGGCTGGAGGCGTGCTTGAGGAGGGGGATGTCGCGGCCCAGGAGGGTTCCCTTGGTGAGGATGGAGAACGGAGTACCGGAATCGGCCAGGGCCCGGATGATCCCCGGCATCAGCTGGTAGCGGCCCTCTGCCCGCTGGTATGGATCCGTATTGGTGCCGAGGGCCACATGATGGTGGCCCCATGACGGTTTGGACAGTTCCCTGCGCAGGACCTCTGCCGCGTTGATCTTCACTATCACCTGGGAATCGAAATCGTGTCCGGCATCGAACTCCAGATAGGTGTGGCTCTTGCGGGCGAAGCAATAGACACAGGCGTGGCTGCATCCGCGGTAGGGGTTGACCGTCCATTCGAAAGGCATCTGGGAACCGGACGCCACCTTGTTGAGCACCGATTTGGCGGTGACCTCATGAAAGGTGACTCCGGAGAATTCGGGAGTTGAGACGGAACGCACAAGCCCGGCCAGCGGCAGCAGTGCGTCCGTTGCTGGGGCGGCTCCGGACAGAAGGCTGTTGCTGTTGTCTCCGGGTGCCGGACCACGTTGTGGCGAAAGTGCTTGTGCGTCCCATCTCATGGACTACATTCGAATATATGTTCGAACACTTGTCAAGGCCCGGTGAAAGAAGGCCCGGAACGAAGGCCCAAGAAGGATCGGGCGGGGAGCCCTGAAGTCGGGCCAGCTCCTTGCTAGGGTGGGTTCATGATTCTGCTGACGGGATTCGAGCCTTTTGGCGGCGATTCCAGCAACCCCTCGTGGGCTGCGGTCCTCGAAGCGCAGGAAATTTTGCGCGCCGAAGGGCATGAAGTGGAAACGCTCGAGCTGCCGTGCGTGTTCGGGGAATCCGCTGCGGTCCTGGGCGAGGCCATGGCGAGGGTGCGCCCGGAGCTAGTCATCTGCGTCGGGCTCGCCGGCGGCCGGGACCGGCTCTCCTTGGAGCGCGTGGCCATCAACTGCGATGACGCCAGAATCCCGGACAATGCCGGAAACAGGCCCATCGACGAGCCGGTGGTACCGGAAGGGCCCGCGGCGTACTTCAGCACGCTGCCGGTGAAGTCCGCGCTGCGAGCGCTTCAGATCGCTGGAATCCGCGCCGAAGTCTCGCAGACCGCCGGGACGTACGTATGCAACCACGTGTTCTATGCCCTGATGCACGAGCTCGCCGGGGCTGTTGCGCCCCGCCCCCGGGGCGGCTTCATCCACGTCCCCTATGACACAGCGCAGCTGCCGCGGGGCAGTGCCGCGCCCGGCATGGCGACGCGGGACATGGGCCGGGGGATCGCCGTCGTCGTTCGCACTGCGCTTGAGACTCCTGTGGACGCGAAACTGTCCGCGGGCGCCGTTCACTAGGCTGGCGCGGTTCACAAGGCTGGAGCCGTCGAATCCAGTTCCCACTGCACCACAACGCTCGTGGAAACCGCCACCGAGCCCGCTTCGATGGGCACGCCCTCGCTCGCTGAGGCGCGCTGCATACCGGCCATCATCGGCACCGGCGATCCATGCCCCGGCCGCTGGTCGATGGATAGGACCTGCCCCAGCCGGCCGCCGGCAAGTGCGGCAAACCGGGCCGCCTTCGCTTCGGCTTCCCGCCATGCGGCCTCTTGTGCCCGCGCCGCAACGGCCGAGGCATCCGTAAATCCTTGTTCGATCCCGTTGATGCGGAGGCTGTCACCGCCTGCAACCACCGCGGCGGATATGGCCGCGGGGGCCGCTGACGGCGGCCCGACCCGGGCAACCAGCGTGGTTGATGCAACATAGCCGCTGACCTTTTGCCCCTGGTTTTCGGACCAGACGAGTTCGGCACGCAGATTGAGGCCGCTGGTCCGCAGGTCAAGACCGGCCACACCATGCCCGCGCAAAGCCTCCGTGACGGCCGAGGCGATCTCTCCGGCGTCGTCATAGGCCGCTTCGGCGGCGTCGCGCCTGACCTCGACAGCGAGCGTGAGCGTGAGCAGGTCGGGAACGGCTTCAGCCATTCCTTCTCCGGTGACAGTGATGGTGCGGACCGGTGTCATGAGGCCATGCTAGCCCTGGGCGCTGGCGAACGCCGTCCGGACGGTGTCACGGGTTAAAGCCCCGCCGAACGCTTCTACTAGACTGGGTGTTAGTGCCCGCCGGACGCGTCCAGCGAGCATCGCTCCTGCTTTTGCCATGGCCCTGCCTGGTGAAGACCATTTCCGACTCGTAGCTAAGAACAGTAGATGACTGACACTTTGCCGGGCGCTGCCATCCCGAACCCTCTGGATGAAGCCGCCATCACCGCTGCCGTTGAGGAAGCCGTCGCCGCGATTGCTGCTGCATCCTCCCTCGAAGAACTCAAAGCCGTCCGCTTGGCGCACACGGGCGAGAAGTCGCCCTTGAGCCTTGCCAACCGTGAAATCGGTGGCCTGCCCAAGGAGCAGAAGGCCGCCGCAGGCAAGCTCATGGGTTCCTCCCGTGGCCGCGTCAACCAGGCGCTCGCAGCACGGACCGCTGTGCTCGAAGCCGAAAATGACGCCCGCATCCTTGTGGAGGAAACCGTCGACGTCACGGCAGCGCCGCGGCGGCGCCGTGCCGGTGCCCGCCACCCGCTGTCCACGCTGCAAGATCGCGTGGCCGACATCTTCGTCGGCATGGGCTGGGAAATCGCCGAAGGGCCCGAGGTCGAGTCCGAGTGGTTCAACTTCGACGCCCTCAACTTCAAGCCCGACCACCCCGCCCGCGAAATGCAGGACACCTTCTTCGTGGAGCCTCCCGAGGCTCACCTGCTCATGCGCACGCACACTTCCCCGGTCCAGGTCCGTTCCATGCTGGAGCGCGAAGTGCCCATCTATGTGCTGTGCCCGGGCAAGGTATTCCGCACCGATGAACTCGATGCCACCCACACGCCCGTGTTCCACCAGTTCGAGGGCCTTGCCATCGACAAGAAGCTGAGCATGGCTGACCTGCGCGGAACTCTGGAGCACTTCGCCCGGCAGATGTTCGGTGACGAGGCACAGATCCGCCTGCGTCCCAACTACTTCCCGTTCACCGAGCCGTCCGCGGAGCTGGACATTTGGCACCCCGGTGCCAAGGGCGGCCCTCGCTGGATCGAATGGGGCGGCTGCGGCATGGTCAATCCCAACGTCCTGCGCGCTGCCGGCATCGACCCGGACGAGTATTCAGGATTTGCCTTCGGCATGGGCATCGAGCGCACGCTCATGTTCCGCAACGAGGTCGGCGACATGCGCGACATGATCGAAGGCGATGTACGTTTCAGCGAGCACTTCGGGATGGAGATCTAACAGTGCGTATCCCACTTTCATGGCTGCGTGAATTCGCGCAGGTTCCGGCCGACGCAACGGCCGAAGACGTCATGGCGGAACTCGTCAAGGTCGGCTTTGAAGAAGAAGCGGTCCACCGCCCTACGGACGAAGTCAAGGGTCCCATCGTGGTGGGCCAGGTCCTGAGCCTCGTCAAGGAACCGCAGAGCAACGGCAAGACCATCAACTGGTGCCAGGTCCGCGTGGTCCCCGAAGGCCAGGAGCAGACCCTGACCGGCAAGGGCATCGACCCCTCCGGTGTACAGGGCATCATTTGCGGTGCCCACAATTTCGTCGAGGGAGACAAGGTTGTGGTCACCCTCCCGGGCGCCGTGCTCCCGGGTGACTTCCACATTTCCGCGCGCAAGACCTACGGGCACCTGTCCGCAGGCATGATCGCCTCCGTACGCGAACTCGGCATCGGTGAGGACCACGACGGCATCCTGGTGCTTTCCCGCATTGGCCTGGATCCCGAAATCGGCACCGACGCCATGTCCCTCCTTGGCCTCTACGACGAAGCCGCCGAAATCAACGTCACTCCGGACCGCGGCTATGCGTTCTCGATCCGCGGCGTCGCCCGCGAATATGCCCACGCCACCGGAACCGTCTTCACGGACCCGGCAGCGAAGGTGAATGCCCCTGCGGCACTCTCCGGCGGCTACGGGGTCAAGCTCAATGACGATGCTCCCATCTACGGCAAGCCCGGTTGTGACCGCTTCGTAGCCCGCACGGTCCGCGGCGTGGACGCCACCCGCCCTACCCCGCCGTGGATGGTCTCCCGGCTGCGCCTGGCAGGCATCCGCTCCATTTCGCTGCCCGTGGACATTTCCAACTACGTGATGCTTGAACTCGGCCAGCCGAACCACTGCTACGACCTCGACAAGCTTTCCGGCGATATCGTGGTCCGCCGCGCCGTCGCGGGAGAGAAGATCACCACCCTCGACGACAAAGTGCGTGCGCTCGACGTCGAAGACCTCCTGATCACCGACGACTCCGGCGCGATCGGCATCGCCGGCGTCATGGGTGGAGCCAACACCGAGGTTTCCGATTCGACCACCAACATCCTGGTCGAGGCTGCGCACTTCGACGAGGTCTCGATCGGGCGGTCCCGCCGCAGGCACAAGCTGCCGTCAGAGGCGTCCAAGCGCTTCGAACGCGGAGTGGATTGGCAGGTTGCCAACGTTGCTGCCCAACGCGTCGTTGACCTCCTGGTTGAACTGGCCGGTGGAACGGCAGACGAAGCCGGCACCGACGTCGGGACAGCACCGGACGCCGTGACCATCGAGCTGCCGGCCGGTTACGCGGCCTCCAGGATCGGCATCGACTTCACGGAAGAGCAGATCACGGGTTCCCTTAAGGACCTCGGCGCCATCGTCCTGAGGGACGAGGTGGGCGGCTCCTATGTGGTCACGGCACCGAGCTGGCGCAATGACCTGGAAACCAAGGAAGACCTCTCCGAGGAAATCGCAAGGCTGGTTGGCTACGACAACATCCCGGCCACCCTTCCCGTCGCCCCTCCAGGCCGCGGCCTGACCCGGACCCAGCAGCAGAAACGCCGCGTGGTCCAGGCGCTGGCCGACGCAGGGCTCACCGAGGTCCTCTCCTATCCGTTCGTCTCCAAGTCGGCGAATGACACCTTCGGAGTTGCGGAGGAAGGCGCGGCGCGCACCGCCCTCAAACTGGCCAACCCGATCAGCGAGGAACATGGTTACCTGCGTACCTCCGTGCTTCCCGGCCTGATCGAGGTTGCCCGCCGTAACCACTCCCGCGGGTTCCGGGACCTCGCGCTCTTTGAGACAGGCTCGGTTTTCCTTCCCGACGGCCAGCTGGGCACGGCGTCCATCCCGCCGCTGGGCGTCAAGCCTTCCGACGAGGTCCTTGACGGACTGTACGACGGCGTCCCGGACCAGCCGCTGCACATCGCCGCTGTTTTGACGGGCCATGATTCCCCGGCAGCCGCGGCCCACACTCCGCGTGCCTGGGACTGGGCCGACGGCCTGGATGTTGCCCGGCTCGTCGGCGACGTCCTCGGAGTGGAGCTCGTGGTCAGCCAGGGCAGCCACCAGGCGTTCCACCCGGGCCGTGCCGCCCAGTTGGCGCTCCGCTCCGGCGACGTCGTGGGCTACGCCGGCGAATTGCACCCCAAGTTGCTCGCCGCACATGACATGCCGGCACGCTCCGTGGCGCTCGAGCTCAACGCGGATGCACTGTTCGACGCCGCTCCGGACGTCATTGTTGCCAAGCACATCTCCGGTTTTCCGGTGGCCACGCAGGACGTTGCCCTCGTGGTGCCGCAAGACGTTCCGGCGGACGCCGTACTGGCTGCACTCCGGGAAGGCGCCGGGGAACTCCTCGAAGACGTCGCCTTGTTCGATGTCTACGCGGGCCAGGGAATCGAAGCCGGCAAGAAGTCGCTCGCGTTCGGGTTGCGATTCCGTGCCACGGACCGCACTCTGACCGCCGACGAGGCATCGGAGGCACGCGAGGCCGCCGTCGCCGTCGCCGCAGAGCGATTCGGAGCAGTCCAGCGCTGACGAGTATCAACCCGGGGATCCAGGGGTTGGCTGTTCACATCCAGCCCCTGGATCCTGCTGATTCCGCCGCCATCGAGAAGATGGCGGCGGAGTTGCTGTCTCCGGCCGAGACCCTTCGGGCAGACGCCATGGCCCCGGTCCTGCGACTGGAATTCCTGGCGTCCAGGTTGGCCCAGCAGAACTTTGCCGCGACCCTCCTGGGTGTTCCAGCATCGAAGCTCGAGGCGGCCTACGAGTGCCCGGAATGCGGTGCTGGTCCGGACATCGCGCATGGCCGGCCTGGATACCTGCTCGACGGCGGCCCCGCACCCTTGGCGCTCAGCGCCTCACGGTCGTCGGGCTGGGTGTTGTTTGCCGCCGTCGTGCATCCGGAACCGGGGCTCCGGTTGGGCGTCGATCTGGAGAATGCCGCGGGTACGGAGTTCGCCGGCTTTGACGACGTTGCCCTGACCGCACGGGAGCGGCGCCATCTCACGGCGCTGGAACCCGGGCGCCGGGCGCAAGCGCGCGCACGCTTGTGGGCGCGCAAGGAAGCCTGGTTGAAGATGACGGGGGAAGGGCTCAGGGTTGCCCCTGATTCCCTCGAGGTGCTTGATAGTCCGGGGCTGTGGGACCTGGAGCTTCCGGCCAGCGCCGACGGCCGTGATCTTCCTGCCGGACTGGTTGCTGCCCTCGCGGTAACGTCCCGTTGAATCCTTGGATTAGCTTGAATTTCAGGATCAGCCGAAAGCGGGCAGCCTTGCTTGGTACAGCCACGGTTCCAGGACACCGGCCGCGTCGAGCCCCGGCACGTAAGCGTTGGCCGCGGCGATGAATTCCGCCGTGGACACCGAGCTGTGGCGCTTGGCCCCGGTCCAGTGCCGCAACAATCCGAAGAACGCCGGGTCACCGCATGCAAGGCGGACGGCGTGGAGGGCGAGGGCCCCGCGCTTGTAGACGCGGTCATCGAACATGTGCTCCGGTCCGGGGTCGCCGATCACCAGGTCCTGGGCGCCCGCGTCGAGCTTGCGCCACGCAGCCCTTGCCCGGTTGGCGAGGGACATGACGCCGGCTTCCTCGGACCAGATCCACTCGGCGTAGCACGCGAAGCCCTCATGCAACCAGATGTCCCGCCAACTGCTCACCGTGAGCGAGTTGCCGAACCACTGGTGGGACAGCTCGTGGGCGATGAGGCGCTGCGCATCCCACGATTGCTCCATGTGGTTCCGGCCGAAGATCGAGAGCGTCTGGGCCTCAAGGGGAATTTCCAGTTCGTCCTCGGTCACGACGGCCGTGTATTCGGCAAAGGGATACGGACCGAAACAGTCCACAAAGGTGCGCATCATGTCGGCCTGCCGGGCCAGGCCTTCGCGGGCCTCGGTCAACAAACCGGGGGAGACAGCAACGAATTGCGGCACCGGGGCCTGCCGCAAGGCTGCGGCATGATGGGCGGTCCCCGTGCGGACCCCACCAAGGGAGGGGCTGAGCTGGTGAAGCCGGTAGCGTCCGATCTGCACAGTGGCGAGATAGCTTGCCATCGGCTCGCCCTGTTCGTAGACCCAGGTTTCGCGGCTTGATTTCCTGCTGTGGGAGACGAGGCGGCCGTTGCAGATGGCGCGGTAGTTGTCGTCGGTGGTGATACTGATCAAGTAGCTGGACTTGTGCCGCGGATGGTCGTTGCACGGGAACCAGGACGCGGCGCCGTTCGGCTGCCCGGCAACCAGAACGCCGTCGTCGAGCTCTTCCCAACCGACCTCGCCCCACAGTCCCCGGCGCGGCTTAGGATTGCCGTCGTAGCGGAGCTCAATCGTGAAGCGCTGGCCTGTCCGCAACCGGTCTTTGGCCGTGATCACGAGGTGCTCACCGCGGGTACTGAACTTCGGCACTTTCTTGCCGTCCATCAAGATTTTGGAAGCCTTTAGGCCCACCAGATCCAGGATCACCGAGTCCGTGTCTTCGAGGGCTATGCAACGAAGCATTGCGCGCCCGTTGAGCCGGTTGCTGCCCAGACTGTAGTCCAGGTCCAATTCATACCGCAGCACCTGGAATGCCGTGCTCCCGTGGTGCAGCGTGTAGGGATCGGCGGCAGTTGTGGTTATTCCTGGTTCGCTAGGGCTCATGTGCGCTGGCTGCCTCCGTGTAGCTTGTTGTGCCGCTGTTGTCATGGGCTCGTATTTCACGCCCTCTTGCCAATCTACGCTACGGTCCGGACCACGGGCTGACCGGGTTGCCCATCCAGTACGTGCCCGCGGGAACAGTCTCACCGCGCATGACCAGCGACGCCGGTCCCACCGTTCCGCCCGCCCCGATGCTCGCGCGCGGCAGGATGACGCCGTGCGGGCCCATCGTGGCGCCGTCCCCGAGGACCACCGTGTCTATGCTCATGATGCGGTCGTGGAAGAGATGTGTCTGGACCACGCAGCCACGGTTGACCGTGGAGCTTTCGCCGAGAGTGACGAGGTCGGCTTCCGGCAGCCAGTAGCTCTCGCACCAGGTACCCCGGCCGATTTTCGCTCCGAGCGCCCGGAGCCACCACACCAACGCCGGCGTGCCGGATGCCGAACGCGCAAACCAGGGAGCGCTGACCATCTCGATGAAGGTGTCCACCACTTCGTTGCGCCAGATGAACGAGCTCCACAGGGGATGCTCGCCCTCTTTGATGCGTCCCACCAATATCCACTTCGCGGCGACCGAACTGGCCGCGGCCAAGGCGCCCGCGGCGAGGACTACGACGCCACCAAGGACGGCTGCAAGCCAGTAGGAGGACTCGGTGGCGATCCAGTCGAGGGCCAGCATGATCCCGACGGCGATCCCCACCGTCAGGATGACCGGCACCAGCCGGCACAGTTCCCACAGGGCCCGTTTGGTCTTGAGGGCCAGCGGCGGGTTGAAGGTGAGGCTCAGATCCGCATTGACTGCGGTCCGGCGCAGCCTGACGGGCGGACTGCCGAGCCAGGAGGTGCCCGATTTTGCCTTCGCCGGCGTGGCCGACAGCACCGCGACCAGTGAGTTCTTGGGCACGCTGCGGCCTGCCGCAGTCATACCGGAATTGCCGAGGAACGAGCGTTTGCCGATCTTGGCCGGCCCGATCTTCATCCAGCCGCCGCCAAGCTCGTAGGAAGCCACCATGGTGTCGTCCGCGAGGAACGCGCCTTCGCCGATAGTCGTCATGCGTGGCAGCAGCAGCACCGTGGAAGCCTCCACATTACGGCCTACCTTGGCGCCCAGCAGGCGCAGCCACACCGGGGTGAAGAGGCTCGCGTAGATGGGGAAGAGCAGGTCCCGCGCCATGTCCAGCACACGTTCGGTGGCCCAAACCTGCCAGCCAACGCGGCTGCGGACCCGGTAATACCCCTCCCTGAGACCGACGCCGAGCATCCGTGTGGTCGCCAGAATCAGCAGGAGATTGCAGAAGAACCAAGCCAGTGCTGCCAAGGGAACGGCAAGCAGGAGTTCCGGGAAGGCATCCTGCAGGGAACTCCTGCCTTGGATGAAGGCCAGGATGACGATCGCGGCGACGAATGCCGAAATGTAGGGGATCAAGGCAAGCAGCGCCGAGGCCGCAGCGAATGCCGCAAACCAGAGCCTGCCGATCAGATGGTGCGACGAAGGGGTCTCGGGCCAGCCATTCTTGGCTTTGCCGCGGCGTTCGGCGGGGGAGCCGGCAACAAGGTGCCCGGCCTTGACCTTGCCCAACACGGCGGACCCGGGCTCCACGCGCGCACCTGCGCCGATGCTGGTTCCCGGCATGAGCGTGCTGCGGGAGCCCACCGTGGCGCCAGCACCTACATGGACTGCACCGATGTGGACGTAGTCACCGTCGATCCACCAGGCGGAGAGATCCACTTCGGGTTCGATATTGCAGCCGCTGCCCAATGACAGGAGCCCCGTGACGGGAGGCAAGGAGTGCAAATGGACGTTGTTCCCGATCTTCGCACCCAGCGCTCTGGCGTAATAAGGAACCCACGGAGCGCTGGCGAGGCTGATGGCGCCCGAAAGGTCCTGGATCTGCTCGGCCAGCCACAGCTTCAAATGGACTTTGCCTGAGCGCGGGTAGGTTCCGGGGCTGACTCCACGCAGGAGGGTCCGCGCGGCCAGGATCGAGATGCCCATGCGTCCCGGCGGGCTCACGAACACCAGCCAAGATGCCAGGATCCACCACCAGGACACTACGGGAGCGGCTGTGAAACCGGCGAAGTCGGCCAGCAAATGGTTCGAAGCCATGAGGTACGTGAGCCAACGCATGCCCACCAGGATGTTGAGGAAGATCCCCATCAGGGTCTGGAAGATCTGCGATTTACGGGAGGTTGGGCGAACTGTGCGTTCGGCCGCCGGTCCCTGGATGCCGCCTTCGGGCAAAGACTGCCGTGCGGCGTCGATCAAGGCGCCGACGCGGGGTGTTGCGTAGATTTCGGCCACCGTGATGGTGGGGTAGCGCACACGCAGCGCCGAGACGAGCTGGGCCGCGGCGAGGGAGCCGCCACCATAGGCGAAGAAGTCGGCGTCGAGCGAGGTGACGCCGGAGCCGAGGACGCTTTCCCATTGCTCAACGACCCACTGGGCGTCCTCGGGCAGGTTGAGTGGCGCCTTGTCGGCATCCGCGGCGCCCGCGCCCGCCAACGGCCAGGGAAGGGAATGCCGGTCCACTTTGCCGCTTGTCTTCGTCGGAAGCGAATCCACGACCGTCAGCAGGGGAATCAGCGCGGCGGGCAGGCTTTCCGTGAGCAGCTCGCGGGAAGCTGCGAGATCGATGTCCTCGGGTCCTGCCGGAGCCAGGTAACCGACCAGTATCTGGTTCCCTGCCGCCGTCGTGCGGACTGCAGCCGCGGCACCAGCGACTCCCGGGAGGGCCTGAAGGGCGGCGTCGATTTCGCCGAGTTCGATGCGCCGGCCACCCAGCTTGACCTGTTCGTCCGCGCGGCCTTGGAAGATGAGGCCGGCTTCCTCGTAGCGGACGAGGTCGCCGGAGCGGTACGCACGTTCCCACCCCAGGGACGGCATGGGTGCGTACTTTTCTGCGTCTTTGGCCGGATCGAGGTAGCGGGCCAGTCCGACGCCGCCGATGATCAGTTCGCCCGTCTCGCCTTCCCCGACTGGAACCCCGGCAGCATCGACGACGGCGAGGTCCCAGCCGTCGAGCGGCAGACCGATCCGGACGGGTCCATCCCCGCCTAGGGGAGCCGCGCAGGCCACGACGGTCGCTTCGGTGGGGCCATACGTGTTCCATACCTCGCGGCCGTCCACCGCGAGGCGCTCAGCGAGTTCGGGAGGGCAGGCCTCGCCGCCGAAAATGAGCAGGCGCACGTTCTCGAGGGCCTCCGCGGGCCACAGGGCCGCGAGCGTGGGAACGGTAGACACCACTGTGATGCCGTGGTTGATGAGCCATGGGCCAAGGTCCATGCCGGAACGCACCAGGGCGCGCGGGGCCGGGACGAGGCAGGCACCGTTCCGCCACGCCAGCCACATCTCCTCGCAGGAAGCGTCGAAGGCCACTGAAAGGCCGGCGAGGACCCGGTCCTGCGGGCCTATGGGATCTTGCTGGAGGAAAATCCGGGCTTCGGCGTCAACAAAAGCGGCGGAGGAACGGTGCTGCACCGCAACACCCTTTGGCGTGCCCGTGGAACCTGAGGTGAAGATGACCCAGGAATCGTCATCCAGCCCTGGGGAACGCGGAGCCGGGTGCGGTGTCGGCCGCTCCGCGGACACGTCGATCCTGCGGCCCTTGGTGACGACGGCAGACACTTTGGCTTCTCCGAAAACGAGCCGCGCCCGTTCTTCGGGATCGTCCGCGTCCACGGGCACATAGGCGGCCGCAACCGAAAGGATCGCGAGGATGGCAATGTAGAGATCGTTGGATCCGGAGGGGACCCGCACGCCGATCTTGTCTCCGGGGCCCAGCCCGGCTGCGTTGAGGGTGGCAGCAAAACCGCGCACCTGCGCCACGAGTTCTGAATAGCTCAGTGACTTGTGCCCGTCATCGAGGGCCGAGGCCTCCGGGAATGTCCGGGCCGTGTCCTGGAGGATCTCCATGAGCGTGCGTGCCGGCGGTGCGGCCGCCGAGCCTTGCAGCTGGGGCGGATGCACTACTTGCAGTTCCAGGCTGTCCGCCGGGAGTTCATGTTCCTGGGTCACGTTCGAAGCTTCTCGGATTGAGGTGAACAAAAAGTGTCAGCGGTCGCGTTGCCGTTGCTTCGATTACGGGACCAACAGTACCTTGCCCGTGGTCTTGCGGGCTTCCAGATCGCGATGAGCCTGGGCGGCTTCGGCGAGCGGGTATGTTCCGCCAATCCTGACCTTGAGCGTGCCGCTGGCTGCAGCGCCGAAGACTTCGGCCGAACGCCAGCGGCGCTCCTGCGGGTTCTGCAGGAAGTGGCCTAGCGTGGGGCGTGTCAGGGACAACGATCCGCCCGCGTTCAGTCGCTGGGGGTCAAAGGGAGGAACCGGTCCGGATGCTGCCCCGAACAGGACGAGCGAGCCGCGGATGCGTAGGCTCGCAAGGGATCCGTCAAAAGTATCCTTGCCGACGCCGTCGTACACCACGTTGACGCCATCGCCCTCGGTGAGCTCGCGGACCTTGTCCGCAAATCCGGTGTAACGCAGGACCTCGTCCGCGCCGGCTTCCCGGGCAAGGGCTTCCTTCTCGTCCGAGGAGACCGTGGTGATGACCCGTGCACCCCGGGCCTTGAGCAACTGCGTCAGGATGAGTCCCACGCCACCGGCACCGGCATGGGTCAGGACCGTCTGGCCGGGTTCCACGCGGAAAGATGAGTTGATCAGGTAGTGCGCGGTCATTCCCTGCAGCGGCAGGGCAGCCGCTGTGTGGTCGTCGACGCCGTCCGGCACCGGAAGTGCTTTGTCGGCATCTACCAGGGTGTACCCCGCATAGCTGCGGGATCCTTCAGCGGTAGCGACCCTGTCCCCGACGGCGAAGTCCTCGACGTCTGCGCCGATGGCCTCCACGGTGCCCGCCGACTCTGAGCCGGGGGTGAACGGATACTCAACCTTGTAGATGCCGCTGCGCTGATAAGTGTCAATGAAGTTCACTCCGGCGGCCGCAACTTTGACGAGGAGCTGGCGCGGACCCGGAACCGGGACCTCTGCCTCGGTGAGTTCGAGGACTTCGGGTCCTCCGGCTTTCCGGGCAATGATTGCGTGCGTCATAGGTCTCCTTCTCCGTCGAGGCACTTTCGTGCCCGCATTCACACAACCATCCTAGGGAGCGGAGTCCGTCGAGTGTCCAGTCAGCGGCTCGGTGCCGTGGTTCGCCGTAATGTGTCCGGCGGACTTCCGGCCGTGTCAGCCCCTGCCGTGCGCGGAGGCAACGGGGCAGTCAAAGCCGCGGCCTGCGGCGAGTCCTACCTCATTGAGGTACCGCACGACGATTCCGTATGACTGCATCAGCGTGGTTTCGGTATAGGGAATGGAGTGCTCTTCGCAGTAGCTTCGAACGATTTCCGAGGCACGGCGCAAGTGGGGGCGGGCCATGTCCGGGAACAGGTGGTGTTCGGCTTGGTGGTTGAGACCGCCCAGCAGGATGTTCATGAAGGGTCCGCCGGAGATGTTCCTGGCAGTCAGGATCTGGCGGCGCAGGAAATCGACGCGGGAGTCGGTAGGCAGGACCGGCATGCCCTTGTGGTTGGGGGCGAAGGAAGCGCCCATGTAGAAGCCGTACACCATGATCTGGACGCCCAGGAAGGCAAATGCCATGCCAAGCGGAAGGAAGGTGAAGGCGAGGGCTGGGAGTGCGAGGAGCCGTGCCAGAAGGATGGGGGTCTCCACCCAGCGGTGCTTGATGGCTCCCGGCCGAAGGATGTACATCAGGGACTCCCACTGCAGGCTGATGCCCAGCAGCATCAGGAGCGGGAAGAAGAACCAGCCCTGCCTGCGCGTGAGGAACGCGAAGCGTCCCTGCCTGCCTGCGGCGGCTTCAACGTGGAAAGCCAAGGCTCCGGTCTTGATGTCCGGGTCTTTGGAAATCACGTTCGGGTTGTTGTGGTGTGCGCCGTGTTTCTGTTCCCACCAGGAGTAGCTGATGCCGGCAACCGAAGTGGCCAGGATGCGCGCGGACCAGTCATTGGCCCTGCGGGAGGCAAAAATCTGGCGGTGGCCGGCCTCATGGGCCAGGAAGCTCAACTGGGTACAAAGGATGCCGAGGGCCGCGGCGATGAGGAGCTGATACCAGCTGGGGCCGATCAGCGCGAAGCCAAACCAGGTGCCGGTCAGCAAGAGGACCAGCGCCGCAAAAACGCTGATATAGAAACCAACGCGGCGCTTCAAAAGCCCTTCCGCGCGGACCGTCTTGAGGAGTTCGGAATAGCTGAGCACGACGGCGTTAGGCTGCCGGACGCTCTTAGTGGGACGTTCCGTGGTGGAGGTCGGTGACATATGCAGTTGCCCCGTAACAATAACGGGCAACGCTGCAACCGACGATCGGCTGCACGGTCTAGATCACCCTCTACTCAGCATACGCCCCCAAAGAGGCCGGGCCGTGAGCTGCCCTCGATGGGGGTTTCGAAAAAGGCGTGCATAAATATCGGCAACCATGAATAGTTTTGCTGTATAGTCTTGCCATGACTATTTCTGTTGCCGTCTCCGGTGCCAGCGGCTACGCCGGGGGAGAGGTGTTGCGCCTCCTGGCAGGCCATCCGGACGTCACTATCGGTGCCATCACTGCGCACAGCAATGCCGGTTCCAGACTAGGGGAGTTGCAGCCGCATCTCCATGGTTTGGCCAGCCGGATTCTCGAGGACACCAGCGTGGAGAACCTCGCCGGCCACGATGTGGTGTTCCTGGCGCTCCCGCACGGAGCCTCGGCCGGGATCGCCGCCCAACTGCCGGAAGGCACGCTGGTGATCGACGCCGGCGCGGACCACCGGCTCGAAGACCCCGCGGCATGGGAAAAGTTCTACGGCTCGGCGCATGCCGGGACCTGGCCTTACGGGTTGCCGGAACTCCCCGGCCAGCGCGACGCACTGAAGGGCGCGAAGCGGATTGCCGTGCCCGGCTGCTACCCAACGTCGGCCCTTCTCGCTCTCACACCTGGCTTCGCCAACAAGCTTCTCCAGCCGGACGACGTCGTGATTGTTTCCGCCTCAGGCACCTCGGGAGCCGGCAAAGCGGCCAAGGTGAACCTCATCGGTTCCGAAGTCATGGGGTCCATGAGTCCCTATGGCGTGGGCGGCGGCCACCGCCACACCCCCGAGATCGAACAGGGACTTTCCAACGCCGCCGGTGAACCGGTCACCGTGTCCTTCACTCCCACCCTCGCGCCCATGAGCCGCGGCATCCTCAGTACTGCAACTGCCAAGGTCAAGGCCGGCGTCACAGCTGCCGAACTCCGCAGTGCCTGGGCTGAAGCGTACGACGACGAACCGTTCGTCCATCTGTTGCCCGAAGGCCAGTGGCCCACGACGAAATCGGTGCAGGGTTCCAACCACGCCGTCATGCAACTGGCCTTCGACGAGCACTCCGGCCGAGTGGTTGTCACGTGCGCCATCGATAACCTGACCAAAGGGACCGCCGGCGGCGCTGTGCAGTCCATGAATATTGCCCTCGGCCTGGACGAATCCGCCGGCCTCAACGTCCAAGGAGTTGCCCCGTGACCATCACCGCCCCCCAGGGATTCCGGGCCGCCGGCGTCAAAGCCGGCATCAAGGCATCGGGTAATCCCGACCTCGCCCTGGTAATCAACGACGGCCCCCTGAAAGCCGCAGCAGCCGTTTTCACGTCCAATCGCGTCGCTGCGGCTCCCGTGCACTGGTCCCGCCAGGTTCTCTCCGACGGACGCGTCGACGCGGTGGTGCTGAATTCCGGCGGGGCCAACGCCTGCACCGGTCCCCAGGGATTCCAGAACACGCACGCAACCGCCGAGAAAGTGGCGGCCGTCCTCGGGATCTCCGCCTCCGACGTCGTGGTCTGCTCTACCGGACTCATCGGTGAGCAACTGCCCATGGACAAGATCATCCCGGGCATCGACGCGGCGTTCGCGGAGCTCTCCGAGAACGGCGGTTCCGCTGCCGCCACGGCGATCATGACCACGGACAGCGTGGCGAAGGAAGCAGTCTTCACCGGCACCGACGCCGAAGGCAACCCATTCACGGTCGGGGGCATCGCGAAGGGCGCCGGCATGCTGGCGCCAGGCCTCGCAACCATGCTCGTCGTGCTCACCACTGATGCCCAGGTCCAGGCGGAAGAGCTCGACGTCGTGCTCCGCGACGCCACGCGCGTCACCTTCGACCGCACGGATTCGGACGGCTGCATGTCCACCAACGACACCGTCGTCCTGCTGGCCTCCGGGGCCTCCGAGGCCATACCGTCCGCCGAGCAGCTCGGCGCCGGCATCACGCAGGTGTGCGCCGAGCTTGCCCGCAAGCTGATCGGCGACGCCGAAGGGGCAAGCCACGACATCGCCATCCGTACGTTCAACGCGGCGAGCGAGCGCGACGCCGAAATCGTCAGCCGTTCCGTGGCCCGCTCCAACCTCTTCAAGACCGCCATCTTCGGCAAGGATCCGAACTGGGGCCGCGTCCTGTCCTCGGTGGGCACCACGGACGCCGTCTTCGAACCGGACCAGCTCAACGTCTCCATGAACGGCATCCAGATCTGCCGCAACGGCAGCATCGGCGACGACCGCAACCTGGTAGATCTCGAGCCCCGCGAGGTGCTCGTGGAAATCGACCTGCAGGCCGGCGACGCCGAGGCCACCATCTGGACCAACGACCTCACGCACGAGTACGTGCATGAGAACAGCGCCTACTCGAGCTAGACGGGGATGACCATGACTGCGCACACCCGCGAAAATACCTCCATGAGCGATGCCCAGGACAAGGCCGCGACCCTGATCGAGGCGCTGCCGTGGATCCAGCGCTTCGCCGGCACCACCATGGTGATCAAATACGGCGGCAATGCCATGGTCAACGAGGAACTTCGACGTGCCTTCGCTGAGGACATCGTCTTCCTGCACCACGTGGGCATCCACCCCGTCGTCGTGCACGGTGGCGGCCCGCAGATCAACTCGATGCTCGGCCGGCTGGGCATCGAATCCGAATTCAAGGGCGGCCTCCGCGTCACCACTCCCGAGGCCATGGACGTCGTCCGCATGGTACTCACCGGACAAGTGGGCCGCGAACTCGTGGGCCTCATCAACTCCCACGGACCCTACGCCGTCGGCATGTCCGGTGAAGACGGCGGACTCCTGCGTGCCGTGCGTACCGGCACCGTGGTGGACGGGGAAGAAGTGGACCTGGGCCTGGTGGGCGAAGTGGTGGGTGTTGATCCCACAGGTATAGAGGACATCCTCGACGCCGGCCGCATCCCGGTGATTTCCACGGTCGCCCCCGAGATCCTCGACGAGGGGGACGGCACGGGCTCCACCACGGGGCAGGTCCTCAACGTCAACGCGGACACCGCAGCAGCGGCCGTCGCCTCAGCACTGGGCGCATCCAAGCTCGTCATCCTGACCGACGTCGAAGGCCTTTACGCCAACTGGCCGGACAAGTCCTCGCTCATCTCCTCGCTGACGGCCACGGAGCTGCGCGAGATGTTGCCGCGCCTGGAGTCCGGCATGATCCCGAAAATGGCTGCCTGCCTGAAGGCCATCGATGAAGGAGTAGAGCGGGCGCACATCGTCGACGGCCGCCTGCCGCACTCCATGCTCCTGGAAACCTTTACGACCGCGGGCATCGGAACCCAAGTCGTCCCTGATGAGGAAGTGAACTCATGAACGAAACTGTTGGTTCTCGCTCGACCGCCATCGCTGCGGAGGCCGCCGCAACCACGCTCGTTTCCCAGAGCACGGGAAGCGATTGGCTGGCCCGTTACTCTTCTTCGCTCATGGGAGTCTTCGGCACGCCTCAGCGGGTCCTTGTCCGCGGGGCAGGGGCCCTTGTGTGGGACGCCGACGGCAAGGAATACCTTGACCTCCTGGGGGGCATTGCCGTGAACGCCCTGGGCCATGCCCATCCGTTCGTCACCTCGGTCATCGCCAGCCAGCTGGCCACGCTGGGCCATGTCTCCAATTTCTTCACGAGCCCCACGCAGATCGCGCTCGCCGAGAAGCTGCTGGCCCTCACCAACGCTCCTGCCGGCTCCAAGGTGTTCTTCGCCAACTCGGGCACCGAAGCCAATGAGGCCGCGTTCAAGCTGGCGCGGCGCAACAGTGCAGCGCCCGCCGGTGCAAAGTCAGCCAAGCGCACCAAGATCATCGCGCTCGAAGGTGCCTTCCACGGCCGCACGATGGGCGCGCTCGCCTTGACCGCCAAGGAAGCGTACCGGGCGCCTTTCGAGCCGCTGCCCGGAGGGGTCGTGCACATCCCGTTCGGCGACATCGAGGCCCTCCGTGCCGCCGTCGACGAAAACACGGCCGCAGTGTTCCTCGAGCCCATCCAAGGCGAAGCCGGCGTCCGCCCGCTCAGTGTCGAATACTTGCAGGCGGCCCGCGAAGCCACCACCGCTGCCGGCGCGCTGCTGGTCCTGGACGAGGTGCAGACCGGCATCGGCCGGACCGGCAAATGGTTGGCCAGCGAAGACGCCGGCATCGTCCCCGACGCCGTGACCCTCGCGAAGGGCCTGGGCGGCGGCTTCCCGGTGGGCGCGCTCATCACTTTCGGCGAGCCGACGTCGTCCCTCCTTACCGCGGGCCAGCACGGAACCACGTTCGGCGGGAACCCGGTGGCCACGGCCGCCGCCCTCGCCACCCTGCATGCCATCGAAAGCCAGGGCGTGCTGGCGAACGTGCTCAGCGTCGGCGCTCACCTTCGGGCTGGACTGTCCGACGTCGACGCCGTCACTGAAGTGCGCGGCGAAGGTCTCCTGATCGGCTTCGACCTTGACGCCGACATCGCGCCCGCCATGGTGACGGCCGCGCTCGATGCGGGCTTCATCATCAACAGCCCCGGCCCGCGCACCATCCGGCTGGCCCCGCCGCTGATCCTGACCACCGAGCAAGCGGACCGCTTCCTCGACGCGCTGCCGGGCATCATCAAAGCCGCGGCAGCCCCGAACGCTGCACCCCTGACCGCTGCACCCCTGACCGCTGCACCCCTGACCGCTAAGGACGCACAGTGAACACCACCCGTCACTTCCTCAAGGACACGGACCTCACCCCGGCCGAGCAAGCCGAAGTGCTCGAGCTGGCCGTTCGGATGAAGGCCGCACCGTACAGCGTCCAACCGTTCGCAGCTGCCGGCAACGGGCGCAAGACGGTCGCCGTCATCTTCGACAAGACCTCCACCCGTACCCGTGTGTCCTTCGCCACCGGCATCGCCGACATGGGCGGCAACGCGCTCATCATCAATCCGGGCGAGGCGCAGATCGGCCACAAGGAATCCGTGGAGGACACCGCCAAGGTCCTCGAACGCATGGTCTCCACCATCGTGTGGCGGACCTCGGCGCACTCCGGCCTCGTAGCCATGGCCGAAAACTCCAAGGTTCCAGTCATCAATGCCCTGTGCGATGACTACCACCCCTGCCAGTTACTGGCAGACCTCCTGGCGGTCAAGGAGCACAAGGGCGAACTCAAGGGCCTCACCATGGCCTATCTGGGCGATGCCGCTAACAACATGGCCAACTCCTACCTGCTCGCAGGGGTCACGGCGGGCATGCACGTCAGGATCTCGGGTCCGGAAGGCTACCTGCCGGCCGCCGACATCGTTGCGGAAGCGGAGGAGCGCGCCGCCGAGACCGGCGGTTCCGTGCTCATCACCACTGACGCCAAGGAAGCTCTCGACGACGCCGACGTTGTCGCTACGGACACTTGGGTGTCCATGGGCCAGGAAGCCGAAAAAGAGGCCCGCATGCAGCTCTTCCGCGAGTACTCCGTGGACGAGGCTGCCATGGCACACGCCGCACCGGACGCCGTCGTGCTCCACTGCCTGCCCGCCTACCGCGGTTACGAGATCTCCGCCGGTGTCATCGACGGACCCCAGTCCATCGTCTGGGACGAAGCGGAGAACCGCTTGCACGCGCAGAAGGCGCTCATGGCCTGGCTGATGCACCGCTCGGGACTCGCATTCGTCGACGGGCTTTCCCCCGTTGAGGGCACCGGAGAGAGCACGTTCTAGTGTCCACCCATCCTGCATCGCAAGGTGCCAGCCCGGCCACCAAGACCGCCCGACAGGCGCGGATCACCGCGATCCTGACGGGTCAATCGGTGCGCTCGCAGGCAGAGCTCGCGGCCTTGCTGGCGGACGACGGCGTGCAGGTCACCCAAGCGACCCTCTCCCGGGACCTGGTGGAACTGGGGGCGGTCCGCGTGCGCGGCAAGGACGGTGCACTGGTCTATGCGGTGCCCGGCGAGGGTGGAGACCGCAATGCAAGGAGCGGTGTCACCCAGGAAATCCTGGACGCGCGCCTGTCGCGCCTTTGCGGCGAGCTATTGGTCACCGCGGAGGCTTCGGGGAATATCGTGGTGTTGCGGACGCCGCCGGGGGCCGCCAACTTCCTCGCCTTGGCCATCGACCACTCGGTGATGCCGTCTGTATTGGGTACGATCGCAGGCGACGACACCTTGCTTTTGGTTGCCCGGGATCCCGACGGCGGCGCCGAGCTGGCAGCCCGATTCCTCCAGTTGGCCCAGGAAGCCGGACCGGGGAACTAGTGGTGGCCGGCAACTGAACCACCCGGCACTGTTCCACCAGGGCCTTCGGCCCGACCCAAGCATTTGACTCAAAAGAACCAAGCAACAACAAAGGAGCACTCTCGTGACTGAGCGTATTGTTCTGGCCTACTCCGGTGGCCTTGATACTTCCGTAGCCATCGGCTGGATCGGTGAAGCCACCGGTGCCGAGGTCATCGCCGTGGCCGTCGACGTCGGACAGGGTGGCGAGTCGCTGGAGACCATCCGCCAGCGCGCCCTCGGCTGCGGCGCCGTCGAGGCCTACGTGGCCGACGCCCGCGACGAATTCGCCAACGAATACGCCATGCCCACGCTGAAGGCGAACGCCCTCTACCAGGGCCACTACCCGCTGGTTTCGGCGATTTCACGTCCCGTGATCGTCAAGCACCTCGTCAAGGCCGCCCGCGAATTCGGTGCCACCACCGTTGCGCACGGTTGCACGGGCAAGGGCAACGACCAGGTCCGCTTCGAGGTCGGCATCCAGACGCTGGGCCCGGACTTGAAGTGCATCGCACCCGTCCGCGACCTCGCCCTGACCCGCGACAAGGCCATTGCCTTCGCCGAGGAAAAGGGACTGCCGATCGAGACCACCAAGAAGAACCCGTACTCGATCGACCAGAACGTCTGGGGACGCGCCGTCGAAACCGGCTACCTCGAGGACATCTGGAATGCTCCCACCAAGGACATCTACGACTACACGGCCACACCGGAATTCCCGCCGGCACCGGACGAAGTCACCATCACCTTTGAAGCCGGCGTCCCGGTGGCGATTGACGGCGTCAAGCACACTCCGCTCCAGGTCATCCAGGAACTGAACCGCCGCGCCGGTGCCCAGGGCGTCGGCCGCATCGACGTCGTCGAAGACCGCCTGGTCGGCATCAAGTCCCGCGAAATCTACGAGGCTCCGGGCGCCATGGCCCTCATCACCGCCCACAAGCACCTCGAGGACATCACCATCGAGCGCGAGCAGGCCCGCTTCAAGGCCACGGTCGGCCAGCGCTGGTCCGAGCTGGTCTACGACGGCCAGTGGTTCTCCCCGCTCAAGCGCTCCCTCGACGCTTTCATCGAGGACACCCAGAAGTACGTCTCCGGCGACATCCGCATGGTCCTTCACGGCGGCCAGGCCATTGTCAACGGCCGCCGCTCCGAGACCTCGCTCTACGACTTCGACCTCGCCACCTACGACACCGGCGACACCTTCGACCAGTCGCAGGCCAAGGGCTTCATCGAGCTGTGGGGAATGTCCTCCAAGGTCGCTGCAGGCCGTGACCTGCGCGTGTCGGGCCAATGATGGAGCGTTCGGTGGGCCCACGGACGCCGGGGTCCCCGGCCGAGCCTGGGGCCACGCCCGCAGGGGTCCCCAGCCGAGCTCGCGAGGTTGGGGAGCGGGTGGGGAGCGAGGTTGGGGAGCATTCGGGGACCAATGAAGGTGCGCTGTGGGGCGGCCGGTTCGCCGGCGGTCCCGCGGACGCCCTTGCCGCACTGAGCAAGTCCACGCACTTTGACTGGCGGCTGGCCCGCTACGACATCGCCGGCTCCAAGGCGCATGCCCGCGTGCTGCACAAAGCGGGGCTCCTGGACGACGGCGAACTCGAAGGCATGCTCGCGGCGCTCACCCTGCTGGATGACGACGTCGCGAGTGGCGCCTACCAGCCCGCCGAGAGCGATGAGGACGTCCACGGTTCCCTCGAACGCGGGCTCATTGAGCGTGCGGGAACCCACCTGGGCGGCAAGCTCCGGGCAGGGCGTTCGCGCAACGACCAGGTGGCCACGTTGGGCCGCATGTTCCTGCGCGATCACGCACGCATCATCGCCCGCGGTGTACTCGCCACGATCGATGCCCTCGTTGAGCAGGCCAAGGCCCACCGTGGCGTTGCCATGCCCGGCCGGACGCACTTGCAGCATGCCCAGCCTGTCCTCCTGAGCCACCACCTGCTGGCCCACGCCTGGGCACTGTTGCGCGACGTGCAGCGGTTCCAGGACTGGGACAAGCGCGCCGGCGTCTCGCCGTACGGTTCCGGCGCTTTGGCCGGTTCCTCGCTCGGCCTGGATCCCGAGGCCGTCGCTGCGGATCTTGGGTTTTTCTCGGCGGTCCACAATTCGATCGACGGCACCGCTTCGCGCGATGTCTTCGCCGAGTTCGCATGGATCTGCTCGATGATCGGCATCGACCTGTCGCGGGTCTCCGAGGAAGTCATTCTGTGGGCCACCAAGGAGTTCTCCTTCGTGACGCTCCATGATTCGTACTCCACGGGGTCTTCGATCATGCCGCAGAAGAAGAACCCGGACGTCGCCGAACTCGCCCGGGGCAAGGCAGGGCGCCTCATCGGGAACCTGGCCGGCCTGTTGGCAACCCTCAAGGGCCTGCCGCTTGCGTACAACCGCGACCTGCAGGAAGACAAAGAACCGGTTTTCGACGCCGCGGACACCTTGGAAGTGCTGCTCCCGGCAGTGTCAGGCATGATCGCCACGCTCGCCTTCAACACCGAGCGCATGGCATCCCTGGCGCCGCAGGGCTTCGCGCTTGCCACGGACATCGCCGAGTGGCTTGTCCGGCAGGGAGTGCCGTTCCGGGAGGCACACGAACTCTCCGGTGCGGCGGTGAAGCTGGCTGAAGGGCGCAGCGTTGAGCTGTGGGACCTGACGGACGAAGAGTACGCAGGCATTTCGGAGCACCTTACCCCCGAGGTCCGTACCGTGCTCAGCACTGAAGGGTCGCTCAACAGCCGGAACTCCCAGGGCGGAACGGCCCCGGCCGCCGTCGAGCGCCAACTGCTTGCCCTCGAAGCTGAACTCGCAGCGGTTCGGGGCTACGCCGGGTAACAACAAGGGGCCCACGCCCGCGGGCATTTCGCGGCAGTGTTGTTCGCAAAAGCTGCCACGAAATGCCCGCCGTTGTCAGTTAATCCTCGTTAACAGCCGTTAACTCTGTCGGATACTATGGCGCTATGACCGAGATCACTACCTCAGCGCTTCTTGCCGAGCTCCACAAAGCAGCCGGCACTGTCACCGACGTCGTCGCCAAACTCGACGACGCCGATGTTGCAGCTCCTCCGAGCTGCCCGGGTGGACCCGCGGCCACGTGCTGGCTCACATTGCCGGCATCTCGAACGCCATGGCCCGCCAGCTGGAATACGCCGCCCGCGGCGAGACCATCGACATCTACGACGGCGGCTACGAGGGCCGTACGAAGGCCATTGAGCTGGCGGCGAGCCACAGCCTCACTGAACACCGTGTGGCCACGGACGCGGCCCTCGCCCGGGCACTGAGGGCCTTCGACGGACTCGTGGAGTCCGGCTGGAACACCCGGATCAGCTACCGGAATGGAACAGTGCTCGACGGCGGTTTGGCTCTTTGGCGCGAACTGGTCATCCACGTCACGGATCTGGGAACAGGTCGCGGCCCGGAGACCTGGAGCCGGCAATTCTGCGAGCATCTCTTCGATTTCCTCTCGGCCCGTGTGCCGACGGACCAGAAATTCGTGCTTCAGCCTTTGGGCCTCCCGCAGCTGGTCATCGGCTCGGGCCGGCAGTCCGTCGCCATCAACGGCATGATCACGGATATCGCAGCCTGGCTCGCCGGGCGCACGCCTAACCTGGGGAGCCTGCGGGCCTCTGCCGACGCGGACGGGGTTGACTTGCCGGAACTTCTCCCGTGGCCATCGAGCGTTCCCGCGGCGCACTAGCGCTGCCGCGTTTGCTTGCCGCTGCCCGCCACAGGTGCATCGTGGCGTAGGAACGCCACGGGCTCACGTTGCGGAAGTCGGCAGGCAGGCCTTCCGCGGCCGCTAGATTCTTGAGGCCGTTCCGAACCGCGGCATCGTTGGCAAGGAAAACGTCCGGATCGCCGATGACCCTCATCGCCAGGTAGCCCACAGTCCACGGTCCGACGCCGGGCAGCGGCAACAGTTTGTCGGCCAGCGTATGGGGGTCGTCGCCGTAGTCGAAGTCGAGTTCCCCGCCGGCCATGGCTGCTGCCGCTGCCAGCACGGAATCTATGCGGCGCTGCGGACCTTTCAGCAGTTCGCGGCCCGAGCGGGCGATCTCCTCGGCCGTGGGAAACAGGCGATCCAGGCCCAGTGCGTGTCCTGCGTGCCCTTCCGGCAGGCCGGTTCCGGCGTCGGAAAGTTGGGTCAACGCCGTGCGGGCGGCGGCTACTGTGATTTGCTGGCCGATCATCGCGCGGACGAGGAGTTCCTGGGGATCCACGGCGCCAGGGACCCTGATTCCGGGCGTATCGCAAACTGACGGGCCGAGCCTGGCATCGGAGGCCAACGCCTCGTCCACGGCGACGGGATCGGCGTCGAGATCGAACAATCGCCGCACCCGGCTTAGGAGCACGGGAAGATCGTGGAGATCCAAGGTGCTGACGGCGAGGGTCAGCGCGCCGCCGCGCGCCCCGGCGTCGTACTCCACGGTGAACGCCGCATTGCCGCGTGGCAAGCGGAGGGTCCGCGTATAGCTGCTGGAGTTCGCCAGCTCGACGCCGGGGACAGCGCGGGCCGCGAGGAAATCGAAAATCCCTGTGTCGAACGGCTCCCGGTAGGGGAGGGTGAGGGTCAGGGAGGTAGCCTCGCCCGGTCTGCCGTGATGGCCAATGGGCTTCGCGGTGGCTCGGAGCGCCGTCGGTGTCAGGGCGAAGACTTCGTTGATGGTGTCGTTGAACTGGCGGACACTGTTGAATCCGGCAGCGAACGCCACGTCCGAGAGTTTCATCGAGGTGGAGACCAGGAGCGTCCTGGCCGTCTGCGCACGGCTGGCCCGCGCCAAGGACAGCGGCCCGGCGCCGAGTTCATGGCTGAGGATCCTGTTGAGCTGGCGGGAGGAGTACCCCAGCCTGGTGGCGAGTCCTTCGACGCCCACGCGGGAGATCGCGCCGTCGTTGATGAGCCGCATCGCCCGCCCGGCGACGTCCGAGCGCAGGTTCCACGCAGGCGTGCCAGGAACCGCCTCCGGGAGGCAGCGTTTGCACGCCCTGTACCCGGCCTCGTGCGCCGCGGCCGAGGTTTCGTAGAAGGTCACATTTTCTGCCTTGGGTGTCCGTGCCGGGCACGACGGCCGGCAGTAGATGCCCGTCGAACGGACGGCGGTGAAGAACTGGCCGTCGAACCGGGGATCCCGCGCATCGATGGCACGGTAGCGCTGCCAAAAGTCCATGGCTTCATCCTTTCAGCATCGGCAGGCTCTTCCTAGCGGAAATCGGACATTACCGGCGGCGGATCGAGCTGATGGATTTTGCTAGGGTCTGGGCATGACAACGCAGAGCCAATCCGCGGAGGCCATCCGGGCCATTCTTTCCGGAGATCCGCGGGACGTTGCTCCTTTGCTCCTCGGCGCCGTGCTCAGCCACCGGACTCCCGAGGGCACGGTATCCGTCCGGCTCAGCGAGGTGGAAGCGTATCTGGGTCCGCGGGGCTCGGGTCAACCCGATCCTGGCTCCCATACCTTTGGCGGCCCCACCGCCCGCAACGCACCCATGTTCGGTCCGGCAGGCCACCTCTACGTCTACTTCACGTATGGCATGCACTATTGCGCCAACATTGTCTGCGGTCCCGACGGCGTTGCGTCCGCGCTGCTGTTGCGGGCAGGGGAGGTGGTGGCCGGGCACGCCTTGGCGCAGTCCCGGCGTCCGGCGTCGAAGTCTCTGACCGATCTCGCCAGCGGGCCGGCGCGGCTCGCCTCCGCAATGGGGCTGACCACGGCGGACAGCGGCCGCGACGCCCTGGCCGAGCCGTTCGGCCTCGAACTTCCGGCTACCCCGGCTGCGCCATCAGCAGTCGCGAGTGGTCTCCGTGTCGGAGTGTCCGGCGACGGCGGTTCGGCCGACTACCCGTGGCGGTTCTGGCTTTCCGGGGATCCGACGGTGTCCCGCTACAAGCCGGGCCGGAGCCGCGCCGTCTAGAGGCCTTCTTAGGCGCTCCGGGAAATCCTCAAGCGGCGTGTCCGCTCCTGCTCGGTTCGGCGACATAGGCGCAGTGGTTGTCGGGCACTTCGAAGGGCGCCAGGCGGCCAAGCAAGGACTCGCGCACGTGGGGCCATTCCTCGCGCAGGATCGAGAACACGGCGGTGTCGCAGCGGCTCCCGTCGGGAGCGAAGCGGTGCCCGCGCAGTGTGCCCTCGTGGCTCGCGCCGAGCCGCTGAATGGCCGAGGCGCTGCGCGTATTGCGCGCATCGCAACGGAAGCCAACCCGGTGGACATCCAGTACATCGAAGGAATAGGCCAGAAGCAGCTGTTTCGCCGCCGGATTGACATGGCTACCCCAGAACGGGCGCCCGTAAAAAGTGCCGCCGATTTCCAGGCGCTGCTGGCGGGGACTGTGCTCGCAGAGCGAGGTGGTTCCGAGCAGGGCGCCGGTCCGCTGCTCGACAACGGCGAACGGAATGGTTGCCGGATCTTCGAGGCGGGCTGCGAAGAGTTCGGCCAGTTCCGCGGCGCTCAAGGGCTGCTCGGCGGCCATGCCGGACCACATCCCGGAGTCCACGAAATCGAAGAGCGGACCGGCATGTGCAGGGGAGAGTGGGACCAGGCTGATGCCGTGTCGCGTAAGGGCAACGTCGTGCTGCATTGCAGCATTTAAGCACCACTAGGTGCGGATGGAAAAGCTCAGAGGGTTAGCGGCGGGTGAACATTGTATGACGCACCGGCGTGCGGGCAGTTTCACGCACGTCAAGCAAAACCGCTGTAGAATGGACGGTCCGTCTTTTTCGATAGGGGAACGTTTCGATGCACGACGCTGATTTGATCCACGAGCGGGAGTACGTGGCCGGTCTCTACTCGCGCCTGGATGAGCTGCGGGAGGAAAAGCGCCAACAGCTGGCGCACGTCCGGCGCGCCGGAGCGGTGGGCACCATGCAGAACGTTTCCGAAAGGGACGCGTTCGCGGCACTGTACGAGGACCGGCTCGCCCAGCTCGACGCGGTCGATGACCGTCTCGTGTTCGGGCGCCTCGACCTGGACACCGGAGAGGCGCAGTACATCGGCCGCATCGGACTGTCCACGGCGGATCTCCAGAGGCTTATGATCGACTGGCGCGCCCCGGAAGCCGGCCACTTCTACCAGGCGACCGCCTTCGACCGGCAGGGCGTCCGCCGTCGTCGTCATCTGATCCTGCAAGGCCGCGAGGTCAAAGCGATCGAAGACGATGTCCTGGATGCCAGCATGCTGGCGGACAACGCCTCGCTCCAGGGCGAGGGTGCACTCCTCGCCGCCCTGAATTCCAAGCGCACCGGCCGCATGTCGGACATCGTCGGCACCATCCAGTCCGAGCAGGACCGGATCATCCGTTCGTCCATGTCGGGTGCCTTGGTCGTCCAAGGCGGTCCCGGTACCGGAAAGACGGCCGTCGCGCTCCACCGCGCCGCCTACCTCCTGTACACCCACCGTGACCGCCTGAAGTCCGCGGGCGTCCTGCTCGTCGGGCCTTCCTCGTCGTTCATGCACTACATCGAGCGGGTCCTGCCTTCCCTCGGCGAGACCGGCGTCGTCATGGCGAGCCTGGGCCGCCTCATGCCCGGGATCCATGCCGTCCCGGAACAGGATCCCGACGTCGCAGCGCTCAAGGGCAAGCTGAACATGGCCGACGTGATTGCCAACGCCGTGGCCAACCGCCAGCGGACTCCCGCCGAGGACCGCATCCTCGAGGTCGATTCCCGCAAGCTCACACTGTCCGTGCGGCAAGTCCGCCGCGCCCGGGACAGGGCACGCGCTACCGGCAAGCCGCACAACGAAGCCCGCGTGACGTTCGTGAAGATTCTGCTGCGCGAACTCACGGAGCAGCTGACGGAGATTGTCGAGGAATCGAATATCGGCAACAACGCCGACCGTTCCTACCTCGCCGAAGACGTCCGTTCGGCACGCGACGTCAGGATCGTCCTGAACCTGTGCTGGATGCCGATGACTCCCGAGAAGCTCGTGTCCGAGCTCTTCAGCAAGCCAGCCATCCTGGAAGCCTGCACCCCGCATCTCACACCGGCACAGCGTGCGCTACTTCTTCGCCCCGCGGATGCCCCGTGGACCGAAGCCGATATTCCGCTGCTCGACGAGGCCGCTGAGCTCCTCGGCGAGCTGGATCCCGCCGCCGGCAGGGGACTGGCACAGCAAGAGCACGATCGTGCCCGCGACATCGCCAACGCTAAGCAGACCCTGGTCAACATGGAGGCCATGGGGGTCGACGTGTTGATGACGGCCGAGGAATTGGCGGACCAGAACCAGGAACGCGAAACACGGTTGACAGCGGCGGAACGAGCCACGAGCGACCGTTCGTGGGCGTTCGGGCACATCGTGGTTGACGAAGCCCAGGAACTCTCGCCCATGCAGTGGCGGCTCTTGGTCCGCCGCTGCCCCCTGAAGTCCTTCACGATCGTCGGCGACATCGCCCAGACGAGTTCCTCTGCCGGTGCGAATTCCTGGCAAAGTGCCCTCGCGCCGTCGTTCGGGGACCGCTGGCAGCTCGAAGAACTCACCGTCAACTACCGCACACCCTCGCAGATCGCAGAAGCGGCAGTCCGCATGGCGAACCGCGCTGGGCTGGTGGTCTCGGCACCCAAGGCCGTGCGTGAAGGTAAATGGTCGCCCATCGTGGACCGCGTGGACGAAGCGGGGATGGTGGACCGTCTCGTTGAAATCCTTCCGGAAGAACTGGAAGCGATCGACGGCGGCCTCCTCGCGGTGATCGCCGACGGCGCCCTCCTGCCGCGCGCCGCAGCCGCCCTCCGCGGGGTGTATGGCCACCGCGTGGGCACCGGAGCGGGCAGCTACTCCCAGGACATCGTGGTCATCAGCCCCAAGGAAGCCAA
This sequence comes from Arthrobacter sp. SE2, assembly GCF_058244265.1. Classification (NCBI taxonomy): domain Bacteria; kingdom Bacillati; phylum Actinomycetota; class Actinomycetes; order Micrococcales; family Micrococcaceae; genus Arthrobacter; species Arthrobacter sp. SE2. The sequence goes on along the minus strand of NZ_JBZAYA010000002.1, from coordinate 1,924 downwards.
GGGCCTTGAGTTCGATGGTGTCGTGGTTCTTGAGCCTGCTGCCATGCTGAACCACGAACACGGGAAGGTGGGCGATCTCTACGTCGCGATGACCCGTCCGACGCAGCGGCTGCGCCTCATCACCGCCGCGCCGTTGCCCGCGGGTATCGAGCGCTGAGCCATGCAAGCAAGCCGAACGGCAATCCTGCTAACTTAGAACTCGTGTCACACGTAAACAACCTCGAGTCCCAACACAACGACCCGGGCTTTGCCAATATCTGGCAAGAGCTCAAATGGCGCGGCCTTATCCACGTTTCCACTGATGAAACGGAATTGGAAAAGCTCCTCGCCGGGGACCCGATCACGTATTACTGTGGCTTCGACCCCACGGCTCCGTCCCTGCACCTTGGCAACCTTGTCCAGCTCCTGCTCATGCGTCGCCTGCAGTTGGCCGGGCACAAGCCGCTCGGCCTGGTGGGCGGCTCCACGGGCCTCATCGGCGATCCGCGCCCGACGGCGGAACGCACCTTGAACACCAAGGACACCGTTTCGGAGTGGGTCGGCTACCTTCAGGCACAGGTCCGCCGCTTCCTCAGCTTCGAGGGAGACAACGCGGCACGCATGGTGAACAACCTTGACTGGACCGCGCCGCTGAGTGCCATAGATTTCCTGCGCGAAATCGGCAAGCACTTCCGTGTGGGCACCATGCTCCGCAAGGATGCCGTTGCGTCCCGCCTCAACTCGGACGAGGGCATCAGCTACACCGAGTTCAGCTACCAGATCCTGCAGGGCATGGATTACCTCCAGCTCAACCGCGACTACGGTTGCGTGCTGCAGACCGGAGGTTCGGACCAGTGGGGCAACCTCACGAGCGGGACGGAGCTGATCCGCAAGGTCGATGGGAAGGTTGTCCACGCCCTCGGCACGCCCCTCATCACTAACTCGGACGGCACCAAGTTCGGTAAGAGCGAAGGCAACGCCATTTGGCTCGATGCCCACATGTGCAGCCCCTACGCCTTCTACCAGTTCTGGCTCAACACCGCGGATGCCGACGTCGTTGACCGCCTCAAGGTCTTCACTTTCCTTAGCCGCGCCGAGATTGAGGAGCTTGGAGCCGCTGTCGCCGAGCGTCCGTTCGCACGCGAGGGCCAGCGCAGGCTTGCCTACGAAGTCACCTCGCTGGTTCACGGAGTCGACGCGACGGAGAAAGTGATCGCTGCTTCGGCTGCGCTGTTCGGCAACGGTGATCTCTCGGTTCTGGACGAAGTGACCTTGGCATCCGCAACTGCCGAGCTGCCGTCTGCCTCGATCGGCGCGGATGGCCTGGGCATCGTCGACCTCCTCGTTGCTTCCGGACTGTCCGAGAGCAAGTCCGCTGCCCGACGCACGGTGGGGGAGGGTGGCGCCTACGTGAACAACAGCAAGGTGACCGACCCCGACGCCGTCATCGACCAGGCGGAGCTGCTTCACGGCCGGTACCTTTTGTTACGCCGCGGGAAGAAGAATCTGGCCACTGTCGAAGTGACGGTCTGACGCCTATTTAGTTCCATGGCGAGTTCCTGTGGGGGCGCGCCAGACGCTCTATTGCACGCTCCTCCGGGCCGACTTGCGCGGCTCCGGAGGAGCGTGTATCGTTTTCTGAGTCGCTGCCGCTGAAGCGGATAAATTGCGACAAAATCCCATTGAATGTGAATAATCCGGTTTAGACGAAAAGTCTGGGACTCGGATGATTTATCGACTCTGTGGGGAAATTCGATCCATTTGGGTGAATTTCCGGAGAAATCCTGGATTTGCAAAATGGAAATGAATGAAATAAAGTAGAAACATCGCAGCGAGGAAATGCGGAACATCGAATTCAATTGAATTTGTTCCGAGAAGTAATCGAATTGCGTCTGTTGTTTGAGAACTCAATAGTGTGCCAAGTTTGTTGATACCGATTTGTTTT